>NZ_QRGP01000001.1:1847245-2155120 GCF_003367235.1 Sphingorhabdus pulchriflava
TCACACCTGCATCACGCATGGCAATCGCCGATTCGCGCCAACGAACCCGGCCTGTCACCTGTTCCACCAGAAGCTTGCGGATTTCATCGGGCTCTGAAACCGGCGATGCCAGCACATTGGCGAACACGGGGACATAAGGCGCGTTGATCGCGGTCTGACCCAGCGCGTCGGCCATGCGGTCAGCGGCGGGCTGCATCAACGGGCAGTGGAAGGGTGCCGAAACGGGCAGCAGGACACCACGCTTTATGCCATGATCCTTTACCAGTTCTATGGCACGTTCGATGGCGCCCTTGTGGCCTGAAATTACGACTTGCGTCGGATCATTGTCATTGGCGACAGTGCAGGTTTCGCCCTGTGCCGCAGCCGCGGCGAGCGCTTCTGCCTTTTCAATATCTGCGCCGAGCAATGCCGCCATCGCCCCGACACCGACAGGCACAGCGGCCTGCATCGCTTGCCCGCGCAGCTTGAGCAGCTTTGCCGTGGTAGAGAGGTCGAACGCACCCGCGGCACACAAAGCGGTATATTCGCCAAGGCTGTGACCAGCGACGAAATCGGCCTTTTCAGATAGCTTTACGCCGCCTTCCTTTTCCAGCACGCGCAATGTCGCAATGGCATTGGCCATGATCGCGGGCTGGGCATTTTCGGTAAGCGTCAGGTCGCCTTCGGGGCCTTCGCACATCAGCTTGAACAGGCTTTGTCCTAGCGCATCGTCGACTTCCTGAAAAACCTCGCGCGCAACCGCACTTGCCTCGGCCAGCGCCTTGCCCATGCCGACAGCCTGGCTGCCTTGCCCCGGAAAGATGAATGCCCGCATGTTCGCTCCCTTGTGCGTCTTGTCGTTCCCAGCCGCCTATGGCGGGAAAGCCTATGATGCAAGCAAGAGTGCGTGTCAGGGGATGATTGTTGTGAACAAATAGACCCCGAAAATGAGGAGATGGACGACGCCCTGCAGGATTGTCGTCTTTCCAGTCGCCAAGGCTTGCGCGCTGACCAGCAATGTCAGCATCAGCAGCACCATCGACTTGCTGTCGAGCCCGAGCGTAATCGGCATTGCCATTGCCATCGACAGGGCGGCAACAGCGGGAATAGTCAGTCCGATGGTTGCCAGCGCCGAACCCAAAGCCAGATTCAAGCTTGTCTGCAATCGATTGGCCAAAGTCGCGCGGATCGCTGCGACGCTTTCGGGAAGCAGAACAAGGGCAGCAATGATGACGCCAACGAGCGCGCGCGGCGCTCCCCAATCATCGACCATAGTTTCTATCGGGGTAGCCAGCTTTTTTGCCAGCATCACAACCGATACGAGGCATACGAGCAGCAGGGCAAAAGACAGTCCTGCGGCGCCAGCCGTTGGCCTATCGGCATGCACATCTACATCGGCCGCCTTGTCCTTGGGAGGCAGAAAATAGTCGCGATGGCGAACCGTCTGCACGGCAACAAACGTTCCGTATAATAGCACTGACACAATGGCGACAAAGGCCAGTTGCGAGGTCGAATAGACGGGGCCCGCTTCCGACACAGTGTAATTGGGCAGCACCAGGCTGAAGACCGTCAGCGCTGACAATGTCGCGAGCGAAGCACTGACGCCGGTTTGCTGAAAGCTCTGTTCGCGGTGTCGCAATCCGCCGATAAGAAGGCAGATGCCGATCAAGCCGTTGAGAATGATCATGACTGCGGCGAAAACGGTATCGCGCGCCAGGCTTTCGGCACCTTCTCCGGCGGCTGACATCAAGGTTACAATCAACCCAAGCTCAATAATGGTTACAGCCAGTGCGAGAACGAGAGTGCCAAAGGGTTCACCGATCCGGTGTGCGACCAGTTCCGCATGATGAACTGCCGCAATGACCGCACCAGCGAGCAAAAGGCCTACCAGAGCAACCGGCAGCGATGCTCCAAAGCTTGCCAAAACCCCGGTCATAGCGAGCAGGGGCAAAACCCAGACCCAATGCGACAACAATTTCCCGAGTGTTCCCTGCATAGGGGTAATGTAACCGTAATTGGCCAAAATGAAAGCCTCGCACCCCTATTTTACCGAACATCCATTTTGATAAGCAGTTGCTTAAATGCCGGTTGTCAGCAGCTGTCGGATAGACTGCAGCCCACGCTCCCTCCAGCTACCGCACATGAAATCGCAGCCACTGGAGTATCCTATGTCCGTCATCGAACCTACAAAACGGTGGGACCCCATCGTCAAACTGACCCATTGGGGGGTCGCATCTGCCGTCATCGCCAACGCACTTTTCACCGAAGAAGGATCGGGCTGGCATGTCTGGGTCGGCTATGCGCTGGCCGGTCTGCTGTTGCTCCGTTGGCTGTGGGGTTTCGTCGGCACCCGCAATGCCCGCTTTTCCGCCTTTCCGCCCAATCCGATGCGTGCGGTGCGCTACATTGCTGGAGCCCGAAAAGGGCAGGTACAACAGCATGGTTCGCACAATCCGCTAGGCACGCTTATGGTATATGCCTTGTGGTCTTGTCTGGCCGTCATCATCGCCAGCGGCATCGCCATGGCCGGCCCACCGCCTACTAATCCTAATGTTCGTGAGGTTGGAGAGGCCAATGAGGCAGCTTCTTCCGAGGTGCGCAGCTATTCCGAAGAAGAAGGCGAGGAAGAGCGAGAAGAGCAGGAAGGTGGTGAATCGGGCGAAGGTGGCGAAGAGGTTCTGGAAGAAGTCCATGAAGTCGCGGTCAATCTGCTCTATGTCCTGATCGCATTGCACATATTGGGTGTCCTGTTCGAAACAATGCGGCATGGACGTGGAACCGTGGGAGCAATGATTCCCTTTATGAACCGAAGGAAGCCATGACGCAAAAGGCCAACTCGCCAGCAACGACCGGCCCCACAAGGGCCGGTCTGGTCGCTGTGATTGTCGGTATTCAGGCAATCGCTGCGATCTTCTTCATTGCTGATGCTATTGGCGATCTGGCTGCAGGTGAGATGGACTTTCATATATTGGTCGAGGCGCTGATCGCCTTTGCCCTGCTCGCGGGCGTAGGCATCGGCGCATGGATGGCGCGCCGTCTGCTCGCCGAAGCGCAGGAACGCGAGAGGGTGTTGGCGATCGCCTCTGGCGCGCTGACCGAGCATATCCAGTTGCGCTTTCGTGACTGGAAGCTGACCGATGCCGAAGCCGAGGTGGCGTTGTTTGCAATCAAGGGCTGCGATGCCGCCGAGATCGCCCGGCTGCGTGGTGCGGCCCAAGGAACCGTGCGGGCCCAGCTAAGCCATGTCTATGCCAAATCAGGCGTCGCTACCCAAGCCGAACTGGTCAGCCTGTTCATCGATGACCTATTGCAGGTTGATTTGCGAACCTCGAATTAGCCGATAGCGCCGAACGGCACGACCTTATTGGCACTATCGTGCCCGATATCTGCTTCTCCAAGATAAGAGATACCGAAACGCTTGCACCAGCGCTGCGCAATTTCCTCGGCCGTCTCGCCAAAGGGGCGGTCATTATCCGGTACGTCGCTGACGCGGCCGAGGCGCAAGCCTGCTAGGCCGACCCCCTTCAAATGCTCGCCGACATGGAAAAAAGCGCGATCAAAGGCATAGAGATATTCGCTGACTTCCTCGACCATCAGCACATGGCCCTTAAGATCGGGCATCAATGGTGTGCCGACGAGCATGGCGAGCGTCATCAGGTTGAAAGCCGCATATCTTGAACCTACTTCAACACTTGATTCCAATGATTTGGAACTACCTTTTACCAGCCAGTCTAACGCTCGTTTAATTGCCTGATCGCCACCCTTCCGGCGAATATCGGCACACATCGGGCCGTGGACAGGCCAGCCGATGTTTGCCTTATACAGCGCCGCCAGCAGATTTCCCTGATCGCTATAACCTAGATAGGTTTTGGACTTTGCCGGTGCCTTCAGCTGCTGGATCGCATCTTCCGCAATTCGGCATGCGCCATAACCACCGCGCACGAACCAGATCGCATCAAATGCAGGATCGTTGGCTAGGCGCACAAACGCCTCCAGCCGCTGCTCGTCGGTTCCTGCGAAATGGCCATTTTCGATGAAGCATTGGTCATCGAAGCGCAGTTCGGCGTCAGGATGGCTTTCTGCTGCCAAAGCCGTAACCCGCGCTGCATCATCGCGGGTGAAGGGGGTTGATGGTGCGCAAATACCTATCTTCACAGTCCCTCTCCCGATAAGCGATTGCCAAAATTGCCCCCGGGCAATAGCGGAGCGCGATGGACAAAAACAAATCCTATTTCTTTTGCGGTATCGGCGGTTCGGGCATGTTGCCGCTGGCCAATATCGTCCGCGATGGCGGAGCCACGGTTGCAGGCTCTGACCGGGCGCTCGACCAGGGGCGGCTCGCGCCCAAATTCGAATGGCTGCAAAGCCTGGGCATCGACATCTTCCCGCAAGATGGCAGCGGTCTGACCAATGGCGACCAGATATTGATCGCATCTGCCGCAGTCGAGGACAGCGTGCCCGATGTCGCAAAGGCGACGGAACTGGGTTGTGGGCGAATGACACGCGCCGAACTGCTTGCCCAATTGTTCAATGCCGCTCCGCGCTCGGTCGCGGTTGGCGGCACCAGCGGCAAATCGACCGTGACGGGCATGATCGGCTGGATTTTGACCGATGCGGGGCTCGACCCGACCATAATGAATGGCGGCGTCATGAAGAATTTCGTCTCCGAAGGCACGCCCTTCGCCAGCGCACGCGTCGGCCATAGCGGGTTTTTCGTGTCCGAAGTCGACGAAAGCGACGTTTCGATAGCATTGTTCCAACCCGAAGTTGCAGTACTCAACAATATCAGCCTCGACCACAAGTCGCTCGACGAATTGCGCCAGCTTTTCGGTGATTTCGCCAAAACTGCGAAACGCGCAATCTGGAACGCGGACGATATCGAAACCGTAGCTCTTTTGGCTCCCATGGAATTGCAGGACGCGATCAGGTTCGGCTTCACCGACCGGGCAGATGTGCGCGCAGTCGATGTTATCGAAATGCCGCTGGGCAGCCGCTTTACACTGAAAGCCAATGGCCAGAGTTGGCCCGTGACATTGCAGGTTCCAGGACGCCACAATATCGCCAATGCCCTCGCCGCTATTGCTGCTGCACTGGCGCTTGATGTGCCGGTTGCACAGGCGGTACATGGGGTGGAACGCTTTGCGGGGCTGGCCCGGCGCTTCGACATTGTCGGTATCGCAGGTGGCATCACTGTCATCGACGATTTCGGACATAATCCGGACAAGACGGCAGCGACGCTGGCGACGCTGAAGGCCTTTCCTGGGCGCATCATCGCCTTTTTCCAGCCACACGGCTATGGCCCGATCCGCGTGATGGGCAACGAACTGGCCGGGGTTTTTGCAAAACATCTCAACCGCGATGACTATCTGATCCTGTGCGATCCGGTCTATTTTGGCGGTACGGTCGACAAGTCGCTTGGCAGCCAGTCGATCACCGACGCCGTCGTCGCGGCGGGCAAGCAGGCAGAATATATTCCGAGCCGCGAGGATTGCGGCAATCGCATAATCGAACTGGCGCAAGCGGGCGATCGAATCGTTATCATGGGCGCGCGCGACGATACGCTGAGCGGCTTTGCCGCCGATCTGCTGACACGCCTTGTGAAAGCCAGTGTTTGACTTGAACCCGTCACGCCAGTTTGCAATGGGTCGGCCATGAAGAAACTGCTCCTCGCTTTCACTGTCCTCGCTTTGCCCGGCTGCGCCAGCACCCGCATGGCGAATGAGGCGGTTGCGCCGATCGATATTCGCATCATCGGCATGAACGACTTCCACGGCCATCTTGATCCACCCAAGGCAACAATCGAAGCTACAGACGCATCGGGGGCAAAAGTCCGTATCCCATCGGGCGGCGTCGCCTATCTCGCCTCGGCCATCGATTATCTGAAAGCCGACGCGCCAAACAATGTCGTGGTTGCAGCAGGCGACCTGATCGGTGCCTCCCCGCTTTCCTCCTCTCTGTTCCTCGACGAACCCTCGATCATGGCAATGGGCATGGTGGGTCTGGAATTTAACGCGGTCGGCAACCATGAATTCGACCGCGGCACCGAAGAATTGCTGCGCATGCAATCGGGCGGATGCGATAAGTTCACCCAATCCGAACCGTGCCGCGTCGACAAACCCTTCCCCGGCGCGAAGTTCAAAATGCTGGCTGCGAACACAAAGAAGGCCGATGGCAGCACCCTTTTTCCACCTTTTGCCCTCAAGAATTTTGGAGCAGGCAAGACGCAGGTTACAGTGGGATTCATTGGCATGACGCTGGAGGGGACCTCTAACCTTGTTTCCGCTGGCCGTATCAAGGGCATCAGTTTTGCCGATGAGGCGGACACCGCCAACGCATTGGTGCCGCAACTGAAGGCGGCCGGAGCGGATGTCATCGTTGTGCTGGTGCATGAAGGGGCGAACAACAGCGGCGATATCAACAATCCCAAATGCGATGGCGTTTCGGGCACGCTGTTTCCGATTCTCGATCGGCTGGACCCGGCCGTAGATGTCGTCGTTTCCGGCCATACGCATCAGAGCTATGTTTGCGATTATAGCCATATCAATCCGGCCCGCCCGATTCTGCTGACCAGCGCGGGTTCCCGGGGGCAGGTTGTGACCGGCATTGATTTGAAGGTCGACGCACGAACCGGCAAAGTCCTGTCCAAATCCGCGCGCAATATAGTGGTGCAGAGCGAGGCTTTTTCCAATGCGCGCGGCGAAGTCCCGCTGGTCGAAGGCTTCCCGGTCTTTGCGCCGCGAGCTGATCTGGCAGCGCTGGCCAGCCGGTATCGCGAGGCCGCAAAGACAGAGGCCAACCGCGTGGTAGGAACGCTGGCAGGGCCCGCGACACGCGATCGCGGCAAGACCGGCGAAAGCATTTTGGGCAATTTGATTGCCGACGCCCAACTCGCGGCGACTGCGGGTGCCGAAAATGGCGGCGCTCAGATTGCCTTTATGAACCCGGACGGGATTCGTGCGGACATCTTCCCTGGCACCGATGGTCAGGTGACTTTCGGTTCGGTTTTCGCGGCGCAACCCTTCGGCAACACGCTGATCACCAAAACGCTGACGGGAAAGCAGATCATCGGTGTATTGGAGCAACAGCTGAACAATCCCGATTGGTATCGCATTCTTTCACCTTCGAGCGGTTTCCGCTTCGGATATGATCTGTCGCGTCCCATCGGCCAGCGCATAGTCTTTGCGACGCTGAACGGCGTGCCGCTTGATGCCAACGCATCATATCGCGTCACGGTTAGTGATTTTCTCTCGAATGGCGGCGACGGCTTTTCGGTGTTCAAGGATGGCACCAATCCGGCTGTCGGACCAACCGATCTGGAGGCCTTCATGGCTTGGCTGTCGCGCGGCGGTATCACGGCGCTGCCATCGCTCGGCAGGGTCGAGAACAAGACGCCGCAATAAATACCCAAACCCCTTGCATTTCCGTGCCATCCGGCGTAGTGGCGCGCCTTCGCCCGGGACTGCCCGGGTGAAATGAAGAAAGCCGGAGGGGCGCTCGCATGGGGCGACGTCAGCGATCGGTAAGAAAAGGAAGACGCCCATGCCGTTGTACGAGCATGTTTTTTTGGCGCGTCAGGACCTGTCACAAGCACAGGTAGATGCGCTGGCTGAAAATGCCACCAAGATCGTCGAAGAGAATCAGGGCAAGGTCGTAAAGACCGAAACTTGGGGCCTTCGCAGCCTTGCCTACAAGATCCAGAAGAACCGCAAGGCGCATTTCGTAATGCTCGACCTTGACGCTTCGGGCGATGCCATCGCCGAACTGGAACGCCAGACCCGCATGAACGAAGATGTGATCCGTTACATGACCGTTCGCGTTGACGAGCATGAAAAAGGCCCGTCGGTGATGATGCGCAAGCAGGAACGCAGCGACCGTGGTGATCGCGGTGGCTTTGGCGACCGTCCTGACCGTGGCCCCCGCCCCGACCGTGGTGATCGCGAAGCCCGCGCTCCCCGTGCTCAAGAGGAGATTTGATCCATGGCACGTCCGTTTTTCCGTCGCCGCAAGTCCTGCCCCTTTTCGGGTAAAGACGCTCCGCGCATCGACTTTAAAGATACCCGCCTGCTTCAGGGTTATATCTCTGAACGCGGCAAGATCGTTCCCAGCCGCATCACCGCCGTTTCGGCCAAGAAGCAGCGCGAACTCGGCCAGGCCATCAAGCGTGCACGCCATCTCGGCCTCATGCCCTATGTCGTGAAGTAAGGAGAAGACCCATGGAAATCATCCTGCTTGAACGCGTGGAAAAGCTGGGCCACATAGGTGACGTTGTTACCGTGAAGGACGGGTACGCCCGTAACTTCCTGCTTCCCAACAAGAAGGCGCTTCGTGCCAACGAAGCCAACCGCAAGGTTTTCGAAGCCAACCGCGCCAAGATCGAGGCAGACAATGCCAACCGTCGCGGCGATGCCGAAAAGCATGCGTCGAATGTCGAAGGCAAGCAGATCGTCCTGATCCGCGCGGCTTCGAACACCGGCCAGCTGTACGGCTCGGTTTCGGTCAAGGACATTGTCGACGGCCTGAACGCGCAAGACGCGAAGGTTTCGAAGGCGATGATCGTGCTCGAACGCCCGATCAAGACCCTCGGCGTGTTCGACGTCAAGGTCGTTCTGCACCCCGAAGTTGCGGTGACCGTCACCGTCAACGTCGCGCGCTCGGACGACGAAGCCGAACTGCAGAAGGACGGCGTCAACGTCATCGACCAGATGTTTGAAGACGAACAGGCTGACATCGCAGCCCAGGCCATCGAAATGGCCGAAGCCCGCGAAGCCGCCGCTGACGAAGCCGACGAAGCCGATGCAGCCCGCATCGAAAAGCTGAAGGCCGACCAAGCAGCCGCCAAGGCCGCCGAAGGTCTTTCGGCCGACGCAGGCGAAGACGACGCCTGATAGCTTCTTTCGAAGACGCAAACAAAGAGCCGCCCCGCCACGCGCCGGGCGGCTTTTTGTTATCTACTTCAAACCCCGCACAATTGCTCCGCCAGTGCGTGGCCCATGTCGGCTTCGGGATAGACCACCTTGGTCACGCCCAGCCGCGTCAGGATCAGTCCATGTTGGGGGGTGGAGGCTTTGGCCCAGATATCCTTGACGCCCAGTTCCTGCAGCGCCAGGACGGAGAGCACGCTGCCCTCCAGGCTCGCGCCGATTGCGACCACGGCATAGTCGACCTCGTTCACACCCAGCGCGCGCAGTGCCTCTGCCTCGGTCGAATCCGCCTGCACCACATGCGGCAGGTCGTCGGCGAGTTTCTGGACGATATCGGCATTGCCATCGATGCCGATCACCTCATGCCCCAGCGCGACGAGGCGCAGCGCTACCGCTTCGCCGAAACGGCCAAGGCCGATCACCGCGACGCTTTTCTTCTCCGCGTTTTTCGCTTTCCTAGCCAATGAGAACCTCCTCTTTGGGGTAATGGTAAAATACGGGTTTGCCGCGCGAAGCAAGCGCCGCGAACAAGGTGATCGGGCCGACGCGCCCGACGAACATCAGGAAGATCAGCAGATATTTGCCGGAATCAGTGAACTGCGCGGTAACGCCGGTGGACAGCCCGACCGTGGCGAAGGCGGAAACCGCCTCAAACATTGCATCGCGCGGGGAGATCTGCGGCGACAGCGCGACGAGCAGATAGCCCAGCCCCAGCACCAGCACCGCGGCGAGCGCGACCACCGAAATGGCGCGGCGCTGATTATGCTCGCCGATGCGGCGCCCAAAGGCCTCGACATCGGGCTTGCCACGGATTTCGGACCAGATGATCAGCAGGATGACGACCACTGTCGCCACCTTCACGCCGCCCGCTGTCCCCGCGCTGCCCCCGCCGATGAACATCAGGATCGAGGTGAGCATCAGCGACTGGTCGGAAAGTTCGCCGATATTGACCGCGTTGAACCCTGCGGTGCGCGCGGTTACCGACTGGAACAGGCCGTTGAGGATATGCGCGTGCGGTTCCATATTGCCCATCGTCGCGCCATTTTCCCATTCAAGGGTGATGAACAGCAGCGCGCCTGCGACCAGCAGGAAGGCATAGCCATAAAGCGTCAGCCGCCCGTGCAGCGAAATGCGCCGCCAGCCGCGCTGCGTCCACAGATCGCGATAGACCGGATAACCGATGCCCCCCGCGACCACCGCCGCCATGATCGGCGTGAGGAACAGCCAGTCCGACTGGAAACCCATCAGATTATCGCTCCACAGCGCGAAACCGGCATTGTTGAATGCGGAAATGGCATGGAACAGTCCATTCCACGCCGCGTCCGCCAGCGGCTGGCCATGGCCAAGCAAAAGCCAGCCAAACAGCCAGAGCGCGACGATAGCCTCAAACGTGAAGGTGAAGGCGACAATGATCTTGAGCAGCGGGCGGACATTGCCAGGCGTGATCCCGCTATTTTCCGCCGCCAGCCCGCGCCTTATGCCAAAGCCCATGGTGCGGCTGAACAGGGCGACGATCAGCACCGAGGCGCTCATGATGCCAAGGCCGCCCAATTGGATCAGGATCAGGATGATCAGCTCGCCCGACCCCGACCAATGGTTGGGCACATCGAGCGTCGACAGGCCGGTAACGCACAGCGCCGAAATCGCGGTGAACCATGCATCGACGAATGGCGTGCCCTGCCCGCTTTCAGTTGCCGAGGGCAAAGAAAGGGCGAATGCGCCGAGCAGCGAGACGAGGAAGAACAGCAGCGGCACAATCTGCACCGGCCGCGCAAACAACAGGTTCACAAGCCGGTCGAGCGTGCTGACCGCGAGCCGCTCTACCAGATGTTCGGGATGATGTTGTTGCTCGGCCAAGACTTTCCCCTTGCCAGCAATGCCTTAATGGCAATGTGCAGCAGGGGGAAGGTTCAATAACCCATCAGGCTCATCACTTCCTTGCGGCTCGACTGATCGTCGAGGAAGCAGCCGATGAGCTTGGAGGTGATCATGTTGACGCCGTGCACCTTCACCCCGCGCCCGGTCATGCAGCCATGCTGTGCCTCGATCACCACCGCGACGCCTTCGGGCTTCAGATGGTCCCAGATGCAGTTGGCGACCTCTGCCGTCAGCCGTTCCTGCACCTGCAGGCGGCGGGCGAAGCCGTGGAGGACGCGGGCGAGCTTGGATATACCGACAACGCGGTCGGTCGGCATATAAGCGATTGAGGCCTTACCGATGATCGGCGCCATATGATGCTCGCAATGCGACTGGAACGGAATGTCTTTCAGCAGCACGAGCTCGTGATAGCCGCCGACTTCTTCAAATGTGCGCGATAGATGGACCGAAGGATCCTCGCCATAGCCCGCGCAATATTCGCGCCATGCACGGCCAACACGGCGCGGTGTATCGATCAGGCCTTCGCGGCGCGGATCGTCCCCCGTCCAACGGATGAGCGTCTTGATTGCTTCGAGCACCTCGTCCGGAACGACAACTTTACCGCTCTCGTCAATCTCGTCATCATAATGAATGTGCGCGATGGGAAACACCATTTCGGGTCTGTTCATGCTGGTCCTCCTGCCGATCAACTCGGTCTCTAGACTATCCAGCTACGCTTGCCCGCCTTTCCATTCCATACAGCCAAAGGCCTTTAGGGTTAATCACCCGATAGCCTGCCCCGTTTTCGCCCAGTCGGCGAGGAATCCTTCGATGCCCTTGTCGGTGAGGACATGCTTGAACAGCCCCTTGATCACCGATGGCGGCGCAGTCATCACATCGGCGCCGATCTTTGCCGCCTCCAGCACATGGATGCCGTGGCGCACGCTGGCGACAAGGATTTCAGTACCGAAATCATAATTGTCATAGATCAGGCGAATATCGGAAATCAGGTTCATGCCATCGAAGCCGTTGTCGTCGTGGCGGCCAACAAAGGGCGAAATGAAGGTCGCACCCGCCTTGGCCGCGAGCAGCGCCTGATTGGCTGAGAAACAAAGCGTGACATTCACCATCGTGCCATCGCTGGTCAACGCCTTGCTGGTTTTAAGTCCGTCTATGGTAAGCGGCACTTTGATGCAGACATTGTCCGCAATCTTGCGCAGAACCTCCGCCTCTTTCATCATCGTCGCATGATCGAGTGCGACGACCTCCGCCGAAACCGGCCCGTCGGTCAGCCCGCAAATCTCCTTGGTCACTTCCATGAAATCGCGGCCGGATTTCATGATCAACGATGGGTTGGTGGTTACACCATCCAGCAGGCCGGTGGCGGCCAGTTCCTTGATGTCGTCGATTTCGGCGGTGTCGGCGAAGAATTTCATGTGCGGCCTACTCTCAAATTTGGTGAAGAATCGAATATAATGCCTAATGGCAAAATGCTCGCCGGTTGGACAGGTTATTTCGACCGCCGATGCTGTTCCCAACTTGCGAACTAGGCACCCGCGCTTTTGCTGTGCAGCAACAACGTCGAAATTGTGGAGCGCAATTGCGCCGGGCGTATCGGTTTTTTCAAAACGGTGACCGCTGGCTGATCGGGCATTTGCCTGACCTTACTTTCGTCATGTCCCGTCAGGATCAGCGCGGGCAGATCGGGCCCCATTTGTGCCCGGGCGACGGCGACCACTTCCTCGCCCGTAACACCACCGCCGAGATCGAAGTCGGTAATCAGCAGATCATAATCGCCAGCACGCATCCGATCGGGGAGTCCCGAATGCGCATCGACTTCACAGCCCCATGCGGTGAGCAAATCGCGCATGGCATCCATCACGTCAGCATCATCCTCAACCAGCAAGACGTTTCGCCCCTTTAACGGTAAGCGCGGATCGAACCTTTTGGCCCGCAAGGTTTCAGGAGCGACATCTGTCACCAGCTCAATACCCTGCAGTTTTATCGAAGTTCCCTTGCCATGTTCGGAATGGATGGCCACCTCTATCCCCAGCAACGCGGAAATCCGTTTGACGATGGAAAGGCCCAGCCCAACGCCCTGGCGGTCTGGATCGCCGCGTTCCCGGACCTGGAAGAATTCATCAAAAACGCGCATCAAATGTTCGCTGGCGATGCCTTCGCCATTGTCGCAAACTTGAATCATCACCCGATCACCTGCCGACCGGCAGCCGAGTACAACCTTGCCATCGATGCTATGCTTGATCGCGTTCGAAATGAGATTCTGCAAAATGGTGGTTAACAAGGCACGATCGCAACGCACAATTTTGGTTGTCTTGACGACCTGGAAATCGACATTCGACCAGGCAGCGGCTGCTGAATTCTGCGCTTCGAGTTCGGCAAATATCTGTCCCAGCGCGATTGGCTCGATTTCCGCCTTCAGCGTGCCGCTATCAAGCGTCGATACGTCGAGCAAAGACCGAAAAAGGCGAGCCACACCCTGCAACGATCTGTCAATGCGGTCGGCGATAACGCGCTGCTCGCGCGACAAACCTGTGCGCCTGAGCGTTTCCAGAAACAGCCCGATCGCATGTACCGGCTGGCGAAGATCATGGCTGGCTTGAGCCAGAAAACGTGACTTTGACAAACTGGCATCTTCAGCGGCGCGCAACGCCCGGTCATTCGCGCGGAGCAATGTATAACCATAATGAGGGATGATCAGCGCGGTTATCGACAATGTCGCCACCATGCTGGGGTCCGCTTGCCAATATGGCGTCAGCCAGAATATCGCGAACAAGCTGATTTGGGCCATGAATGTGGCAATAATCAAATATCGCCGTCCAAATCGAAAACCGTTCCCCATGGTTACCCAGAGAATGACCGCATAAAGCGGCAACATCACGACGCAACCGGCGATTATCCCATAAGATAGGCCGGCAAAGTCATTCACCATTACTGCGATGCGGCGGGCCGGATAATGTCCCGGATAGGCTTTGGTATGCAAAAGGATTGCGACCGAAACCGGTAGGAAAAACACATTATAGGTCAGAACGTTGCGGGCCCATTCCTCTAAGCGGAGTCCGCCCGTCATATAGTAATTTGTAGCCAGGATGTAGAGGATGATCGTGAACAACATCCCCATCCGGTTCCACGCTTGACCGATATCAGCCTTCAACTCGGTAGGCGTTGCTTCATATCGCTTGAATAACATAAACTCTCATACCCGCAGCTTGCTGCAGTCTGTCGGAAGAATGCAGTATGTTACCGGCGGATTTTTTGGAAACCAGACGCCAGACACTGCTTTCTATCTGAGCAAGCCGAATACGCCAATTAGCAAAGGATCGTTGGTTTTTTGCGGATTGGCACGAATGCCCTCTTCCTCGAGCCCAATCGCTGCCCAAATCGCATCGTCAGCTTTGCGTGTAATATCCTGCCCCAATGCCGCCATATCAAAGCCGGTAACCGACTGGACCGCGCGATTGATGACCTGATCGTCGAACAAGCGCAGACCATCGGAAATACCGGGAAGCATCGCGTCAAACAACGCGATGCCCATCTTGCCGCGCAAAAAACGGGTCGCTGCTTGCGGCCCGCCGCGCACAATTTCATCGGCGGCCTCGATACTGACCATCCGGATCGTGTCTGCAATCAACGGAGCGGCGCGTTCCGCACCTTTTTCGGCGGCCCTATTGAGTTGGCGCTGCAGCCGGTCTCGGAAGGACTGGCTTTGCAGCACGACCGAGAGAATTCCCGTACCGCGACCGCCGCCCAACCGGTCTGGCAAGGCGATACGTGCCACCGAATGGTCGTAAAAACCACCCGGTTGCAACAGCAGCGCAAACGCATTTTGCGATGCCGCCACCAGCAACCGGCGAATGACTTCAGCAAGGCTGTAGCGAGGCCCTGAAGCGCAACCAACCAGAGCGAGCGTCGCCCCGGCGGCACCTGCCAGCAGAAGTTGGCGGCGTTCGAACAATATGGACATGAAGCGACTCCTCCCAAAACCCTATAACGTTCGAATATCAGAAAAATTCCGACTCTACCATGAACGGGTCGGTGAAGGCGTGACGCGACAGGGGTCACACCCTATATCCACCAGATGAATCGTCCCAGCCCCTCTGGCAAACGCGTGCGCGTTATCCTGTTGACGCAGGTCATAGGGCCGCTCGATTATCGCCTGCCCGACTGGATGGACGCCGATGTCGGTTCGGTTGTTGTTGTGCCGCTCGGCCCCCGCAAGATGGTGGGTGTGATTTGGGACGAAGGGGTGTTCGGCGACGAAGCGGTCGAAGAGCACCGCCTGCGCAATGTGCTGGAGGTTATCGACGTCCCGCCGATCAAGCGCGGCCTAAGACGGCTGGTTGATTGGGTCGCCGACTATTATCTGTCCAACCATGCCGCCGTGTTGCGGATGGTTATTTCATCCTCTGCCGCGCTGTCGGCTGGAGGGACGGTTACCGAATATCGGCCCTCAGGGATTGAGCCTGCCCGATTGACCCCGCAACGTGCGGCCGCGCTGGATTCTTTGGTCGATGCCCAAGGGCTGGTGCGTGAGCTGGCCGAGCAGGCTGGCGTCAGCGAGGGTGTGATCCGTGGTCTGGTAAAGGCGGGCGCGCTGGAGCCGGTGATGGTCAGCATCGATGCGCCCTTTGCGGCGCCTGAACCCGACCATGACCATCCCGAACTGTCAGACCTGCAGGAGGCCGCCGCAAAGGTGATGCGCGATGCAGTTAGATCAGGCGGATTCGAACCGATGGTGCTTGACGGCGTCACCGGATCGGGCAAGACCGAAACCTATTTTGAAGCGGTGGCAGAGGCGCTGAAGATTGGAAAGCAAGTTCTTGTCTTGCTTCCTGAAATTGCTCTTACCCAGCCCTTTCTGCAACGCTTCGAAGCGCGCTTTGGCGTCGAACCCGCAACCTGGCATTCGGGAATGAAGCAATCGCAGCGCCGGCGGGTGTGGCGCGGTGTGGCAGAGGGGCGGGCGCAGGTAGTGGCCGGTGCTCGCTCGGCCCTGTTCCTGCCCTTTGCCAATCCCGGGCTGATCGTCGTCGACGAGGCGCATGAGATCAGCTTCAAGCAGGAAGATGGCGTACGTTATCATGCGCGCGACGTTGCGGTGATGCGCGGCAAGTTTGAGGGCTTCCCGGTCGTGCTGGCATCGGCCACACCCGCGCTCGAAAGCCGCCATATGGTGAGCATCGGGCGCTACAAGGGCCTTGAAATCCCCTCGCGCTTTGGCGCAGCAAAGCTCCCGCGCATCGAAGCCATTGACCTGACGCAGGACCAGCCCGAACGCGGCACATGGATCGCGCCGACTCTGCTCAAGGCGCTTGAAGAGCGGCTGGAGCGCGGTGAGCAGAGCCTGCTCTTCCTCAACCGACGCGGCTATGCGCCACTAACCTTGTGCCGCAATTGCGGGCATCGTTTTGAATGCCCCAATTGCACGGCTTGGATGGTCGAGCACCGCTTGGTCCGCCGCCTTGCTTGCCATCATTGCGGCCATGTCATGCCTCCGCCCGATAAATGCCCCGAATGCAGCGCGGAGGACAGCCTCGTCCCATGCGGCCCGGGGGTCGAGCGGATAAGCGACGAGGTCAAACGCTTCTTTCCTGAAGCGCGCACCATTGTCGCTACCTCGGACACTTTGTGGTCACCTGAAAAAGCCGCCGAATTTGTCGCGCTGGTCGAGAATAAGGCGGTCGACATCATCATCGGTACGCAATTGGTGACCAAGGGATATCATTTCCCCGAACTGACTTTGGTCGGCATCATCGACGCCGATCTTGGATTAGAGGGCGGCGATTTGCGCGCCGCCGAGCGCACCTTTCAGCAAATTGCCCAAGCGGCGGGCCGCGCAGGCCGCGCTGACAAGCCCGGTGAAGTCTATATCCAGACGCGCAACCCGTCGCATCCCGTCATCGCAGCGTTGGTGGGTGGCGACCGCGATGGCTTCTACGATGCGGAAACCGAGCAACGCCGCCGCGCCGGTGCCCCGCCTTTTGGACGCTTTGCTGCGATCATCATCAGTTCAGAGGATGAACGCGAAGCCATCGAAACAGCGCGGGCAGTCGGTGGTTCAGCCCCGCAGGTCGACGGGATGCACGTCTATGGCCCAGCACCTGCTCCGCTCGCCATGCTGCGCGGACGCCACCGGCAGCGCTTGCTGGTGCATGCGCTCCGCTCAGTCGAGTTGCAGAGCATCATGCGCGAATGGCTCGGCGGTCTCGAATTCCCGCGTAGTGTGCGGGTGGGTGTCGACGTTGATCCATACAGCTTCCTGTAAGCAAATTTTTGCTCTACCTTTAGCCGTCTTATTTCTATAACACAGTGCATCGATGTTCTTCCGGCGATCCAAGACCCCTGTTCCCACCGATATAGACGGCAGACTGGCCGCGTTTGACCGTGCCTATGCCGGGATGTTTCCGGGTGAGCCCAAGCCTTGGGAATCGACAGTCAATACAGAACAGCCCAACGCACCCGGAAAGCCCTGGCTCATGGGCAAGACACGCTGGTGGTGGTTTAGCCGTGCCAGCGCTGGACTATTGGCTTTGTTCATCCTCATCGTCTTTTGGCTGGCGATCACCGCACCGCTCTCCAAATCGCTGCAGCCGATAGCCCCGCCGCGCATCACATTGCTCGCTTGGGACGGCACGCCGATTGCCCGCAACGGCGCCGTCGTCGATAAACCCGTTGAGGTCAAAAATCTGCCGCCACATGTGGTGCAGGCTTTCCTCTCTATCGAAGACCGCCGCTTCTATTCGCACTGGGGCGTTGATCCGCGCAGCATCGCCCGTGCGCTGTGGAGCAACACCTTTGGCAGCGGCCTGAAACAGGGCGGCAGTACGATTACACAGCAGCTCGCCAAATTCACCTTTCTGACGCCAGAGCGCAGCCTGACACGAAAGGCGCGCGAGGCGTTAATCGCCTTCTGGCTCGAAGGCTGGCTGACCAAGGACGAAATCCTCGAACGCTATCTGTCGAACGCCTATTTCGGCGACAATGTATACGGTCTGCGCGCCGCTTCGCTGCATTATTTTTACCGCCAACCCGAGAGGCTGACATTGTCGCAGGCGGCGATGCTGGCAGGGCTGGTGCAGGCACCCAACCGGCTCGCCCCCACCCGCAATCCCCAGCGCGCCGCCAAACGCGCGAAGCTGGTTTTGAACGCAATGGTCGCAACCGGCGCGATCAGCGAGGCCAAGGCCGACGCGACGCCAATTGCGCGGATCGATGTGCGCTATAAGGAAACGCTGCCCACCGGCACCTACTTCGCCGATTGGGCCATGCCGCAGGCGCGGCTGGATACCGAAACCGGCTATGCTGATCAGGTCATCCGCACCACGCTCGACTCACGTCTGCAGAATATTGCCCGCAATGTGATAGCGCGCGCGCCGCTCGGCAATGCGCAAGTAGCGCTAGTGGCGATGCGGCCCAATGGCGAGGTTGTCGCGATGGTGGGCGGTAAAAGTTATAAGGAATCCCCCTTCAACCGCGCGACACAGGCCAAGAGACAGCCCGGATCTACCTTCAAACTGTTCGTCTATTCGGCGGCATTACGCAGCGGGATGACGCCTGACAGCAAGGTCGACGATAGCCCGATAACCGAGGGCGACTATCGCCCCAAAAACTATAGCGACCGCTATCGCGGCAAAATCACGCTGAAACAGGCCTTCGCCCAATCGAGCAATGTTGTCGCCGTGCGGCTGTACAACCAGCTGGGCTATAGCGCGGTTGCTCGTGCGGCGAAGGACCTCGGCGTTGAAAGCCCACTGACCCGCGATGCCAGTCTTGCGCTGGGCAGTTCGGGCATGACCTTGATCGAGCTGACCTCCGCCTATGCAGGTGTTGCCGGAAACAAATGGCCGGTCGAACCGCGCGCCTTTGTCGCTGAAGAAGAAGGCTGGTTCGGCTGGCTACTTTCTGCGCAACGCAGTTTCAGCAATGCGCACCATAAGGCGTTGCTCGAATTACTGGGCGCGACCGTCAACCAGGGCACCGGGCGTGCGGCGCGATTGGCAATCCCGGCCTATGGCAAAACCGGCACCAGTCAGGACTATCGTGATGCGCTGTTCATCGGCTTTGCGGGCGATCTGGTGGTCGGCGTGTGGATCGGCAATGATGACAATACCCCGCTGAAAAATATGACCGGTGGAGGCCTGCCCGCGCGCATCTGGCGCGATTTCATGGGGCAAGCGGTCAAAGGCGCGGGCGCGCGGCCCAAGCCGAAGCCGGTGGTCGAGCCCGATCCCGAAGGCCCGATCGAGCCGCTCGACCTGCCTGAAATTCCCGAACTGCCGGTCAATATCAACGGCACTGAAGTCCGCGTCGATCCCGACAAGGGGGTAACCGTCAGCGGACAAATTGAGGGCGTACCTCTGGACGTCACGATCGGCCGCGATGGTGTGAATGTGCAGTCGAGGGAAGATCCCCAGCGCCAGTGAGGGCATCAATAGTTTGGCTTAGATTGATTGCCCGCCCGATTTATGGTCGAGTGGCGCAGGGGCCTGATTTGGAGATTCGTGTGTGCGGCAGCTTCTGAACTGGTTTCTGGTGGCAGCGATGGCGGCTTTGGCCGTTTCGGCGGTTCGTGCCGACCCATCAGACATCGCCGCCGCTAGCCGCAGCGTCGTGCGCGTCGTCGTTTTTCCCGCATCAGGCGGGGATACTCCAATCGGACACGGATCGGGCATCGTCGTCGCGCCCGACAAAATCCTGACCAACGCCCATGTCGTTTCGGAAGAAGAATATGATGGCGCGATCCGTGTGGTCATTGTGCCTTCCGACGGTGGTGAGGCGATAACGGCCGAGATCATTGATCGCTCGCCACGCAACGATCTCGCGCTGATTGCGCTGAATGATGGCAAGCGGCTGACTCCGGCGACCTTTTACAGCGGACCTGTGGGCGACGGATCGGATGTCTTTGCCATCGGCTATCCGGGCGGCGTTGATATCGCCCAGGGTCTCAACATGTCCGATGTCCTGCGCCCGCAAGCGCCGGTCAAGACACGAGGCAACGTCTCCGCTGGACGATCCGCCAAGGAATTTGAGACAATCTTGCACACGGCCGCAATCGGCGGCGGCAACAGCGGCGGGCCATTGGTTGATGCGTGCGGACGCGTGCTCGGCGTCAACAGCTTCGGTAGTATTTCGGATGGCAGCGACGCCGAATTTTTCTTCGCGGTTGCCCAGCGGGAGGCCGTGGCCTTTCTGCGTCAAAACAATGTGGGCATTCGCAGCGTCGACAGCGAATGCCTGTCGCGCGCCGATTTGAGCCGCGCCGAAGCCGAAAGAGCTGCTGCCGAAAAAGCGCGCATCGAGGAAGAAAACCGGCTCGCTGAATCTGCCCGCACCAAGAGCTTTGGCGAAGCGCGACGGCAGGCCGAATATGACATCATTGAATCGCGCGACAACCGGTTGATGCTGACAGTAATCCTGATCCTGTTGGCTCTCGGTGCTGCCGGGACAAGCTGGCAGTTGCTAGAACGCGAGCGACGCGACCACGCCAAGCTTGCCGGTGGTTCGGCCGCCGCGCTGGTGGTTGCCGCTTTCCTGACCTGGTTCACGCGCCCCGGCTTTGACGAAGTCGACACCCGAACGCGCACCACACTCAGCGAGACCGCAGACCCGGCTGCTCCTGCCAAGGTGGCGCGCGCCGGCAAAATGACCTGCGTCATCGACCGGAGCCGCAGCCGCATCACCGTGTCCGACACCGCCGATGTGCCGTTCGAATGGACCGACACAGGCTGTGTCAATACGCGCACCCAATATGTCGAAACCAACGGCCTGTGGACCCGCACCTTCGTGCCAAACAATGAGGCGCAGGTTTCGATTATTAGCTTTGAACCTGACAGCAGCACCTATCGCATCGAACGCCACTTGCTTGGAGCAGAGGCCATGCAAAAGGCTCGTGAAGCGCGCAGTCAATATGATGTGAAGAGCTGTTCGACCGATCCTGCGATGCTGGAAAAGGTGACTTCGATGAATCTAGCCGTGCGCCAGTTACTTCCCCAGCAACCGAATGAATTGCTGGTTTTCAATTGCAACTGAACCTTTGCGTGGTCGAAATTTGCCGTTAAGGCCCTGAGTCGAAAATGGCTGACAATTCCCCTCTCGAACAGTTCAAGCAGGTGCTGACCGGCACCTCGCGCGCGATTGCGCATGATCCGGAGGTCGAGCTGGCCTTCACCGCCGACGCGCCGACGCAAGCAGGGAAGAATTTCCGTGTGCCGATGCCGGGCCGATCGCTGCCGCCCGAACAGATCGCTGAAGCGCGCGGTTTTGCCGACAGTTTCGCATTGCGCCTGAAGCATCATGACGTCGCCCGCCACGCGGCATTGCGCCCGCATGAGGCGATGGCAGGGGCCGCGTTCGACGCCATAGAAACCGCCCGGATCGAGGCGCTGGGTTCGCGCGCAATGGACGGGGTGAAGGGCAACCTCACCCATGCGCTCGAAATGCGGCTGCGCACCGACCCGATTTCGCGCGCGCAGGCGGCCGAAGAGGTGCCGATATCGACCGCGCTCGCTTTGATGGTGCGTGAACGGCTGACCGGCCAAGCGGTGCCCGAAATTGCGTCGCAAGGTGTCGATCTGCTGCGCGGCTGGATTGAGGATAAAGCGGGTAGTGATCTCGATGCACTGGGTCTCGCGCTCGACGATCAGGCAGCCTTTGCTTCGCTCGCGCAGACGATGCTTGAGCATCTCGACCTGACCGAAGGCGAGATCGAGCCCAATGAAGCCGATGAAGGCGGCGACGAGTCCGAGCAGGAGCAAGAGCAGGACGGCGAAAGCGACGATGAGGGCCAGGGCGAAGCAGGCCAAGCCGAAGCGCGCGCCGAGCCGCAAGAGGGCGAAGGCGAGGAGTCCGAGGCCGATTATGATTCGTCCGAGATGGACGACATGGACGATACCGACGGCGATATGGGCGAAGACGGCATGCAGCCGGTCAACCCGCAACGCCGCAATTGGGACCATCTGCCGCAAAGCGATTATAAGAGCTGGACGACCAAATATGACGAGGTTGTCGGCGCGACCGAGCTGGCTGACGAAGAAGAGCTCAACCGCTTGCGCGCCTATCTCGACCAGCAGCTCTCGGGCTTGCAGGGTGCGGTCACACGGCTCGCCAACCGGCTGCAACGCCGCCTGATGGCACAACAGAACCGCAGCTGGGATTTCGATCAGGAAGAAGGGCTTCTTGATGCCGCCCGGCTCGCCCGTATCGTCGTTTCGCCGGGGAGCTCGCTGAGCTATAAGGTCGAGCGCGAAACCAAGTTCCGTGACACCGTGGTCACGCTCCTCATCGACAATTCAGGCTCAATGCGAGGCCGTCCGATCAGCATAGCCGCGATCAGCGCCGACATCATGGCACGCACGCTCGAACGTTGCGGCGTGAAGACCGAGATATTGGGTTTTACCACCCGCGCATGGAAGGGCGGACAATCGCGCGAAGATTGGCTCGCCGCCGGTCGCCCCGCCATGCCCGGCCGCCTCAACGACCTGCGCCACATCGTCTACAAAAAGGCTGACGAGCCGTGGCGTCACGCCCGCCGCAATCTGGGCCTGATGATGCGCGAAGGTCTGCTCAAGGAAAATATCGATGGCGAAGCCCTGCTCTGGGCGCACAACCGCCTGATCGCCCGCCCCGAAGACCGCCGCATCTTGATGGTGATTTCGGACGGTGCGCCGGTCGACGATTCGACGCTGTCGGTCAATCATGGCGGCTATCTCGAACAACATCTGCGCCGCGTGATCGAGATGATCGAAAGCCGCAGCCCGGTGCAACTGGTCGCGATCGGCATCGGCCATGACGTCACCCGTTACTATCGCCGCGCCGTCACCATCATGGATGCCGAGCAACTGGGCGGTACGATGATCGAACAATTGGCAGGGTTGTTCGACGAGGAATAGGCTTGCAATTCGCTGAGGGCGTGACAGAAGTTTAATCAAACGATTAAATCTCTGGAGAGCCGCATATGAACGTCACCGAAGCAGTCGCATCCCGCCGGTCGGTGCGCGAATTTCTCGACAAGCCGGTCGACAAGGCATTGCTCGAAAGCATCCTCAATAAAGCGCAGAACGCGCCGTCTGGCGGTAACACGCAGCCGTGGAATGCGGTGATGGCGACGGGAGAGCCGCTGAAGAAATTGCTGGAGGCCGTTGCAGAGGTCGTTCCGCAAGGTCCCGCTGCGCACAAGCCCGAATATGCCATCTACCCGCCCGAACTCGATGGCCGGTACAAGAACAGCCGCTTTGGAGTGGGTGAAGCGATGTATGCCGCGCTCGATATTCCGCGTGACAACAAAATGGCACGGCTGATGTGGTTTGCGCGCAATTTCCGAGCCTTTGACGCACCGGTGCTGATGCTGATCCACACCCCGCGCTATATGGGCCCGCCGCAATGGTCGGATATCGGCATGTGGCTGCAAACCGTAATGCTGCTGCTGCGCGAAGAGGGTCTCGATAGCTGTGCGCAAGAGGCGTGGGCCATCTATACGCCGCAAATAAGGGCGTGCTTTGACATCCCTGACGACCATATCTTCTTCTGCGGGGCAGCGATCGGCTATCGCGATCCAGATGCGCCGGTGAATAACTTCCCGGTGGGGCGGGCATCGCTCGATCAGGTGGTGAGTTGGGAGGGGTTCTGAGGCTGAATTGAAAAACCGTAGCCCTGAGCCTGTCGAAGGGCGCCTCAAGGTTAGCGCCAACGCTGATAAGCGCCCTTCGACAGGCTCAGGGCTACGGTCAAGAGTTGACGAGGCAAATTTCAATCCCCAATGCGCATTCCATGTCCGACCTGAAACTCTTCAACAGCCTGACCCGCCAACTGGAGCCCTTCCAGCCAGTCCACCCCGGCGAGGCGCGCGTCTATAGCTGCGGGCCGACGGTCTATAATTACCAGCATATCGGCAATATGCGCGCCTATGTCTTCGCTGACACGCTGGGGCGGGTGCTGAGTTACAAGGGCTATAAGCTGACCCATGTGATCAACATCACCGATGTCGGGCATCTGACGTCTGACGCCGATGCGGGCGAAGACAAGATGGAAAAGATGGCAGCGTCGCAGGGCAAGTCGGCTTGGGAAATTGCGGCTTTTTATCAGGCCGATTTCGAGGCGGATCTGGCGCGGCTCAACATCCGCAAACCGGCGCACCCCAAGGCCACCGAATATGTCGATGCGATGATCGAGTGGGGCAAATCGATTGCCGACAAGCATTGCTATGAGCTCGACAGCGGCCTCTATTTCGACGTCTCGACCGTCCCCGAATATGGCCGCCTCGCCCGTGCAGTGACCGATGACGGAGAAGGCCGCATCGACGAGGTTGAGGGCAAACGCAACAAGGCTGATTTCGCGATCTGGCGCAAGACGCCCGAAGGCGAAACGCGGCAGATGGAATGGGACTCGCCATGGGGCCGCGGCGCGCCGGGCTGGCATCTCGAATGCTCGGTGATGTCAAAGGCGCTGCTCGGCATGCCGTTCGACATCCACACCGGCGGCATCGACCATCGCGAAATCCACCACCCGAACGAAATCGCGCAAAATCAGGCGCATGAAGGCTGCGCCGATACCGGCGCGCGCATCTGGATGCACAATAATTTCCTCGTCGAACGCAGTGGCAAGATGTCGAAATCGTCGGGCGAGTTTCTGCGCCTGCAACTGCTGATCGACAAGGGCTTCCACCCCCTCGCCTATCGCCTGATGTGCCTGCAGGCGCATTACCGCAGCGAGCTGGAGTTTTCGTGGGAAGGACTGCAGGCGGCCTTCACGCGGTTGAAGCGGATGGTGATGGCGGTTGCGGCTTTGCAGGGCACTGAGCCCGCCAGTGAAGTGACTGACAAACGTTTGCTTGATCTGTTTGAGCGTTTTGATGCGGCTGTATCGGATGACCTGAACACAGCCATCGCATTGACTGCGCTCGAAGAGACACTGTCGCTCAAAAAGATCGATCAAGGGCAGAAGCTGCTCGCAATTGCGCAAATGGACGCAGTGCTGGGACTCGACTTGCTGCAACTTGAACGCGCCGACTTGCGGGTTCAGCCCAAAAATGCGCAAATCAGCGCAACGGAAATCGAAGCTGCCCTGACCAGCCGAAAGGAAGCCCGCGCCAACAAGGATTTCGCGGCGTCCGATGCGATCCGTGACGATCTTATTGCCAAGGGCGTCGAGGTGATGGACGGTGATCCGTTGGGTTGGGACTGGCGGATTGAGGTTTAGAACTACCTAAGCCCCTCCTCTTCAGGGGAGGGGTTGGGGAGGGGAGAAGAAGATGACCAAAACCAAATTCGTGGCATCCAGCCTGATCCGCGCAATGGTCGAACCGCGCCTGCCCGACTGGGTCGAGGCGCATTGGTATGTGACCAAGGAAGAGGCGATGGAACTGGCGCCGCTCGCCGAAATTGGCTGGTTCGACATGTATGACAAGAAAGACATGGCGGCGATCATCACCGCTGCAACCAACCTCAAATGGCTTAACAGCATTTATGCGGGCGTCGATGGCATGCCGCTCGCCGAACTCAAGAAACGCGGAACCAAGGTCACCAATGGCGCGGGCATTAATGCGATCACCATTGCCGAATATGTCGTCATGGGGATGCTCAACATCGCCAAGGGCTATCGCGAAGTGATGCACGCGCAGGACCGGCACGAATGGCTGGTCGATTCGCCCGGCAAGGTGGAACTCTATGGATCAAAGGCATTGCTGCTGGGCTATGGCGCGATCGGTAAACTGATTGAGGAACGGTTGAAGGCATTCAATGTCGATGTGACAATAGTCCGCCGCACACCGGGCCCGTCGAGCCTGGCACCCGATGCCTGGCAGGCGCGGCTGGGTGAGTTCGACTGGGTGATCCTTGCCGTCCCCGCAACGCCCGAAACCGAGGAAATGATCGGTGCCGACGAACTGGCAGAGATGAAGCAGAGCGCGGTGCTGGTGAATATCGCGCGTGGATCGGTGGTCGATCAGGATGCGCTGGTGCAGGCATTGCAGGACCAGCAAATTGGTGGTGCGTTTCTGGACGTCACGACACCCGAGCCGCTCCCCGCCGATCACCCGTTATGGAGCCTCGATAACTGCCATATCAGTATGCATCTGTCGGGCCGCGCGCAGGACAAAATGTTTGTGCGCTCCGCCGAACGCTTCCTCGAAAACCTCAAACGCTATCACAAGGGCGAAAAGCTGGAGCCGTTGGTGAACTTGGACTTGGGTTACTAATCACCGCAGTGCTGAGCCTGTCGAAGCACGTTTTACGGACAAGCGCCCTTCGACAAGCTCAGGGCTACGGTTTGGGAGGATAGAAATTATGGCACACAACCCCGCAGAAATCTGGCACCGCGTCGCGCTATCGAAAGACGTCGCCGAAATTGAAAAAATCCTGCACGACGATTGCGTTTTCGAAAGCCCCGTGGTGCACACACCGCAAGTGGGCAAGGCGATCACCTCCCAATATCTCGCGGCCGCAGGCCATACGCTGGGCAATGATACATTCCGTTATGTCGGCGAATGGAACCGCGAAAACAGCGCGATTCTGGAATTCACCGCCGAGATCGACGGCATCAAAATCAATGGCATCGACATGATCTCGTGCGATGACGACGGTCTGATCACCCATTTCAAAGTGATGGTGCGCCCGCTGAAGGCCGTGAACATGCTCCACCAGAAAATGGGCGAGATGCTGGCGAAAATGAAGGGCTGATGCGCCGATTGCGATTGTTCGTCCCCCTGCTTGCCGGGGCCAGTCTGCGTGATCGCAGCGGCGCCGCTGCCGGTGCGGCCTTTGGCGTATTGGTCGCCGCCCTCACAGGTATGCTGGTTAGATATGCCTTTCCCGATTTTCCGTTCCTGGTTGCGCCCATCGGCGCTTCGGCGGTTCTGGTTTTTGCGGTGCCTGCCAGTCCCCTCGCCCAGCCATGGCCGGTATTCGGTGGCAATGTAGTTTCCGGCTCTGTCGCCGTAGCGGTCGCCCATGCAATTCCCGATCCGGCGCTTGCCGTCGGGCTGGCAGTCGGGCTGGCGATCATGGGAATGTCTATCCTGCGCTGCCTCCATCCGCCCGGAGGGGCCGTTGCGATTACTGCGATATTGGGCGGGGATGCCATCGTGAAGGCAGGCTTTGCCTATCCGGTAACGCTGGTCGCCGCGAACAGTGCGGCATTGCTGGCAATGGGCTGGGTCTACCACCGTTTTTCACAGCACAGCTATCCGCATCGGCCGGAACCTGTGATCGAAACCCCCATATTGTCCGGCCTTCTGCGCGCCGATATTGATCAAGCCATTGCCGAAAGTGGCGAAACCTTCGACATTGACCTGGATGATCTGGAAAACCTCTTGCTCCGCGCCGAGGCCATTTCCGCCGAGCGGCAAAGAAGCGAATCTGGCTCGGATTACTCGATTTAATCCAAAGCGTTGGGCTTGGTTATCTCGCTACAGGCAAATTCCCAGTTGAAATTCCCGTAACAACCCCTAAATCGCCACTCAATCCGGGCCCCTCTGGCGCATGCGGCGGCATGCGTGATGTCGGATTGTTCATCCGAAAGCGCGACACGCGGCGCAACCTCCGTCTCCCGGGACGGATTGGACACATTAGGGGCCCGATAGATGGATTTCCTGTTTGATATGTTTTTGGGCACGCCGGTCTGGTTCTGGCTGGCGTTCCTCGGCATTGTCGTCATTCTGACTGCGTTTGACCTTGGTTTCCTCCATAAGGAAGACAAGGAAATGGGGATTTCCGAATCCCTCAAGCTTTCTGCCTTTTACATCAGCATCGCTTTGCTCTTCGGCCTTTGGGTCTGGTACGCCAAGGGTGCCGATCTGGGCATGAAATATTATACCGGCTTCTTCATCGAAAAGGCGCTGTCGATCGACAATGTCTTCGTGATCAGCCTGATTTTCACTTACTTCGCGATTCCAGCCAAATATCAGTACCGCGCGCTCCTTTGGGGTATCATCGCGGTGATCGTGTTGCGCGGTATCATGATCGCGGCGGGTGCTGCACTGGTGCAGGAATTCTATTGGACGCTCTACCTGTTCGCCGCCTTCCTGATCGCGACGGGCGTGAAGATGCTGTTCACCGGTGACCAGGAAATGGACGTTTCCAAAAACCCTGTCGTCAAGTTCATGAACAAGCACTTCCGCGTCACGCCAGAATTGCACGGCGAGAAATTTCTGGTGAAGGTTCCCGACAGCAAGACGGGCAAGATGGTCACCGCGATGACCCCGCTGTTGCTGGCGCTGATCGTCATCAATCTGGCCGACCTTGTGTTTGCGGTGGATTCGGTGCCCGCGATCTTCGCGATCACCACCGATACCTTCATCGTCTACACGTCGAACATCATGGCTATCCTGGGCCTGCGTGCGCTCTATTTTGCGCTGGCGGCGATGGTGCACCGTTTCCATTACCTGAAATATGCGCTGGCTCTGGTTTTGGTGTTTATCGGGTCGAAAATCTTCGTCTCCGACTTCATTCTGGGTGGGGATAAATTCCCACCGGTGCTCAGCCTCGCCGTAACATTCGCCTTGATATTGGGCGGGATATTCTACTCGCTCTGGAAGACCAAGGGCGAGGACGAGAAGGCATCTGCTTAAACCCACAGGTTCCTCCCGAGGAAAACCCCGTAGCTCTAATCAAGCTGCGGGGTTTTCTTTTGGCCAGCGAAGGAAAAAGGCCTTGTGTCCCCTGCCCGCTCTCCCCAAATGGGGGCTATGATTATCGAGACAGAACTGACGCCGAACCCGGCGACGATCAAATTCCTGCCCGGACGCATTGTGATGGACGCAGGCACACGCGATTTTGCCGACCATGAAGAGGCCGAGGCTTCGCCGCTCGCTGAAGCGTTGTTCGGACTGGGCGATGTAACCGGCGTGTTTTTCGGGCGCGACTTCATTTCGGTGACCGCTGCTCCTGGGGTCAACTGGGCCGATTTGAAGCCCGATGTGCTATCGATCCTTCTCGACCATTTCACCGCCGATATGCCGCTGTTCCATGCGCCCAAGGCCGGGTTCTCGGTACCCGCAGCAGATGACGAATATCCGCTCGATGATCCTGCCGATGCAGAGATTGTCGACCAGATCAAGGAACTGATCGAAACCCGCGTCCGACCCGCGGTCGCCAATGACGGTGGGGATATCGTCTATCGCGGCTTCCAGCGCGGCGTTGTTTTCCTGCAGATGCAGGGTGCCTGCTCGGGCTGCCCTTCATCGAGCGCGACGCTGAAAAATGGCATCGAGCAGCTTTTGAAACATTATGTGCCCGAAGTGACCGAAGTCCGCGCGGCCTGATATCCAACGAACCGGGGAACCCGATATGCCGATCAACCAACCGCTGGGCGATGCAGCCCTTGACCAGCTTTTCCGCACCGCCCGCACCTATAATGGCTATCTCGACACGCCGGTGTCGAACGAACAGTTGGAAGCGGTGTGGGAGCTTATGAAGTACGGTCCGACTTCGGCCAACTGCCTGCCGGCACGCATTGTCTGGTGCGTCAGCGATGAATCGAAGCAAAAGCTCGCCGCGCTTGCCATGCCCGCCAATGGCGAGAAAATCCTGCAGGCACCTGCCACCGCGATCATTGGCATGGACATGGAGTTCTATGAAAACCTGCCTGAGCTCTTCCCGCACACCGATGCGCGCAGCTGGTTTGTCGGCAATGATGCGCTGATCGAGAAGACCGCCTTCCGCAACAGCAGCCTGCAGGGCGGCTATTTCATCCTTGCTGCGCGCGCATTGGGCCTGGATACCGGTGCGATGTCGGGTTTCAACAACGATGCAGTTGACGAAGCCTTTTTCGCAGGCACCAAGGTGAAATCCAATTTCATCTCGACCATTGGCTATGGCGATCCGGCGACAATCTTCGAACGCAGCCCCCGCCCGGCATTTGAGCGCTTTAACAAGATCGTCTGATCGGTTACGCGCGGCAGCGTGAGACGGCTGGTCATAGATACTGCAACGCGTGCCTGTTCGGTGGCGCTGTTCGAAGACATGGAATGCATCGCTGCGTGCCATGAAGTTATCGGGCGCGGACATGCCGAACGACTGGTACCGATGATCGCCGAACTGCCCGAAAAGGGCCTTGCCGACATCCTTTCGGTCAATGTGGGGCCGGGAAGTTTTACAGGAATTCGTGTCGGTGTATCAGCGGCGAAAGCTTTGGCGCTGGCATGGAATGTTCGATGCCAAGGCTATAACGGACTAGCCTTAATGGCAGCTATTGCACGCCAGACATCCGGATCAACGACCACAATCGATGTCGCCGTTCATGGCGGGCATGGTGAGTTGTTCTTCCAGAGCTTTGCGGCAAATGGCAGCGCATTGTCCGCGCCGCAATCGCTGGTGCCCGACGCCGTCGCACAGCTTTCAACCGCCGACACCATCGTTGGCGATGCCGCCGATTTGGTCGCAGGGTTGCGGGGTAGCGGCGCTGTCGCAGAGGCCGTTTCTGACGCGCGCCACTGGCCATTGATTGAACATCTAGGTGCCGTGGATGCCACGCCCACTTATGTTCGCGGCCCCGATGCAAAATTGCCAAAGGCCAAGTGACGATGGTGTCGATCACTTTCGGCGATGCGCGCGACATTGCTGCGATCATGCCGATTATGAACGCCGCTTTTGACCCCAAATATGGCGAAGCATGGACCGCGAGCCAATGTCTCTCGCTGCTAGCAATGCCCGGCAGCCAATTGCTACTGGCCGCAATTGAAAACCAGATCGTCGGCTTTGCCCTGACAAGATGGGTTCTGGATGAAGAAGAATTGCTGATGATCGGTGTCGACCCAGGTTTTCAGCGCCAAGGTGTCGCAACCCAGATTGTTGCGTCGATTATTAGCATCGCAAAGAACAGCGGCCGACAAAATCTGTTTCTAGAGGTTCGTGCGAATAATAGTGCTGCCAACTTCTATACCAGATTGGGTTTCGCTGCCAAAGCAACTCGACGGGGTTATTATAGAGGTGTCGACGGTCAGCGATTCGATGCTACAACGATGGCGCTTAACTTTTGATATAAGCAAGCCTGCTCCAATATTCCCGATTTCAATCAGACTTGTAAATATACACCATTGATTAAACCCGTTCGCTGGGCTTTAGTGACAGTGCTGTAAACATGAAAATAGCCGGGTAAGGGAGAATATATAATGACCGATGAAACGAATGAAGCAAATGAAATGCTGATAACGCTGACCGCAGATATTGTAGCAGCACATGTCAGCAACAACAGCGTTGCTGTTTCCGATCTGCCAGTGCTGATTGGTAATGTACATGCTGCGCTTGCCGGGTTGACGACGCCGTCATCCGCGCCCGCCGTTGCCCCCGAACCGGCTGTGCCCATCCGCACTTCGGTCAAGCGCGACTTCATCGTGTGCCTTGAAGACGGCAAAAAGCTGAAGATGCTCAAGCGCCACCTGATGACGCATTATGGCATGACGCCGGATGACTATCGTGCAAAGTGGGGCCTGGCAGCCGACTATCCGATGGTTGCCCCTGCTTATGCCGAACAGCGCCGAGACCTTGCAAAGGCAATCGGCCTAGGTCGTGCACCCGGTTCAGGCCGCAAAAAGAAAGTGAAATAATCTTTCACTCAAAGCGAAATTGATGAAAGGGCCGGTCGGGTGTGGACTGGCCCTTTTCATTGACGAATCCCCGCGCGACACTAAATACCGTAACATGGAATCCCGGATTGACCTTGAAGCGCTGTGCGCCGAACGCGGCCTGCGCATTACCGATCAGCGGCGCGTGATCGCGCGTGTCATATCCGATGCAGACGATCATCCCGATGTCGAAGAACTCTATCGCCGCGCATCTGCGATCGACGCAAAGATTTCGATTGCGACCGTTTACCGCACAGTGCGGCTATTCGAAGAAGCAGGCATTCTCGACCGTCATGACTTTGGTGACGGGCGCGCGCGCTATGAGGCATCGCCAGAGGCGCATCACGACCATTTGATCGATGTCGAAACCGGCAAAGTCATTGAATTTGTCGATCCCGAACTCGAAGCCTTGCAGAAGGTCATAGCCGAAAAGCTAGGCTATCGCCTGGTCGACCACCGTATGGAGCTATACGGCGTTGCACTCAGCCGCGACGATTAAGCAGCGCAACCCGATCGGCCTGATTTTCGGGCAGATCTTGTTTGGTGCGCGCCTGTTGCTGATGGCCGCGTCGCTTCTGGTCGGGCTGGTCCTCCACAATATCTGGAGATTGTTTCGCCAGCCGTCACCCTGGCCACGGCTGTTCCTGCTGTCGATCAGCTGGACCGCCGGCATCGCAACCGCAACAAGCGGGCAGCGCATCCGTAAAAATGTCTTCTACGCCGCCAATCACCATAGCTGGATCGATATCCCTGTCATATCCGGGGTTACCGGCTGCACCTTCGTCGCCAATGACGGGATCGAGAAATGGCCGCTGATCGGCTGGCTTTGCACGATCAACAACACCATCTTTGTCAGCCGCGAAAACCGTTTGAGCGTCGGTGATCAGGTCGACGATTTGCGCGAAGCCATGTCGGGGGATCAACCGGTGACGATTTTTCCGGAAGGGACCACGCATGATGGCTCTGGCTTGCTCCCCTTCAAACCCTCGCTTTTTGCCGCGCTTGTTCCGCCTCCTGACGGTATGATGGTGCAGCCGGTATTCCTCACCTATGGCGAACATACACGTCGCCTCTCCTGGGTTGGCGAAGAGGGAATAGTAGAGAATTTCTGGCGGATCATGACTTATGTCATGCCCGTAACAGCAACGCTCCATTTTCTGGAGCCTTTCGACCCTTCCCATTTCCCCGACCGCAAGGCGATTTCGGCGGAAGTGCGGCATCGCATCACGGAGGCAATGCAGGCTGGCGACCACTATAGGCGCGATGTATAGCGCCGCTCCATGAGCAACGAGTCGCCCAAGACCTTTCACGTCAAAAATTACGGCTGCCAGATGAACGTCTATGATGGCGAACGGATGGCAGAGATGTTTGCCGCGCGCGGCATGGATGCGTCGGACAAGGAAGATGCCGACCTAGTCATTCTCAATACCTGCCATATCCGCGAGAAAGCGGCCGAGAAGGTGTATTCCGAAATCGGCCGCCTGCGCCGCAAGGATGGCAGTTCACCTGTGATCGCCGTGGCTGGCTGCGTTGCGCAGGCCGAAGGCCCGGAAATCAGCCGCCGCGCCAGTGAAGTCGATATTGTCGTCGGCCCGCAGGCTTATCACAAGCTGCCCGAGATGGTTGCTGCTGTCGCGAAGGGCGAAAGCACGGTTGACCTGGATTTGCCGGGCCTCGACAAGTTCGCCGCCCTGCCCAAGCGCCGCAAAACCGGGCCGACCGCTTTTCTGACGGTGCAGGAAGGCTGTGACAAATTCTGCACCTATTGCGTGGTTCCCTATACGCGCGGTGCCGAAATCAGCCGTCCCTTCGCCGAACTGGTCGATGAAGCCAAGGCGCTGGTCGATGCGGGGGCGAAGGAAATCACCCTGCTCGGCCAGAATGTGAATGCTTGGGGTGATGGCGAACAGGATCTGGGAACATTGATCCGCGCACTCGACCGGATCGATGGCTTGCACCGCATCCGTTACATGACCAGCCATCCCAACGACATGACCGACGGGCTGATTGCCGCGCATGGCGACGTCGAAAAGCTGATGCCTTATCTGCATCTGCCGGTGCAGGCAGGCAATGATCGCATCCTGAAAGCCATGAACCGCAGTCACAGCCGCGATAGCTATTTGCGGATCATCGAAAAGGTGCGCGCAGTACGCCCCGATATAGCGTTGTCGGGCGATTTCATCGTTGGCTTCCCCGGCGAGACCGACGCCGAGTTTGAAGACACGCTCAGCATCGTGCGCGAAACGGTCTACAGCTACGCCTACTCTTTCAAATACAGCCCCCGCCCCGGCACGCCAGCCGCCACGATGGACGGCCAGATTGCACACGAAGTGGCCGACGAACGGCTGCAAAGGCTGCAGGCATTGATCAGCGAGCAACAGGCAGCCTTCAACCGCGACACTCTCGGCAAGCGTACATCGGTGTTGCTCGAAAAGCCCGGCAAACTTGAGGGTCAGTTGATCGGAAAGTCGCCCTGGCTACAATCTGTGCATATCTTGGCGCCAGGGCTTTCCATCGGCGATATTGTCGATGTAGACATAGTCGAAGCAGGTCCGCTGAGTCTCAAGGGAGAGTTACTGATGCAGGTCGCAGCCTGAATGGCGAAAAAAGCCCAAGCGCAAGCCGGCGATATGTCGCGGCTCGAAATTACCTTCGACCGCCCGCACCTCATCAACACAGTATTTGGCGAATTTGATCGCAATCTGGTCGCCATTGAGAACCGGCTGGGGGTCTATATCTCGGCACGCGGCAACCGGGTACAGATCGAGGGCGAGGCAGGAGCGATTGCCCGCGCCCGCGATGTTCTGAACGACATTTACAGCCGCGTGATGCGCAGTGAGGAGATTGACCCTGAAGCCGTGCAAGCGATCATTTCGATGAGTGCCGAACCGACGCTCGACGGCATATTGCGCAAGGATGATGGCGGCGCCCCCGAAGTGATGATCCGCACCCGCAAGAAAACGCTGGTGCCGCGCTCGGCAACGCAGGTGCCCTATATGCACGCACTGGCGCGCGATGAGATTATCTTCGCTTTAGGCCCGGCGGGTACTGGCAAGACTTATCTCGCGGTCGCACAGGCGGTCGCCATGCTGATTACCGGCGCGGTCGACCGGTTGATTCTGTCTCGCCCTGCGGTGGAGGCTGGCGAACGGTTGGGATTCCTACCCGGCGACATGAAGGAAAAGGTCGATCCCTATCTGCGCCCGATTTACGACGCGCTGCACGACACATTGCCGGTCGAGCAGGTCGAGCGTCGGATCGCAAGCGGCGAAATCGAGATTGCACCCCTTGCCTTCATGCGCGGTCGCACGCTGTCCGATGCCTTCATCATCCTCGACGAGGCGCAGAACACCACCCCTGCGCAGATGAAGATGTTCCTCACCCGCTTTGGCATGAACAGCCGGATGGTGATCTGCGGGGACCCGAACCAAGTCGATATTCCCGGTGGCGCGACCTATTCGGGGCTGAATGATGCGGTCCAGCGGCTTGAGGGGGTAGAGGGCATCACCACCATCCGCTTCAACAGCAGCGACGTCGTCCGCCACCCGCTGGTTGGCCGTATTGTCGATGCCTATGAGGGGCCAAATGCTTGAGGTCGATATCGACCGGACGCGCGATTGGGATAGCCAGACTGATTGGGAACGCATAGCAGAAGATGCTGTAAAGGCAGCCTTTTCAGTTTCATCGCACGGTGACTTGGCCGAAGCGCCCTTCACGCTTTCGATCAGCATCCGGCTTTCGGACGATAAAGAGGTTCACGAGCTCAACCGCACTTGGCGAGGCAAGGACAAGCCGACCAATGTGTTGAGTTTTCCCATGCTCGAAACCGACGAACTGGATGCGCTGGCCAACACCGACGATGGCGAAGTGTTGCTCGGCGATATGATATTGGCCTATGCTGTTTGCGCGACCGAAGCCGAGGAAAAAACCGTCCCGCTGACGCGTCATGTGAGCCACCTGATCGTCCATGGCACGCTCCACCTGCTAGGGCTCGATCATATAGACGAAGCGGAAGCAGAGCATATGGAGGCGCTGGAGGTAAAAGCGCTTGCATCGCTGGGCATCGCCAATCCATATAGCGACCACTGAAAACAGCCGGAGGCAGCATAGCCAACCCCATGACGGAGGGCGAGAGTAGTAGCGGTTTACGACCCCGCAAGGACGAAACCGAGGACAGCCGATTATGGCAGCGCGTGAAGTCGCTGCTGTTCGGGCGCAATCATGAACCGACATTGCGCGAACAGCTCGAAGAAAAAATCGCCGAACATGAGGAAGATGTAGAGGAAGGCGAAGCGCCAGATAGCGAAGGCGACCTTTCGGCCATAGAGCGCGAGATGGTGCGCAACCTGCTCCACTTTTCCGAACATCGCGTCGATGACGTGATGGTGCCGCGTGCCGATATTTTGGGTATCAAAGACGATGCCAGCTTCGAAGAGGCTGTCGCCGCCTTCGTCGAACATGGCCACAGCCGCATGCCGGTTTACAAGGACACGCTCGATAATATCACCGGCATGATCCATGTGAAGGACATCTTCGCAGTTCTAGCGGAAGGCAAGGAGAAGCCGGACAGCTTGGAAGCCTTCATCCGCCAACCACGTTTTGTGCCGCAGAGCATGGGCGTGATGGAGTTGCTCGACGAAATGCGTCGCACACGCACCCATCTGGCGATCGTGATCGACGAATATTCGGGCACCGAAGGCCTTGTCACCATCGAGGACTTGGTCGAGGAAATTGTCGGCGAGATCGAGGACGAACATGACGACGAACCCGAAGCGCTTTTCGTCGAAAGTTCCCCGGGCATCTGGGATGCCGATGCGCGGAGTGAATTGGATGATCTTGCAGAGGCGTTGGACGAGAAACTGTCTGAAGTTGATGAGGATGTCGATACGATCGGCGGACTCGCCTTTGTTCTGGCAGGTCAGGTTCCCGATGTGGGCGACGTGCTGATACACCCGGAAAGCGGTTGGAAAATCGAAATCGTCGAAGGCGACGAACGCCGCGTCACCCGCGTGCGTTTGTACAGGCCAGAGGTAGTGGGCGAAGCGGCGGGGTAAGCCTTTTACTTCCCCCACACGTCTTTCAACCGATCATCACGTCCGCAACGGCTGCGGTAGTAGCGGTATCGGATCGGGTTCTTTTTGTAATAATCCTGATGATGGTCCTCGGCTGGGTAAAAGGCTGTGCGTGGTTCGATTTTGGTGACCAGGTCGCGCTTGAAAAAGCCGGCAAGGTAATCGCGTGAAGCCAGTGAAGCCTTTCGCTCGGCAGCGCTTCCCGGGAATATCGCTGCGCGATAGCTCTCCCCCTTGTCGCAGAACTGGCCGGCAGCATCAAACGGATCAACATTCTTCCAGAAGACAGTCAGCAATTCGGAATATTTCACCTTCGCCGGATCATAAGTGACGCGCACGGCTTCATAATGGCCGGTTCCGCCCGCACTCACCTGCTCATAGGTCGGGTTGCGGGTGCGTCCGCCGGTATAGCCCGATACGACATCAATCACGCCGTCGACCTTCTCAAAATCAGCCTCGGCGCACCAGAAGCAGCCCATAGCGAAAATGGCTGTTGCGGTTTCAGTTTTACTGCGCGCCTCCGAGGCGCTGGCCGACGCAAAGACCAGCATGGCTGAAATAATGGCAATTAATGTGTGACCTAATTTTTTCATCATAGCCTCTGGTTCGCTACTTTTGGCCTCAAAGTTACGCCTCGCCCAGACTTTCGAGCAACTGTCGGGCACGCCAGCGCCAGTGAAGCGCAAGTGTCTCCATTTCCGCCAATTCGCGCAATGCGGCATTTGCCCCGTCCATGCGGTGCATACCGCCGATTAACAACTGAAACGCGCGCTCGACGGTCCAGCCGTGGCGCGCGCGTTCGACCTGTTCGATGCTGTCATCAGGTTTGATATGGCCCACTTCGAGCACCCTGAAATAATAGCCGCTACGGCCGGTCTGGACGACCGCAGCCATCATGCCTTTCATCCCGAAATGATGGTCTATTTTCCAGCAAGGCTGCCGCCCCTGGCTGATCTCGACCAATGCTTCACCGATCCGGAACCGGTCGCCAATGTGAATGCTATCCTCGGTCATTTCCAATGCCGAGATATTCTCTCCAAAACCGCCCAATCGGCCAAGATGCGGATGGGGTTCACGCCCAGCTTTGGCAAAGTCGGCTTCCCACATCGGATAATGCTCGCCCGGGTAGAAATGCACCGCCTTATCCTCACCGCCATGCACAGTCGGGTCGCCGACGCGATCGCCTTCAAATCCGGTGAAGGTCAGATAGACCGGATGGTCGACCGAAAGGCGTGAGCCGATGGAGCTGTCTTCCCCCTCGCCTCTGAACGAAACGGGTTTGCCGATTAACAAGGCTTCGATGTTCGTCTTGATCATACCAGAGCTTAACCGCCCGGTTGCGGCTTGGCCATTGGCAATCACGCCGCCGCTGTCTAATAGACTGCGGATGCAGACGGCGGACCTTCGCATTGCCCTGTTTAGCGGCAACTATAATTATGTGCGCGATGGCGCAAACCAGGCGCTCAACCGGCTGGTAGGCTATTTGTTGCGTCAGGGCGCGCAGGTGCGCGTATATTCTCCAACCGTTGACGAACCTGCCTTTCCGCCGACCGGCGATTTGGTGAGCGTGCCATCAATGGCGATCCCCAACCGCCCCGAATATCGCATTCCACTGGCGCTTTCCGGCGCAGTAAAGCGTGATCTGGAAGCCTTCGCGCCCAATGTCGTGCATATCTCCAGCCCGGACCGGGTGGCCCGCAAGGCGGTGAAATGGGCGCGTAAACGCAACCTGCCGGTGCTCGCCTCGGTGCACACGCGGTTCGAAACCTATTTCCGTTATTACAACATGTCGTTCCTCGAACCGTTGGTTGAAGCTTGGTTGCGCACGCTTTACCGGAAATGCGATGCGCTGGTCGCGCCTTCGGAATCGATGGCGCAGGTGCTCCGCCAACAGCGGATGAATTACGATATCGATATCTGGTCGCGCGGTGTCGATCGCGACATATTCAATCCCTCACGCCGCGACCTGCAATGGCGCAATGGATTGGGCATCACCGATGACATGCCGGTCATCGGTTTCCTTGGACGGTTGGTAATGGAAAAGGGCCTCGACGTCTTTTCAGACACCATCGACCAGCTCAACCGCCGCAATGTCCGCCACAAGGTTCTCGTTATCGGCGAAGGGCCAGCGCGCGGCTGGTTTGAAAGCCGCCTACCCGATGCCGCATTTGTCGGCTTCCAGGGCGGATCCGATCTGGCGCGCGCCGTCGCCAGCATGGACATACTGTTCAATCCCAGCGTTACCGAAACCTTCGGCAATGTGACGCTGGAGGCAATGGCTTGCGGCCTGCCGGTTGTCGCTGCCAAAGCAACCGGCAGCCAGAGCCTTGTCGACGACAACCGCTCCGGGCGCCTCATTACACCAGGCGCCATTGCACAATTTGCCGAGGCGTTGCGCAATTACTGTGAAGATGCAGAATTGCGTAAAGAACATGGCAAGGCCGGCGAGCAACGCAGCCTCGACTATAGCTGGGATGCGATCAATCAGGCCGTGGCCGATACCTATGTGCGGCTGGTCCGGCAACGTCGCACGGAGCTGGCCAAGGCGTGAGCGACCTTTTCGGCGCCCCACCTCAAGCCCGCTCCGAAACTATTTCGGCAAACTCCCCACTTGCCGACCGCATTCGTCCGCAATCACTCGCCGACGTCGTGGGTCAGGAGCATTTGACCGGCCCCGATGGCGCGATCGGGCGGATGGTTTCCGCCGGGCGACTGTCGTCGATGATCCTGTGGGGGCCGCCGGGGACAGGAAAAACGAGCATCGCGCGCCTGCTCGCCGACGCGGTTGGCATGCATTATATGGCGGTTTCGGCGGTTTTTTCGGGCGTCGCCGATCTGAAAAAGGCCTTTTCCGAGGCCGAACAGGTAGCGCGCACCGGCAAAGCCACATTGCTGTTCGTCGACGAAATCCACCGTTTCAATCGCGCCCAGCAGGACGGATTTCTGCCCTTTGTCGAGCGTGGTATCGTTACACTGGTGGGTGCGACGACTGAAAATCCCAGCTTTGAACTAAACGCCGCGTTGCTCAGCCGGGCACAGGTTCTGGTGCTCAAGCGGCTCGATGATGTGGCACTGGGCAAGCTTCTGGATCGTGCCGAAGATGTTGAAGGCAAGCCCCTGCCCCTCACCGAGGACGCACGCACGGCTCTGATTGCGAGTGCAGACGGCGACGGGCGATTCCTGCTCAACCAGGCCGAAACATTGTTCGCCATCGCGCCTCCAGACACCCCGCTCGACCCACAGGCCATGGCAGCCCTCCTCCATCGCCGGATGCCGGTTTATGACAAGGACCGCGAGGGACATTACAACCTGATCTCTGCCCTGCATAAATCGATGCGCGGATCGGACCCGCAGGCCGCGCTCTATTGGCTGGCGAGGATGCTGGTTGCGGGCGAAGAACCGCTCTATGTGCTCCGTCGCATCACCCGTTTTGCAGTTGAGGATGTTGGCCTCGCCGATCCGCGGGCGCTCGAACAATGCATCGCGGCCAAGGATGCCTATGAATTTCTGGGATCTCCGGAAGGTGAATTGGCCATTGTCCAAGCCTGCCTCTATTGCGCCACCGCGCCCAAATCCAATGCGGCCTACAAGGCACAAAAGGCGGCATGGAAGCTGGCAAAGGAAACCGGATCGTTGATGCCGCCAGCCAATATCCTGAACGCGCCGACCAAGCTGATGAAGGATATCGGCTATGGCCAAGGCTATGCCTATGATCATGATGCCGACGAAGGCTTTTCGGGCGCCAATTATTGGCCGGAAGAGATGCAGCCAGCCGAGCTTTACCGCCCCGTCCAGCGCGGACTGGAGGCAAAAATTGCCGAGCGCCTAACCTTTTGGGATGGGTTGCGCGGGGAGAGGAACAGCAAATGACGTATCGCGCCGCCGTCTGCACGGCATTGACCGGACCCGAGAGCATCCGGATTGAGGAACGCCACCGCGCGCCATTGCACCCCGGCGAGGTTCGCATTGCCATCAAGGCAGCGGGACTCAATTTCCCTGACCTGCTGATGACCTATGGCAAATACCAGTTCCGCCCCGATCCGCCCTTCGTTCCCGGTATGGAATTTTCGGGCGAAGTTATCGAGGTCGGCTCTGGTGTGACCAATTGGCAGCCGGGAGAAGCCGTTATGGGTGGCGGCAAAGGCGATTGTATTGCGGAAGAAGCCGTCGTCCCTGCCGCAGCTTTGGTAACCAAGCCCGATGCATTAAGCTGGGAAGAGGCAGCGTGCTGGCGGGCTGGCGGTGTTACTGCATGGCACGCGTTGCACGACAAGGCTGCACTCAAAGCGGGTGAAACACTGCTTGTGCTGGGTGCCGCCGGCGGGGTCGGCATGGCGGCAGTTTCGTTGGGAAAATATATGGGAGCGACTGTCATCGGCACGGGTTCCAGCCTGGAAAAGCGGTCCGCGATCCTTGCGGCTGGCGCAGACCATGCGCTCGATCCTGCCGATCCAGACTTGGCAACCAAGGTAAAAGAACTGACCGGCAGCAAAGGCTGCGATGTTGTGTTCGATCCCGTAGGAGGCGATCTGTCGATAACCGCAACACGCGCAATCGGATGGGGCGGACGTTTCCTGATTGTCGGCTTTGCCAGCGGCAGCACGCCCAGCTTCCCCGCCAACCATGCGCTAATCAAAGGCTATAGCCTGATCGGCCTGCGCGCAGGCGAGGCCAGCCGCCGCGATCCGGAGCTAGCGGCGCGCACATCCATCGAACTGAAGAAATTGGCGGAAGTAGGCATCATGCGCCCGCATATCTCGCACCGCCTGCCGCTCGATCAAACCCGCGACGCATTGCTGGTGCTCGAACGGCGCGAGGCCATTGGCCGCGTCGTGGTAACATTAGGTGATTGAGCCCGGCAGGGTCGCGTAGCCGGGCCCAATCGCAACGCTGAACGCTCTGCAGTCAAATGCAGCGCATTCCGCATCCCGGTTTACTGGTTGGTGCGGATCTGGCCGACCCTCGATTTTTGCCCTTCGCCGGCCTTGCGCGGTGTGAGCTTCGCTTCCTTGAAATGATTTCCGCGCGGCGCTTGTCCGCTATTTTCGAGCGGCTTTTCACCCGCCTTGCGGACCGTCATCGTGCCTTGGCGGATGGGCGCATCGGCACGACCATCGCCATTCACATCACCAACGGCGACACGCGGTTTGGATCGCGGTGCGGGCGGAGGGGTTTCGGGTGCAATGTCCGACGCCTTTTGCACGGCAGGAAGCAGCAGCCCCTTTTGCGGCTCATCCGGCTTGGGTGCGACATCCTTCGGCGCTTCAGCGCCCGGTGCAGCAGCTTCGCCTTTGACGCCTTCATATTTCATATAGATCGCGCTGTGCGCGGCGCCGATCATGCCGAACGATAACGCTGCAGCAATCAGCCAATCCTTTTTCCTGTTCATTCTCTCTCTCCTTGGGTCGCATCCCGATCTCGGGAATGATTTAAAAATAGAGCGTTGCTCTAGAGTGTCAATCCATTTTTTCCTTGCTTGTTTCTCTCAGGCCTTTGATAAGGGGGGCGTAATGAATGCAGCCAAGCCAAAGACCCGCGACCGCATCCTCACTTCCGCACGCGAACTGTTTTTTTCCAAAGGGTTGGATGAAACCTCGATTGCTGAAATCTGCAAGCATTCGGGTGTGTCAAACGGCAGTCTGTTCCATCATTTCCCGACCAAGGAAGCCATCGCGCTCGAAATCTTCGTCGGTATTCGCCGCCATTATTGGGAACATGTGATCGCTGCGATGGAGGCCGAGTCGACGGTTCCAGCCGCTGCAGAGGCATCGGTGCGGGCTGCCTTCGATTTCCAGAAGAAGTTCTCCGACGAATATACGTTCATGCTCGATACGGCGGCCGCACCCTGGGTTCTCAAGCACACCACCGCATTGAAAGATTTGAACACCGCTTTCGTTGAACGGGCCATGGGTTGGGCTGCACCTTATTTTATGAAGGGCGAACTCCCTGCCCTTTCGATCCATACTTTCGGAGCGCTGATATTCGGCCTGCCGCAATGGATCGCACGCGAACAGCGCGCCGGGCTTTCCGTGCCCGACATCGAAGTCGTGACAGAAGAATTGGCGGCGCTGATGCGCAAGCTGTTTTCGGTTGAACCCAAATAAACGAGTCAAATCATTGCTTTGACTCGCAAAAAATGCTGCGCAGCATAAGGTGCAGCAAAAATTTGCCAGAGTCTTGATTCCATGGTAGATTCTATTCGCTTCTAGGCCCTTTGAGGTCGTTATATGGGGGGAGCGAAAATGGATAGTTTCCAAATAGCGGGTTACGCTTTCGACAAGGTTCTTTTCATGGAATGGGCGGAGAAGATATTCTTCGCCCTTATCATTTTGGGCATCACCTGGGCGCTGGCAAAGGCGGCCAAATGGACCTTCGCAAAGATGGTCGACCAGATACCCTTCCTGCAACGCGGGACATCAAGCGGTGAGAGTGTCGGTATGGCACTCGGAAAAATAGTGTCCTTGCTGGTCTGGCTGTTCGGCTTGCTTGCCGTGTTGCAGCAGCTAGGTTTCGACAGTGTTATCACTCCAGTTCAGGGATTGCTTGGCAACTTCATCGGCTATCTCGACAACATCGTCTTTGCCGCTGCCATCTTCTTCATCGGCTCGATGATTGCCGGGATCGCCCGCGATCTGGTTGAAACCGCATTGGGGGCCGTCGACTTCGACAAATGGGCCAATAAAGGCGGTGTAGAAGCGATTACAGGCAACAATGCGATCACCAAGACACTAAGTACAATTGTCTATGTGCTGGTTATCATACCCGTCGCAATCGCTGCGCTGCAGATGCTCGAAATCTCAGCGATCACCGAACCGGCGATGAATCTGCTCAACATGGTGTTCAAGGCCATTCCGTTGATAATCGGCGCCTGCCTGTTGCTCGGCATCGGTTTTGTGATTTCGCGCTGGGTCGCGTCGCTGATCCGGGACCTGCTGCCCAGCCTGGGTGCAGACCGCGCAATCAACGAACTCGGCATCCTGCCCGAAGGCCGCACGGCATCGGGCGTGATTGCCGCGATCGTTACCATTGCGATCATGATCTTCTTCGCCATTGCGGCGACCAACATGCTTGGCTTCCCGCAGTTGACGAGCATCCTTGAAACGGTGCTGGCACAGGCTGGCAATGTAGTCTTTGGCGCAGTGCTGATCGCATTGGGTGTGCTCATCGCCAACATCCTGCGAAACCTGATCGCCGATGCGACGGGGCCGGGTATTGCCTCCAACGTAACCTATTGGATCACCACCGGACTGTTCGTTTTCATCGGCCTCAAGCAGATGCAAATTGGCGGGATGATCGTTGACTATGCCTTTGGCGCTCTCGCGATCGGCGCTGCGGTTGCCTTTGCCCTCGCCTTCGGCCTTGGCGGACGCGATGCTGCGGCACGGATGCTGTCCGACCTGCGGGCTCCCACAGCCCCTGCGGCTAAAAAGCCGGTGGCGTCGCTGGCACCCAAAACGGTCAAGCGCGCTCCGGCCCGCAAGGCACCAGCCAAGAAATAAGCTGCCTTTACCGAAGCAGCCAATTGGGGCGGGGGAAACCTCGCCCCCTTTTGTTTGGCTCCCCTTTTATTTGTAAGCAGGCATGCGCATATCGATCACTATGCGCCGCTTTTCCCGTTTTGCCTGTATCGACTGGTCCGGCGCGGTTGGTGAATTCCCTTCCGGCCTCGCGCTTGCCAGCATCGGTCCTGACGGCGCACCCGAACTGATTGGCCCCGAAAAGCGCTGGTCGCGGCAAGCCGTTCTCGACTGGCTGCTCGAACTGGCCGACGCGGGCGAAGATATCCTTATTGGTCTCGACCTGTCGTTAGGTTTTCCCTTTAATGATCAGGGTAGCTTTTTCCCCGAATGGTCGGATAGCCCCGCCGATGCCCGCGCGCTTTGGGCTCTAGTCGACGAGCTCTGCGCCGACGACCGGCATTTGGCCGCGAACAGCTTCCTCGCGCATCCCGAAGCCCGTCGTCATTTCCGCCATGCCAAAGGCGATGTGGGCGACCTGTTCGAAGGTGGAATCGGACGGCTGCGCGAAGTCGAACGCCATCAGCGCGTAACCAAGCAGGCGAATAGCTGGAGCTGTTTCAACCTTGTCGGCGCGGGCCAGGTCGGCAAAAGTTCGCTGACGGGGATGCGGATGATGCATCGACTGAGTGGGCGCATACCGGTCTGGCCGTTCGATCCACTTCCCAAGCGTGGACCGGCCATCATCGAAATCTATACCACCATGGCCGCCCGCGCCGCAGGCCTGCCTGCGAACACCAGCAAGATCCGCGATGCAGAAACACTGGCGCAGGCGCTCGCAAAATTCGATGCCGAAGCCCCTTCCCTGCTCCATCGGCTCGACGACCATGCCACCGACGCGTTATTGACCTCCGCCTGGATGCGCAAAGCCAGCCAGAACCTTGCGCTCTGGAACCCCGAATTACTGACTCCTGAAATTGCGCAAACTGAGGGCTGGACCTTTGGGGTCATCTGACGCTAAAGGGCCTCCCATTGGCGTGCCGGCTTAGCTCAGTTGGTAGAGCACCTGATTTGTAATCAGGGGGCCACGGGTTCGAATCCTGTAGCCGGCACCATTTCTCCGTTTCGTCACATCCTGCCACACCACTGAGACAGAGGCGATCTTTGGGCCGTGGCGATCCCTACATGAAAAGAAAATAGGCCGCGGCTAGCGAAACGAGCAGCACGCCGCGCACAATCAAGCCATTTCTGAGCGAATGGCCTTGCAAATAGGGCTGGATGTCAGCCGGTATCGGCATCGGCAGTGTGGGTGAAACATCTGCACCGCCTGTGTTGCCCACCGGTATCCATCCGGCGAGATGGAATGGCCCGGCCCCAATCATTCGCACAATCTGCCCTCGAACCTCTTTGGTATCGGACTGCTTCAGTGCCAGCCGGAACATGCGGTAGTGGCTTTGCATGTGCGAAATATACCAGCGCTGGCCAAGGATGTGCGCACGCTCGAGATGGGCTTTGGCAACTGCGAAATCACCCTTGCTTTCGGCTGACTGAGCATATTCCAATTCCCGACGAAAAGCTGCTTTCACATTCAAAGCCATTGTTCATTCCCTTCCACTGGTATCCATCTTGGATACCAGTTCGATCGCCATCAGAACGAGTATTCAATTGAGCTAGTCCACATCTTGCCAGCCAGAAACCACCAGCCAACTTGGACCGTTCCGATACAATAAACAACATCCCCAACCGAAGTTTGACGGCTGGTTCGTCGCGCACACATAGAGGGAGCGCTGCAGCATTGGCGTCCTTCGCGTGAGATTATTTTGCCCTTTGGGGGCTTCACGAATCCCTTTCACTCGGCCAAGGCTTAATCGACCGCTTAAATTGCAGGCAGGAGAGAAGCGATGGGTATGCTGGAAGGCAAGGTTGTGGCCGTGACCGGCGCAGGGCGCGGGGTTGGCCGGGAAATTGCCTTGCTGTGCGCGAAACATGGCGCAGCGGTGGTCATCAATGATCCCGGCGTGGGCGGTGGCGGCGAAGGCGGCGATGCCGGCCCGGCGCAGGAAACCGCAAATGACATCATTGCTGCCGGAGGAAAGGCGATCGCCAATCTGGCCAGCGTTGCCGATCCGGCGGGTGCAGCCTCAATCATCGAAGACGCGGTGAAGACATTTGGCCGCATCGATGCTGTTGTAAACAATGCCGGCATCCTGCGCGACACCATCTGGCACAAGATGAGCCATGAGGATTGGCGCGCGGTTATCGACGTGCATCTCAACGGCACCTTCAATGTCAGCAAGGCAGCGACCCCCTATTTCCGTGAGCAGCAATCGGGCAGCTTCATCCACTTCACCTCGACCAGCGGGCTGATCGGCAATATCGGTCAGGCCAATTATTCGGCCGCGAAGCTGGGCATTGTCGGCCTGTCACAGTCGATCGCGCTCGACATGGCGCGTGCAGGCGTACGCTCCAACTGTATTGCGCCCTTCGCCTGGAGCCGGATGACCGCATCGATCCCAGCCGAAACGCCGGAGCAAAAGGAAAGGGTCGAGCGACTAAAGACGATGAGCGCGGACAAGATTGCGCCTTTGGTGGTCTATCTCGCCAGCGATGCGTCAAAAGATGTGTCGAACCAGATATTCTCGGTGCGCAAGAATGAGATCGTGCTGTACAACAAGCCGCGCCCGATCCGTTCAATGACCAAGGTTGAAGGGTGGACGCCGGAGAGCATCGCAGATGAACTGATCCCTGCCTTCAAACCCAGCTTCGCACGCGCCGATGAAGTTTCGGCACATGTTTTCCCTTACGATCCGATCTGAGGAGCAAGAGATGAGCAACCGCGGCCAACAAAACTCCGGCATGGACTCCGAAACTTTCGACGCCTTTATCGAGCAACTCCGCCGCTATGTACGCGAACGCCTGATACCTGCTGAGGAAGACGTGATCGCAAACGACGCGATCCCCGACGATATCCTTGCCGAAATGCGCGAAATGGGCCTGTTCGGTATCACCATACCCGAAGAATTTGGCGGTGCTGGGATGAGCATCAGCCAGTATATCGAGACCGTGAAGCAGATCAGCTATGCGGCGCCGGCTTACCGTTCGACAATGTCGATCAATGTTGGAATGACCGGAAGTGCGATCAAAAACTTCGGCACCAAGGAGCAGAAAGACTTTTGGCTACCGCGCATTGCGAGCGGGGAAATTGCCTGTTTCGGTCTCACCGAGCCGGGCAGCGGTTCAGACAGCGCAGCGATGCAGACAATGGCTGTGCGCGATGGCAATGGCTATAAACTGACCGGCACCAAACGCTATATCACCAATAGCCCACACGCGAAAATCGGCCTGATCATGGCGCGCACCTCGAAAGAGGCGTTGCCCAAAAACGCCCATGTCTCTGCCTTCATAGTCGACATGACTTCGCCGGGCATCAGCATCGGCAAACCCGACAAGAAAATGGGCCAGTCAGGCGCGCATATCGCCGACATCATCATGGAAGATGTCAAAATCCCCGGCGACGCCTTGGTCGGCGGCGAAGAAGGCCGCGGTTTCCAGATTGCCATGCAAAGCCTCGACAATGGGCGCCTTTCGGTTGCCGCTATGGGCGTCGGAATGGGCCGCCGGATCCTCGACACCGCAATCCGCTACGCCACCGAGCGCAAGGCCTTTGGCGAGCCGATTGCCAATTTCCAGCTGATCCAGGCAATGCTGGCAGACAGCGAGGCCGAACTTTACGCAGCCGAGTGCATGATCGCCGACGCGTGTGCACGCGCCGATCGTGGCGAGGTTATCTTGCGCAAGGCGGCGGCTGCCAAGCTGTTCGCAACCGAAACCTGTGGCCGTGTCGCGGACCGCTGCGTGCAGGTGTACGGCGGGGCGGGTTATCTCGCCGAATATCCCGCCGAGCGGTTCTTCCGCGACGCCCGCATTCTGCGCATTTACGAAGGCACCAGCCAGATCATGCAATTGCAGATCGCAAAACATCTTCTGCGCGAGTTCGAGCGTGAAGGCGCGGTCTGGTAGACAAACGATATGTACAACCTACTCTATGGCCTTTCGGTAATCGAAGCATCCAGCTTCGTCGCCTCGCCCACCGCCGGACTATATCTGGCGCAGATGGGGGCAGAAGTCATTCGCGTCGACCAGATTGGCGGCGGCCCCGATTTTCGCCGCTGGCCTGTCACTGAAGAGAATGACTCGCTCTATTGGGAAAATCTCAACCGCGCAAAGAAATCGGTCGCACTCGACCTCGCTTCGCCCCAAGGCCGCGAGTTGTTGCAGGAACTGGTGCGCAAGACGGGGCAGTTCGTCACCAATTTTCCTGCGGAAGGGTTTCTGTCCCATACCAAGCTGGCGGAAGGTCGGGCAGACCTCGTGACCGTACGCGTCATGGGCTGGGCCGATGGCTCGCCTGCGCTTGATTATACGGTCAACAATGCAGTTGGCTATCCGATGATGACCGGACCAGGGCCGGAGCCGGTGAATCATGTGCTGCCTGCCTGGGATTTGCTGTCCGGGGCCTATGCCGCCTTTGCTATGCTAGCAGCGATCCGGAAGCGTGAGGCGACGGGTGATGGCAGCGAAGTTCGCATTCCCTTATCCGATGTCGCTATTGGCACCGTCGCCAATCTGGGAGGTATTGCCGAAGTGCTCCATTCAGGTGCTAACCGTCCCCGATTGGGGAATGCGGTCTACGGCCTGTTCGGTCGCGATTTTGTAACCCGTGACGGGGTACGTACCATGATCGTGGTCGTGACCCACAGGCAATGGGCCAATCTGCTCGATGCCTTGTCGCTTGGCGATGCAGTGGCCACCATAGAGACGGCACGTGGTGTCAGCTTTGCCAAGAATGATGGACTGCGGTTCGAGCATCGCGATGCCCTATATCCGCTTTTCGAAGCTGCCATTTGTCAACGCGATCACGCAGAACTGGCATCCACACTCGACGCTGCCGGGATTGTGCATAGCGCCTATCGCACGATGCTCGATGCCGCGAAGGACGAACGTCTTGTTGGCAACAACCCCATGTTCAGCGCCTTTGATGCAAACCCTTCGGGCTTTGCCTATCCGGCTGCGGGGTCTTTTGGCACCATCCCGCAGCAAGAACGTGGGCAGCCCCAAACTGCGCCGCGCAATGGCCAGCATAGCGAAGAAATCCTGGCCGACCGCCTCCAACTTTCAACGGGCGAAATCGCCCGCCTCATCGACTCTGGAATAGTAGGAATAGCATCATGACCCTCCGTCGCGCGGCCATTGTCGCCCCCATCCGCACCGCCGTCGGCAAATTCGGTGGATCTCTGGCATCGCTGACTGCGGGGCAATTGGGCGCGGTTATCCTGAAAACGCTGATGGAACGGTCGAAAATCGATCCGACCCGAGTTGACGACGTGATATTCGCGCAAGGTTATGGCAATGGTGAAGCGCCTTGCATTTCGCACTGGTCTTGGCTGCTCGCCGGACTGCCTGAAGAGGTCCCGGGCTATCAGCTTGACCGTCGTTGTGGCTCAGGTCTGCAGGCCATCGTCAACGCGGCGATGATGGTGCAAACCGGGGTTTCCGATGTAGTCGTCGCAGGTGGCTGCGAGAGCATGTCCAATGTCGAGCATTACAGCACCGACATCCGCAAGGGCGTGCGCGCCGGAAACCTGACGCTGCATGACCGCCTCACCCGTGGCCGCGTGATGAGCCAGCCGATCGAACGCTATGGTGTGATCAGCGGCATGATCGAAACTGCAGAAAATCTGGCCAAGGACTGGAACATCAGCCGTGAGGCATGCGACGCCTATGCCGCGCGCAGCCACCAGCGCGCGGCGGCGGCTTGGACCAACGGCCTGTTTGCCGATGAACTAGTGCCGGTCGAAATCCCGCAGAAAAAAGGCGATCCGGTTGTCTTCAACCATGATGAAGGGTATCGCGCCGATGCCAGTGTCGAGACGCTGGGCGCACTTCGCGCACTCGAAGGCGGCGTGGTCACGGCGGGCAATGCCAGCCAGCAGAATGACGCAGCGGCGGCGTGCCTCGTTGTCGCCGAAGACAAGCTTGAGGAACTGGGCCTTGAACCCATCGCATTCTTCCATAGCTGGGCTGCCGCCGGTTGCGACCCCAGCCGCATGGGATATGGCCCTGTGCCCGCGACCGAACGCCTGTTCGCGCGCAACGGCTTGTCATGGAACGACATCGGCCTCATCGAACTCAATGAAGCTTTCGCGCCGCAGGTGCTCGCCTGCCTCAAGGGCTGGGGCTGGTCGGATGATGACAGCCGCCATGACATACTCAACGTCAACGGATCGGGCATATCGCTGGGCCATCCCATCGGCGCGACCGGCGGGCGCATCCTCGCCAACCTGACGCGCGAGATGCAGCGCCGCGATGTCCGCTATGGCTTGGAAACCATGTGCATTGGTGGCGGCCAAGGCATCGCTGCCGTGTTCGAAAAGGCATGACTGAGATGCACGATTACACCGCCATCCGCGAAGAAGTTGCCAAGCTGTGCGCAGGGTATCCCGGCGAATATTGGCGTGCGAAGGATAAGGATCGCGCCTATCCATCCGAGTTTGTGACAGCCTTGGGCGCAGCAGGCTATCTCGCCGCCCTGATCCCGGAAGAATATGGCGGTGCCGGCCTGCCGCTTTCAGCAGCAGCTGCAATCTTGGAGGAAGTCCAGAAACAGGGCTGCAATGGCGGTGCTGTCCATGCCCAGATGTACATCATGGGCACTGTACTGCGCCACGGCAGCGAGGAGCAGAAGCAGCGTTACCTGCCCAAGATCGCAACCGGCGAACTGCGCCTGCAGGCCTTTGGCGTGACCGAACCGACCAGCGGCACCGATACGCTGAGCCTCAAGACCGTCGCCAAAAAGGATGGCGACCGTTACATCGTCAACGGCCAGAAAATCTGGACGAGCCGCGCCGAGCATTCGGACCTAATGCTCCTCCTCGCCCGCACCACGCCGCGCGAAGAGGCAGCGAGCCGCACCGAGGGGCTTTCGGTCTTTCTGGTCGACATGAAGGAAGCGCTGGCGGCAGGCACGCTCACCATCAATCCCATCGACACGATGATGAACCACGCGACCACCGCCGTATTCTTCGACAATATGGAGGTGCCCGCCGCCAATCTGATTGGCGAGGAGGGCAAGGGCTTCCGCTACATCCTATCAGGCATGAATGCCGAGCGTCTGCTGATCGCGGCTGAATGTATCGGCGATGCCAAATGGTTCATCGAAAAGGCGACCGCTTACGCCAAGGAGCGGGTGTTGTTCGGTCGGCCCATCGGCCAGAACCAGGGCGTCCAGTTCCCCATCGCCCGCGCTTATGCGCAGATGCGCGCCGCCGACCTGCTCGTGCAGGAAGGCATCCGCAAATATGAGGCGGGCGAGAATTGCGGCGAGGAAGCCAATATGGCGAAGATGCTCGCCGCTGAAGCCAGTTGGGCCGCGGGCGAGGCCTGTGTGCAGACGCATGGCGGCTTCGGCTTTGCCGCCGAATATGATGTCGAACGCAAGTTCCGCGAAACCCGGCTCTATCAGGTCGCGCCGATCAGCACGAACATGATCCTGTCCTTCGTCGCCGAGCATGTCCTCGGCCTTCCGAGGAGCTATTGATGGGCGCGTGGGATGCATGGATTGGCCGCCAGATGGTCCAGCGCGACCGGCTGACCCCGGCACTTCTGCAACGTTTCCGCGCCACCATTGATAGCGAAGAAACCGGCGAAGTCGCTCCGCAGGCTATCCATTGGGTGCTTTGCACACCTGAGGCGACCACCGCGCAACTCGGGATCGACGGGCATCCGCAGCGCAGCGACAGCCAAGGCAGCTTTTTCCCGCCGGTTCCGCATCCCCGCCGGATGTGGGCATCGAGCAAGGTTGAGTTTGTAGCTCCCATATCGGTCAATGCCGAAATCGAGCGGGTATCGACCATCGCCTCGATCAACGAGAAGAGCGGCAGCACTGGAAGTCTCGTTTTCGTTGATGTCGCTCATGAGACAAGCGCCAACGGGGTGCTTGCAATCAACGAACGACAAACGCTCGTCTATCGCGAAGCCAATAGTGCAAAGCCCACACCTGCACCTGAACCTGTCGAAATTGATTTCGGCGAATGGGATTTTCACCGGATAATGGTGCCCAGCGAGGCGCTGTTGTTCCGTTTTTCTGCCATTACTTTCAACACCCATCGCATCCATTATGATGCGCCTTATGCCATCAACGAAGAAGGCTATCGCGGGCTGGTCGTCCATGGGCCGCTGACATCTTCGCTATTGCTCGATCTGGCAGCACGGCAATTTGGCGCGAACGCCGTCAGGAAATTTGCATTTCGGGCGCAAAGCCCAGCCTTTGCCGGTGAACCGCTCCATCTGGTTGGACGACGCGAGGGCGATGCGCTCACATTGGCGGCACTCAATCCGGCGGGCCAGACCGTCGTCGCAGCGGAAGGAAGCCTATGACCGATCTCGTCACGCGCGAAGACCGCGATGGCATCGCCATCCTTTCGCTCAACCGGCCGGACAAGCGCAACGCACTTAACATCGCGCTGTGGGAGGAACTTGAGGCGCATATTGATGCCATCCGCGAAGCCGGAGAGGCGATCGGCGCGGTTATCCTGCGCGCTAATGGGCCGACTTTTTGTGCAGGTAATGACCTGAAGGAGCGTGGTGCCGAACTGCCTCGCCGGCATTTCCAGGCATCGATTGTCACCGCGCTCGCCACTCTGCCGCAGCCAGTAATCGTCGCGGTGCAAGGCGGCTGCTATACGGGTGGGCTTGAACTGGCTTTGGCGGGTGACATAATTCTCGCTGCCGAAAATGCCATCTTCGCCGATACGCATGGCAAATTCGCGCTGGTTCCGATCTGGGGGATGAGCCAGCGCCTGCCCCGCCGTGTCGGCCAATGGAAGGCGCGCGAGATGAGTTTTACCGGACTTCCGGTTTCAGGCGCCGAGGCCGCCCGCATCGGCCTTGCCAACCATGTAGTGCCCGACGCCGAACTCGATGCGAAAGCACTGGAACTGGCCGGTGCCATCGCCGCACAAAGCCGCCATAGCGTCTTTGCCTATAAACAGCTTTATCAGGAGCAGGCCGACCTGCCGCTGAATGCCGGGCTAGCCCACGAAGTGTTCAACAGCGTGGGCGTAGGTCCGGATTTCCTTGATCGGGTAAGCGGCCAGTTCGGAAAATGATCCGGCTTACGGCCGGATCAGATATTTCTCGCCTGTCCGCTTAGCATTATAGGCCTGCAGTGTCGCAACATCGACTGCCTGCTCAAGGCTGACTTGGTGGCTGTAATGACTCTTGAAAGTGGTGGTCAGTTCAGCGGCGACACGGGCACGCATCCGACCGACAATCTCCGGTCCAGCCTTCGCCATAAAGGGCGTGAGCAACCAGCCGCTCAGGCTCCAGGTCAGACCAAAATTGCGGTTGAGGATCGTCGGGCCTACATCCAGTGCGCCATAGATATAGACCTGCTTCATCTGGTCCGACCCATAACGGCTATAGGCAGACATCCGGCGAACGGCAGCTGCCTCCATGGCACCAAGGATCTGGCCGGAAAGCTTGCCGCCACCAATCGGGTCAAAACCGAGGAATGCCTCGGTTTCGGCAATGGCTGCGGTCAATTTTTCGACAAAGTCTTCGTCGTTCGAGTTGAGCACGATATCCGCACCGATGCCCTTAAGCAGCGCAACCTGCTCTTCGCTGCGAACGATGTTGACCAGCGGAATGCCATCAGCCTTGCAGATCTTGACGAGCATCTGACCAAGGTTGGAAGCGGCGGCCGCATGAACAATCGCCTTATAGCCTTCCAGCTTCATCGTTTCGACAAAACCTAGCGAAGTCAGCGGGTTGACGAAGCAGGATGCGCCATCTTCGGGTGAAGTGCCATCAGGGAGCGGCATGCACATCTGCGCTGCCAGACAGCGATATTGCGCATAAATCTCACCGCCGATGAGTGCGACGGTTTTGCCTATCAGCGCTTGCGCTTCAGGCGCAGCGCCGGCAGCAACGACCAGACCGCAGCCTTCATTGCCAATCGGCAGGGCCTGACCGATGCGGCCAGCCATGAAGCGCATTCCAGCTTCGGGTACATTCATCGATATGCCGGGCAGACCGTCGCGTTCAATCGCGCGGGCACTGGTCACGTCGGCAGCCCCCACCATCAGACCCAAGTCTGACGGATTAATCGGGGTCGCTTGCACCTTGACGACGACCTCATGGTCTTTCGGTGTCGGCATCGGCAAATCAGCGAGATAAAGCTCAAGCACCCCTTCCGGCTTCACTTCAGTCAGCATGGTGCGGTTGGTAGCTGGTAAATCGGTCATCGCTCTCTCCTGTCGCAGCTTCACCGGAATCGGTTCGCCTTTGCAACTGGGCTAGCCGATGCGCGTCAAAACCGCAATGTTCACAGCCTATCCCAATTTGATTTCAAGTATCGCGGCTACCAGCGTCGCCAACATCGCGAAAACGGTAATCCCGGTCCACGGCATGAAGCCAACATCGTCAATTCTGTGCCGTTTGGCGCGACGCCGATCAGCAAATATGGCAATTGTTGCAAGCACCGCAAAGCCACAGGCGACGATGGCCCACCCATGATAGTCCCAAAGCTCGATCAGTTGCGCATACATGGGCGAGCAGATGGCAACGCGCAGAACGAAACGCAAGGGCTGGACGAGAAACCGCAAAGCGCTAAGGCCGACCGCATGGCGATCCACGATCAGCTTCACCAGCAGACAATCACGCTACCAGTTGCCCGACCGGTAATCGGCATCGTGATGCGGCTGTCTGCGATGGCCGTTTTGGCAATCATGTTCGCGCTGGTCAAGATTGCCGGAGCCAAGGGCGTTCATGTCGCGGAGAGCGTGTTCTGGCGTCAACTGACGGGCCTTCCGGTCGCTTTGGCCTGGCTGTGGTGGCATGGCGACTTGGCCACAATCCGTACCAGTCGCCCCTTCGCCCACGCGCTGCGGATGTTGCTGGGGATCAGTGCGATGGTACTGAATTTTTCTGCAATGCTGCTGCTGCCGATGGCGGAGGCAACGACTTTTGGTTTTGCAGCCCAGATTATTGCCACCATATTGGCAGCACTGCTGTTGGGAGAGCCGACGGGGCGATATCGCTGGGGCGCAGTACTTTTGGGTTTTGCAGGCGTGCTAATCGCGTTGCAGCCGGGCGGGCATTCGGTCAACCTCTGGGGTGCGGTGATAGCTTTGCTCGGTGCCACCGCAACTGCAGCTGTCATCATTCAAATCCGGCAAATGACGCAAACCGAAGCGGCAGGAGCCATCGTATTCTGGTTTTCGCTAACATCGATGATTCCTCTGGGCATCGCGCAGTATTTTTTCGGTTCCGCGCACTCGACGGAAGCTTGGTTGGCAATTGCAGGCCTCAGCATCGCTGGTGCGGTGGGACAGATTCTTTTGACGGCGTCCCTGCGTCATGCGTCGGTCGCAACCATTATGACGATCGACTACAGCATGCTAATCTGGTCAGCGCTAGCGGGGTTCCTGATTTTTGCCGAAATACCCGACAATAGTGTGTGGGTCGGCGCACCTGTCATCATAACGGCGGGTTTGATCATTGCCTGGCGGGAACAAGTTCTGGCAAGGAAACGGATCAAAGGAGAGGCGGAATATCCCGTCGGTTGAGGTGCACGGGTATTTGCGCGCGCACTGCCTGTACACGGTCGAGGTCAAGGTCAACAAAACCAAGCCCCTCTCCCTCTCCCATATCGAGCAACACCTCTCCCCAGGGATCAACGACGAGCGAGTGGCCATAGGTTTCGCGGCCGTCGGCATGCTTGCCAGATTGCGCTGCAGCAATCACAAAAGCTGCTGATTCAATCGCGCGGGCGCGCAGCAGGACGTGCCAATGCGCAGCGCCAGTCGGCACGGTGAAGGCGGCTGGCACAGCAAAAGCAACCGCGCCGCTTCGAGCGAGCGTGCTGAACAATTCAGAAAAGCGAAGGTCATAGCAGATGGTCAAACCCATTGGCCCCAAAGGTGACGCCGTCATCACGGGACGATCTCCACCAAGATAGGCTGCAGACTCGCGCCATGATTCGCCCGTTGCCAAATCCACATCGAAGAGGTGCATCTTGTCGTATCGGGATTGAATGTGGCCGGAACTGTCAAATACGATCGTGCGGTTGAAGAAGCGGTCGGCTGCCCGCTCAGAAACGACAGGAAACGATCCAATATGTACCCAAATTCCTGCCTGACTTGCCGCTTCTGCAATCGCCAAAAGCGCGGTCGTGTTGGCCTCGGTAGTGATTAGGGTTTTGGCCCGAACACGGTCCCGGTCGAGTAGCAGAGACATTTCGGGTGCAAAATAGGCTGCAGCGCCTCCAGCTTTCGCCTCTCTTATCCCGGCGATCATTACCATAACATTCTGCTGAATGTCGAAAGCGCTGTTCATTTGATGTACTGCAATACGCATAAAGAACTTCTATTCTCTGCCAATCTGGCTTGCGCCAATGTATAGTTCACAGCGCATTTACATCATCGCAAATCTTTTTGCGACGAACCAGCAAGGTATCAATATACATAGGAGTAGTTCAGCGTAAAACACTGTGTCGTAGCCGCAACAGTCCCGCAAGCTATGATGACAAAATGAGATTTTTCAATTTCATCGCCGATTCACGGGTTGCGTCTGAAGCCTGTTTGTGCCAATTAGACGCCGGTGTGTTTGAAACCACATTCAAAAAGGAGCCAAAAAATGCGTTTCGGTAAAGTTTCGCTCGCTGCAGTGGCTGCTGTTGCTCTCGCCGGTGCTCCGGTGATCGCACAGGCTGCTGCTCCTGCAAAGCCCGTCGCTGCCAAGGTGCAGCGCGCTGGTGCCGCTAAGGAAGAAAGCAAGCTCGGCGGCGGAAGCGGTGTTATCATCGCTGTTCTCGCAGCTGCAGCTGTTATTGCCGGTATCGTCATTGCCTCGGGCAACGACGACGACGCTCCGACCAGCCCCTGAGCTCGGTCTGAGACTAAAAGGAAAGGCGGCTTTTGGCCGCCTTTTTTTTAACTTCCGCAGACGCAAATCTGGTAAATTCAATCAGCGCAAAGTGATTTTATTAACCAAAGCATCACTCTCATTGGCTATCTTGTGGCCATGACAAATCAACTCAAAGTCCTCGTTACCGGCGGTGCTGGCTATATCGGCAGCCACGCCGTTCTTGCGCTAAAGGACGCCGGGCACAGTCCTGTCGTGATCGACAATCTGGTCACAGGTTTTCGATGGGCGATTCCGGACGATGTGCCGTTTATAGAGGGTAACATTGCGGATGAGGCATTGGTCGCTGCCACGTTGCGCGATCATGGCATCGACGCCATCATGCATTTTGCCGGTTCCATCATCGTACCCGAATCAGTCGAGAACCCACTCAAATATTATCGCAATAATACAGCCGCGAGTCGCAGCCTTATCGATTCGGCTGTGCAGGCCGGTGTGAAGCATTTCATCTTTTCGTCGACCGCCGCGACCTATGGCATCCCCGAATCGAGCCCGGTTCGCGAAGACATGCCCAAACTGCCGATCAACCCCTACGGCATGTCGAAACTGATGACCGAATATATGCTGCGCGATGTGGCTGCGGCACATGACTTCAACTATTGCGCCCTCCGTTACTTCAACGTCGCAGGTGCCGATCCGCTGGTGCGCACCGGCCAATCAACAGCAGGTGCAACCCATCTGATCAAGGTCGCCGTCGAGGCCGCATTGGGAAAGCGCGATTCGGTTGCGGTATTTGGAACCGACTATGCGACCCTCGATGGCACGGGCGTCCGCGACTATATTCATGTCAGTGATCTGGCCGCAGCGCATGTAATCGCGCTCGAAGCTTTGGTTGCGGATCCCAAAACAAGCCACACGCTCAATTGCGGATATGGCCATGGCTATTCGGTAATGCAGGTGCTCGACGCGGTCGACCGCGTCACCAACCAGACCATCGACCGCAAGATCGAAGGCCGCCGTGCGGGCGACCCCGATGAGCTGATTTCAGACAACCGCGAAATCAAGGCCCGTTTCGGGTGGCAGCCCAAATATGACGACCTCGACACCATAGTTTCCCACGCCCTGCAATGGGAACGCAAGCTGGGCGAACGCGCCCTAGTCTAGCTACCATACTTGCACTGTTGAACCATGCGCACCATATCCGAGGCTATGGACAATCAAGCACATAACAACCCGTCGACCTGGTACGGCACGACGATTCTGTCGGTCCGCAAAGGCGGCAAGGTGGTGATCGCAGGCGATGGCCAAGTCTCGATGGGCCAGACGGTGATGAAGCCCAATGCCAAGAAGGTCCGCCGCCTGCACGACGGCAGTGTGATTGCGGGCTTTGCCGGAGCCACTGCCGACGCCTTCACCCTGTTCGAGCGGCTCGAGAAGAAGCTGGAGGCGCATCGCGGTCAGTTGATGCGCGCCGCCGTCGAACTCGCCAAGGATTGGCGCACCGACAAATATCTGCGCAATCTGGAGGCGATGATGATCGTCGCCGACAAAGAGGTCACACTGATCCTCACCGGTAATGGCGATGTGCTGGAACCGCTGGATGGCATTGCGGCCATTGGCTCGGGAGGCAATTTTGCGCTGTCAGCTGCGCGGGCGCTGATGGACTATGAGGCCGACGCCGAAAAGCAGGCACGCCATGCGATGAAAATCGCCGCCGAAATTTGCGTTTACACAAACGACCAGTTGACGGTCGAAAGCATGGACAGCGTCAGCTGATTCCGGGAATCCTGATATTATGAGCCAAAATTTGACGCCGAAGGCGATTGTCGCCGCATTGGACGAGCACATTATCGGTCAGGCCGATGCCAAGCGCGCGGTCGCCGTTGCACTGCGCAACCGCTGGCGTCGCCAACGGCTGCCCGCCGAATTGCGCGACGAGGTAACGCCGAAGAATATCCTGATGATCGGCCCCACGGGTTGCGGCAAGACCGAGATAAGCCGTCGTTTGGCGAAACTGGCAGACGCCCCTTTCATCAAAGTGGAGGCGACGAAGTTCACCGAAGTCGGCTATGTCGGCCGCGACGTCGAACAGATTGCCCGCGATCTGGTCGAAGAAGCGATCCGGCTGGAAAAGGACCGTCGCCGCGAAGTCGTGCGCGAAGCAGCCGAAGCCGCTGCGATGGAGCGCATCCTGAAGCCGCTCGCAGGCGACACCGCAAGCGAAGCCACACGAGAAGCCTTCCGCCAGCGGATCCGCGACCGCCATATGGACGATGTCGAAATCGAGATCGAAGTGATCGATACTCCGCGCATGCCGATGGACATCCCGGGGATGGGTGGCGTCGGCATGATCAACATCGGCGAAATGATGGGCAAGGCATTCGGCCAGAACAACCAGAAGCGACGCAAGATGAAAGTGCCCGAAGCCTGGGTGAAGCTGGTTGACGAAGAAACCGAAAAGCGGTTGGATCAGGATGATGTCGCACGCACTGCAATCGCCGATGCAGAGGCCAATGGCATCGTCTTTCTCGACGAGATCGACAAGATTGCGGTTAGCGATGTCCGCGGCGGCTCGGTAAGCCGTGAAGGCGTGCAGCGCGACCTGCTGCCGCTGATCGAAGGCACGACCGTCGCGACCAAATATGGCCCGATGAAGACGGACCATGTGCTGTTCATCGCCAGCGGTGCCTTCCATGTTTCAAAGCCGAGCGACATGTTGCCCGAATTGCAGGGCCGCCTGCCAATTCGCGTCGAACTGACCGCGCTCACGCAGGAGGATTTTGTCCGTATCCTTTCGCAGACCAAGGCCAATCTGCCGCACCAATATGTGGCATTGCTCGGCACCGAAGAGGTTGGACTTGAATTCACCGATGACGCGATTGCGGCCCTGGCCCGCATCGCCGCACAGGTGAATGAAAGTGTCGAAAATATCGGCGCACGTCGTCTGCAAACGGTGATGGAACGCCTTTTGGAAGACATCAGCTTCGACGCTGAAGACCGTAAGGGCGAAACGATCACAATCGATGCGGCCTATGTCGAACAGCAGCTTTCGGGCATTGCCAAGGACGCTGACCTTTCCAAATATGTTCTATAATTGTTCTTAATATCCTGCTATGTGAGTCGTGGCAGGAAGGAGACCAGTTATGACCCATCAAGGCGGATGCCATTGCGGCGCGGTTCGTTTTGAAGTGAGCGGGGACCCCCAGCATGTGGCGCTCTGCCACTGCAGCGATTGCCGGAAATCGTCGGGCGCACCTATGGTTGCATGGGCGGCCTTTACCGAGGATCAGTTCAAACTGGTCGAGGGCGAGCCGGTAACCTTCAATTCGTCGGGATCGGCGATGCGCAGTTTTTGCCCGAAATGCGGGTCTGGTCTCTATTATCGCAACCAGGAATTCTTGCCCGGCATCGTGGATATCCAGTCAGCCACGCTGGATGATCCCGATGCCCTGCCTCCGGGCGCGCATATCCAAACCGCCGAACGGCTCGGCTGGATGGAAACCGCGCATAGCCTGCCGGCGTTTGAGCGGTTTCCGGGTTAGGATTTAGCGAGAGGCGACCGCGTCTGCCTCTGGCTCGACCACCATCGTCCAGGCCTTCTCTGAAACCAGATATTTGCGTGCCAATGCTTGCAACTGCTCCGGCGTCACCTTGCTGTAATCGCTGTACAGCCGTCCCAAAGCTTCATAGCGCGCAGCATTGTAAGTCGCACCTTCAAGCTCGTTCATCCAGAACAGATTTCCGGTAGTCGCACGTTCGACATATTGCAGGATGGGCTCCAACGCGCGCTGCAATTCATCCTTGCTCACCGGCGTCGAGGCCAAATCCGCTGCGACCGCATTCGCAAAAGCGAAAAACCGGTCCCTGTCCTTGGGCTGCATCTGGCTGTACGCCATCAGGAAGCCGCCCGATGCAAATTCATCCGGCCATGTCGCGGTTGCATCCGGGCTATAGCTCGCTGCCTGTTCTGACCTGAACTTTTCGAACAGCCGATCGCGGAACAATGCCGCCAGCACTTCCAACTGGCGTGCTTCACTTATTTGCGCCAGCCCTGCCCCGGTGGGCCAGCCGATGACGGCAGCCATCTGGTCCTTCGGGCCTTTGTGCGTAAAGTGCAGCGGTTTTGCGTTGGCGGCCGGGAAAACAACCTGAGACGCCTTTTGCGAAACGGCGGCTGCGCTGCGCGGTTTCAATGCACCGACAGTATGCTGGAGAGCATCGACCGCCTTCTCGGTTTCGAAGTCGCCGAACAGCAAAACCTCTACCGGGCCACTTGCCAATAAGGGCTCCCAAAAGGCACGAAATGCCTTGGTATCGACTTTGCGCACTTCATCGGGCGTGGGGATTTTCCAGCGCAGATCATTGCCCGACAGCCGATATTGCAGCTCGCGTTGCAGTACGGCAGTCGCCGACATGTCAAAGCTGCGATAGCCCGCAATCGCAAGCGCCTTTTCGCGTTCGAGCGGAGCAGTATCCCAGTTGGGATTTTCCATCTTGGTCGCGATTAACCGCAATTGATCAACCAAATCCTCTGGCCGTGTCGACGCGCTATATTCGAACGCATCATTGTCGACACTGAAGCCAAGTTCGATGCGGCGACCGTTGACCAACTGATCGATCTGCGTCCGGCTAAATTTGCCAATCCCGCTTTCACTGATGATGCCCTGGCCGGTCCAGAATAATGCACCCTTGGCAGGATCGACCGCCTGATAACCACGACCGAAGCGCACGAGCACCCGTACCTGCCCGCTCTCTGCCTTGTTCGGGAACAGCAAGGCCCGCACCCCGTTTGAAAGCTCGACCGATTCCATCTCAAGCCGCGACAGCGTATTGCGCGACACCACCGTAGCGGGCGCGCCAAGCCTGGGCAGATCGTCGATGGCAATTGCGTTTTCAGACAGACGCACCGTGGTCGCTGCCGTCACCGGATCGGTCAGCGCCTTTGCCAGACGGACATCCGCGTCAGCACCATCTGCAATTGGCGTGGTGCGCAAAATGCGAACGGCATCTGCCGCAAAAAGCGCCTTGGTCGCCGCGAAGAGGCGCTCGGGCGTGAATTTGTCGCGCATATTTTCATAGACCGATACGACCGTGTCAGGTGCCGCAATGGTTTCGCGGATGTCGACCGCTTTGACGATGTCGTCCGCCTGCTTGGCAGCCGCCTCGAAAGGATAGCTGTCGCGCATCGTGCGCAGGGCATTGCCGAACAACGCCAGTTCGCGCTCAATGTCTGCAGCCGAAGGCGGGGTGGTGGTGGCATCAGCGATGATGGCGCGCACGTCTGTTACCGCTTTTTGCCAATTGTCCCCAATCGGTGTGATGATGACCGTGGTCGTATCGGCGCTGCGCGAAATATCCTCCTGCGCCACTTCGGCCACGCTGAAGGTCGAGCCGCCCCGTGCCTGTGTCACCAGACGACGGTTGACGATCTGTTGCGCCAGCGCGTCGACCAGCAATTGTTCGTTATAGGCGATTGTGTCCGCCACCTTTTCCCATGGCCGGACATAGATAACCGCGACATTGGGCGGCAAAGTGGGTGCCACCACCGTCTTCGCGACTGCGCCCTTCGGATCGGGACGCCCAAAATCAGGGTCCGCAACGGCCGCACCCTGCCCTTTCCAGGCACCAAAATGCAGCCGGACCAGCCGTTCGAGTTCTGCCGGATCCGCATCACCTGCGACCGACACGACGACTTTTTCAGGCCGGTACCAGCGCCGGTGAAATTCTTTCAATCCCGCAGCCGAGGCGGTGTCGAGGCTTCCTATCGTTCCGATAGTTGAACGATTGGCGAGCCTTTGCCCCTGAAAGGCGTGCTGCCGCATCGCTTCGCCCAGATCCATCCCGGCACCCGCAGACTCGCGCAACTCGGCCTGCACGATGGCGCGTTCGGCATTCAAAGCGCTTTCCGAAATATTCGGCGCGCGAACCATCCCGGCGAGGATTTTCAAAGACTCGTCCAAGGTTGCGGCTGAACTGTTTGGCAAATCCAGCTTGTACACCGTCTGTGTCGGTGTGGTCTGGGCGTTGCTGTCGCTGCCAAAGGTGACGCCGAAACGCTGCCAGATGCGCTTCGCTTCTCCATCGGGGACATGCTCCGATCCGCGAAAGGCCAGATGCTCCATCAAGTGGGCAAAGCCGAGCTCATTGTCCTCTTCATGCAGCGCCCCAGCATCGACGCGGACGCGAATGGAAACCTGCCCGGCAGGGACGATATTGCGCTTCACGGCATAGCGCACGCCATTTTCGAGCACGCCGAAGGTCCAGCTGGCATCAACAGGAACATCGCTATTCTCGTAGAGCCAAGGGGTGCTGACGGGTTTGGTTTCGGTAGCCGGTGCAACTTCTGCAAAGGCAGTTTGTGCAGGGATGAGCAGCGCGAGCGCGGTCGCGAGGCGAAGACTATGGATCAATTTCATCGACCGGCTTCCTGCTGCGGCGTCGATTGACGCAGGATGAATAGGCGGTCAAATCCCGCCATCAATGGTTTCATAGCCAAAACCCGCCAGCCCCGATCGCAAGGCCTCGACGCAGGCCGCAAGCTGATGTGCGTCGGTCGAGCGCACCACGAAATTGGCACCCACGCGCCCTTCGCGGAAGAAGGGATAGCTGCCGATCTGGCAGCCTTCATGCGCCTTTTCGGTATCGCCGAGCAGCTTCGCAATCTCGCTCTCCGCCACCCAGCAGCCAATCTGGTGTGAGAGCAAGGGCGCGCCACCCTCCAGCGTGCCGGTCAGCGCATCAAGCATCCCCGCCGTGATATGCGGCACACCGGCCATGATGAAGATGTTGCCAGTCTTGATCCCCGGTGCGCCCGACATCTTGTTGGGGATCAGGTCAGCGCCTTCGGGCACGCGCGCCATGCGCAGGCGCTGTTCGGTCACGCCGCCGCGCGTTTCATAATAGCGCTCGAGTATTTCCTTGGCGATTGGGTGGAGCACCACCGGCACACCGAGCGCCTTGGCAATCGCATCGACGGTGATGTCATCATGCGTCGGCCCGATCCCGCCGGTGGTGAACAGATAATCGTTGCGCGCGCGCAGCGTGTTGACTGCCTCGACAATCGCCTCCTCGACATCAGGCACCACGCGCACCTCGCGCAGACGGATGCCCTGCACGTTCAGCCAGAGCGCAATCTGGCTGATATTCTTGTCCTGCGTGCGGCCGGAAAGGATTTCATCGCCAATGATGACGAGTGCGGCGGTGTAGATGCGGTTTGAGGTCATGGACTCTGGCATAGCCGCAAAGACTCCCCTCGCAAAGCACGGATAAAGCGCCTATATGCGCCCCATGAACCAATATGTTGCCGTTACCGCCGAAGAGGCCGCCATCCCGCGTGACGGGGTGATCAAGCTGCACGGGGCGGAAGCCTTTGAAGGCATGCGCAAGGCAGGCCGTCTTGCCGCCGAAATCCTCGATGCCCTCACCACCTTCGTCGTGCCCGGCGTCACCACGGGTGAGATTGACGATCTGGTGCGCGAAATGACGTTGAAGGGTGGCGGAATTCCCGCGACGCTCGGCTATCGCGGCTATACGCACAGCTGCTGCACCAGCATCAACCATGTCATCTGCCACGGCATTCCCTCAGACAAGAAGCTGCGCGACGGCGATATCGTCAACATCGACGTCACCCCGATTGTCGATGGCTGGCACGGCGATACCAGCCGCATGTATCTGGTCGGCGATGTGCCCACCAAGGCAAAGCGGTTGGTCGATGTGACCTATGAATGCCTGATGCTGGGCATCGAACAGGCAAAGCCCGGCAACCGCATCGGCGATATCGCCCATGCGATCCAGACCCATGCCGAGGCGCACCGCTATGGCGTGGTCCGCGAATTTTGCGGGCATGGCCTTGGCCGTTTGTTCCACGATGCCCCCGAAGTCGTCCACGCCGGCCGCCCCGGCACCGGGCCCGAACTGAAACCCGGCATGATCTTCACCATCGAACCGATGATCAACATCGGCAAACCGCACGCCAAGGTGCTGGAAGATGGCTGGACGGCGGTGACGCGGGATCGCTCATTGAGCGCGCAGTTCGAACATAGCATCGGTATTACCGAGGATGGCTGCGAGATTTTTACCGCGAGCCCCAAGGGGCTGCACAAGCCGCCTTATTGAGACTCAGCCAACGGAGAAATACTGTTCGACTCGAGCAGACCACTCGTTAATTTTTTCCGGTTTAACGCCGTGGAATATTGCCGTTGTTCGCATCCAGTCGAAATACGACTTGAGCTCGAAAGCTAGACATCGCGCTAAATCTGGCAGCGATACGACACTTGGCGGGACCGGAATTTCATCCATCGTTGGCCACCATAGCCAATGTGTTGTTCTAAATGGTTGTTCGCCCGGCGGTGCAAAAGCCCGAGCCGACTCATGAATTGAAACGCCGTAAGGCGGTGCATCCGATTCGGCGTGATAGGCTTGTATGATCGGAGCGCCAAACTCCACGCGGCTCAGCGTCATTTCGTGCTTGGCTTTTTTCGTTTTTGACAAACAAGCTGCGATCGCATCACCGTGATACACTGGGCCAAACGCGATTGAGGCTCGCAGCAAACAGCGATCATGCGGAGCTCCCGTGGATATGAAGTATCCACCCAAGCTATACATCACCTGTCGGACAACGCTCATGATCGCCGCCTTCGAAGAACTTGTTACAAAAACACCATCGTTGATTGGATTCAGCTTGACAGCCGAAGGAGCAGCAGCAGCGGCCATATCTACCGCCATGTGCAAGCGAGCCATATAATTGGCTGTTTTCGAAACTGACACCGACATCGTGTGACCGGCACCCATAAGGTCGATCCAAGCTACGTACTCGTTTTCAGCGGGTTGAAGCTTCCTCGCATCAAAGTAAAATTGTTCCCGCTGTTTGGAAACGAATTCTCGAACGTGATGATACTTGTCTTTGTCAGCCGACACCAACAGTCTCCTCGAAAAGCCATCGAAGTTTCTTGCGATGACACCATGCTCTACAACCGCAACCCGCTCACCTCATCTAGCCCGGCCATGATGTTCAAATTCTGCACCGCCGCACCGCTGGCGCCCTTGCCCAGATTGTCGAGCATCGCCATCAACCGCACCTGATCGCCCTTGGGTGAACCCATGACATAGAGGTCGAGCCGGTCGCTCGGCTCCTGTGAGTTGAGGATCAGCAGTTCGGACGGGGCCATTTCGGCGTGCACCTTGACCACCGGCGAACCCGCATAATGTTCCATCAAAAGGCCACGCATCTCGTCGGGGCTGTCGCTGCCGGGCATCACCGAAATCGGCAACGGAACCTCCACCATCATGCCGCGAAACGCCTTGACCACTGCGGGTGAAAAGATCGGCGCGAGCGACAGGCCAGCGTGCAGTTGCATTTCGGGCACATGCTTGTGGCTGAGATCGAGGCCATAAGTGCGGAAACCGATATCGGCCCCTTCGCCTTCGAACCGCTCGATCAGCGCCTTTCCGCCGCCCGAATAGCCCGACACGGCGTTGACCGTATAGGGCCAGTCCGACGGGATCAGCCCAGCGGCCACCAGCGGCGCAACCAGCCCCAGAAAACCGGTGGGGTAGCAGCCCGGATTGGAAACAAAGCGCGCCGCCGCAATCCGCTCATGCTGGCCCTTTTTAAACTCCGGAAAGCCATAGGCCCAATGGGGATCGACGCGGTGCGCGGTCGAAGCGTCGATCACGCGGGTGCGATCATTGGCGATCATCGCCACCGCCTCTTTCGCCGCATCATCGGGCAAGCAGAGGATAACGAAATCGGCCTCGTTCAACGCCTCGCGACGGGCAGCGGCATCCTTGCGCTTTTCTTCGGTCAGGATGATCTGTTCGAACTCGCTGCGGCCCGAAAGCCGGTCAGCGATTTCGAGGCCGGTTGTGCCGACGGCGCCGTCTATGAAAACCGATTTGGTCATAGCGTGACCCGCTTCCGCGCCAGCACCGGCTCGTCATGTTCGGCAAAGCGCTTGGCCGCCTCCGCTAGCGGCTCAACCGAAACCGCCATCGCCGCGCCATTGGCGTGGATCAGGTTGCTCTCATCCGCCATGATACCGACATGGCCGGGGAAGAAAACAAGATCACCGCGCTGCAGCTTTTCGTCCGCGCCCAGTTCCTCACCAAAGCCCGCCTGCTGCATATCTGCATCGCGCGGCGCCTTGATGCCCTTGAGGCCAAAGACCAGTTGCACCAGCCCCGAACAATCGAGCGCATCGCCGCTGCGTCCGCCCCAGCTATAGGGCACGCCGATCAGTTTTTCGGCAAGGTCTGCTGGATCGCCCTCAACCTTGCCGGGTTCGGACAGGTGGACGCGCGGAATCCAACCGCCTTCGCAAGCGAGGAACTTGCCGCATTCGCTGGGTTCGCCGCAGACAATCTGCGCGCCCATCGGATAGCGGGCAAGAACAGGAGCCTTGATCGAGGGTGTTGCCACCAGCAAAGTCGCAGGCGCGCTAACCACATGGGTGGCGGTAAAATCATCGCCCAGATCGGCAAAGCGCAGATAGCCGAGATAATCGTCGTGCAGGCAATAGCCCCAGGCCCATTCGCCCGCGACGTCGAGCACGGCAAATTCCTCCCCATGCATCAGCGCGCTAACGGGCATCGAGCTCAAATGCGGTTCGGCATGAATTTCGGTGACCGGCGCAATGCCCGTGCGCAGCATCGGCACGGCATAATGCGGCGCAAACAGTTTGCCGGCGAGCTTGATGTCCGCCAGATCGCCTCGGATCGGCGTCGTACGCTTGTCGCCTTCGATACTATGCCCGCTGAGGCGATAGGTCGCGCGCTGTTTCGGTGGTGCCGTGTCGGCCACTATATTTCCCCTAGCTTAGCGCGCCCCTTAGCGGACCGGATAGGCCTGCGACAAGTAGCGATAAACCGCGCGCAGCCCCAGCGCCTCCCCGCCCTTGGGCCGCCCCGGCTTGGCTGTCGGGCGCCAGGCGAAGGTATCGAGATGCGCCCAGTGCACGTCATCGGGCACGAATTTCTGCATGAACAGTGCTGCCGTGATCGCGCCTGCAAAACCGCCGCCTGCATTGGCGGTGTCGGCAATGTCGCTATCGAGCATATCGGCATAGGGTTTCCACAACGGCATGCGCCACAGCGGGTCGGCCACCGCCTTGCCCGCATCGAGCAGGCCGTCGGCCAGTTCATCGTCATTGGCAAAAAGCGCGGGCAAATCAGGGCCAAGCGCCACGCGGGCAGCCCCGGTTAGCGTCGCGAAATTGACGATCAGGCCTGCCTTGTCCTCGACCGCCTTGGCAAGCGTATCGGCCAGGATCAGCCGCCCTTCTGCATCGGTATTGTCGATCTCGACATGGATACCCGCGCGGCTCTTGACGATATCGCCGGGGCGCAGTGCGCCGCCTGATACGCAATTCTCGACCGCTGCTACCAGCAAATGCAACCGTACCGGCAAATGCGCCTTCATGATCAGTTCGGCCAGCGCCAGCGCATGGGCGGCTCCACCCATATCCTTTTTCATCAACCGCATGCCGACCGCGCTTTTCATCGAAAGCCCGCCCGAATCGAACACCACACCCTTGCCGACAATGGCGATGCGCGGATGGCGTTCATCGCCCCATTCGAGTTCAATCAACCGCGGCGCATAATCGCGCGATGCCGCCTTGCCGACGGCGTGGATCAACGGATAGCCGGTTTCGAGATCGTGCCCCTTGGTGACATGCAGCTTGCCCTTGTGCGTCTTGGCCAGCCGCTGCGCCTCTGCCTCCAATTGATCAGGCCCCAAATCGCCTGCCGGGCGGTTGACGAGCGTGCGCACCAGATCGGTCGCCTCCGCCTGGTGCACCGCATTTTCGATCCGCCCCGGCTCACTAGTGACCAGAACGCGCGCTCCCTTCAGCTTGGGTTCGCTGCGATATTCGTCAAAGCGATATTGGCCGAGTAGCCAGCCGAGCAGCGCATCGCCGGTTTCTGCACCCGCCAGCCGGTAGGTGCCTTCAGGGAGCGCCTCCGACGCCTTGGACAGCGACCAATGTTCGAGCTTGGTGGCATCGGCGACTACCAGTGCAGCTTTCCAATCCTCGCTTCCGGGAATGTGCAGGATGGCGAAATCTCCGGCATTTCCGTCAAACTTCTGCGCGGTGGCGGCGGCGCGGACGGGGCCGGGTTGGGCCGCGAACCAGTCGGCAAAACCCTCTTTCGAAACGATTTCTATCTCGGTTGCGGCTTGCCCGCTATCGGGCTGGATTAGTGTAGAATAATCGGTCATGACAGGGTGTTAGCGATTTCAACCGCCCGGGGGGAGAATGTTTTCCGTCATGCGACAGTTTTTTCTGCTTTTCATGTTTTCCCTTCAAATCTTGTGGGGGATTGAAGTCCAGGCTCAGACAGCGGACAATCAGGCGGAGCTGGAGCAGGCTAAGCAGGTCGCTGTTCAGTTTCTGACGGCAGCGCGCGAAGGGCGCATAGACGACGCGAAACGCCTTGTCACTGCCACAGCTACGGACGAACTGCAGCTGCAGTTCAAATCGGACAGCCAACGTCTGAAGGCGGTACCGCCGCCCGAATTTCAGTTCGCATTGCCGTTGAAATCGAAATCGTTCGATCCTGCGGAACATGAGGCGCAACTGGTCTACGCGTCCAAGCAGGACGGGAAATGGACAACGACGACGTTACGCCTCTACCGCTATGATAATGATCCCTATCGCGTCGAATTCTGGAAGGTGGGTGACAACGAGCCCAATCTGTTCGCGATGTCCGACGACCCTGTTCTCAAGAAAATGCCAACCATCATGCTCTGGATATTCCTCGGCATGGCTGCAGTCGGGTTAATACTGCTCTTCCTCATCCTGTGGCTGATACGCCGCAAGCCGCGGCTTGTAGCGCCCGAGAATGAGGTGGAAAGACGCGTCGCGGCGATTACAAGGCGCGAGGAGGAAGCGGTGGAATAAACCCTATTCTGCGGCTACCAGCATTGGCTCTGCAGTCGCAGCTACCGGCTTAACCATCTCGCCGGCCTTCGAAAATAGCATGATGCCATCTTCAATCGGCTCTTCGGTAAGAATCTTCTTCTCCGCCTTGTAATCCTGCAGCACGCGCCAAGGGTGGCGGTCACCATTTTTGGGCAGTTTGTCGAACGAGCGCGCAAAATAGCCCGACGAGAAATCATCGACCCAGGGCAAGCGCGGCATGTCTGCGTCGGCCAGATGCGGGTTGGCGATCTGCACGCCTTTTGCATCCATCGTCTTCAACAGGCGGCAAACATAATCGGCCACGATATCGGTCTTCAGAGTCCAGCTGGCATTCACATAGCCAAACACGCTCGCCATGTTCGGAATATCGTTAAACATCATACCCTTATAGCTGACATGCTCGTGGGGTGCGGTCGCTTTGCCATCGATGCTGAGATTGGTCTTTCCCATCATCACCAAATTGAGGCCGGTCGCCGAGACGATAATATCCGCCTCCAGTTCGCGCCCGGACTTCAGCTTGATGCCGGTCGGGGTGAAATGGTCGATATGATCGGTTACAATCTCTGCCTTGCCCTTGGAAATCGCGTTGAACATGTCTGCATCGGGCACAAGACACAGCCGCTGTTCCCAAGGGGTGTAAGGCGGTGTGAAGTCTTTTTCGAAATTCGGATAATCGGCAGGCAGCATCTTGCGCGCCATTTCTAGTAGCCGCTTGCTCATCTTCTCCGGCTTGTTGCGCGCCATATTATAAGCAAAGCGCTGCATCGCGATATTGCGCCAGCGGGTGATCTTGTACGCCGTCATTTCGGGTAGGATTGCGCGCATCGTATTGGCCAGCCAGTCTTTCGCCGGACGCGAGACCATATAGGTCGGCGTGCGCTGCAGCATGTAAACCTTCTCGGCAGTCTCAGCCATTACCGGCACGATGGTCACGGCGGTCGCACCGGAGCCAATCACCACCACCTTTTTGCCGGCATAATTCAAGTCTTCGGGCCAATGCTGCGGGTGGATGATTTTGCCGGTATAGCTTGCCTCTTGCGGGAATTCGGGGCGATAGCCTTGGTCATAATCATAATAGCCGGCGCACATGAACAGGAAGTTGGCGGTAAATTTCACTTCCGCCCCATCCTCTTCGCGGCGCGCGGTTACCGTCCAGCAGGCCTTGTCGGTCGACCAGTCTGCGCCGAGCACACGGTGGCGGAAACGGATATGCGGCGTAATGCCATATTCCTCGGCGGTTTCGTGGACATATTTGTGGATCGCTGGGCCATCGGCAATCGCTTTCGCCTCGGTCCAGGGTTTGAAGCGATAGCCCAGCGTGTGCATGTCCGAATCCGAACGGATGCCGGGGTAACGGAACAGGTCCCAAGTCCCGCCCATATCGGCGCGCTGCTCGACAATGGCATAGCTTTTACCGGGGCATTGCATCGTCAAATGCGCGGCGGCGGCAATACCCGACAGCCCTGCCCCGACAATCAGGACATCAAATTCGCCACCATGCTGCTTCACCGCCATTGTCATCTCCTATGCGCCTTTTAAGTGTGCGCTTAAGAGAAAGACTTACTTAAATGGTTGCTGATTGCAACCCAATTGCGTCAAGCGTCAACTATCGCCCCGAACAGATCATGCTCGTCGGCATCTTCTATCACGACTTCAACCACATCGCCGGGCTGCAGCGTTTCGGGAACATCCCGCAGGAAGACATTACCGTCGATTTCAGGAGCATCGGCCTGGCTGCGCGCGGTGGCACCGATGCTGCCATCTTCGTCCGATTCCCCGACCTCGTCGACAATCACGGGCAGCGTTCGGCCGACCTTCGCGGCGAGTTTCGCAGCGCTGATCGCGGCGGTCTTTTCCATGATCCGCTGGTAGCGTTCTTCCTTTACCTCTTCAGTCACCGGATTGGGCAACGCATTGGCGGCAGCCCCTTCGACGGGTTCAAACCGGAAGGCCCCGACACGGTCGAGTTGCGCTTCATCGAGCCAGTCGAGCAGATATTGGAAATCCGCCTCGGTCTCACCGGGGAAGCCGACGACGAAGCTGGAACGGATTGCTATATCGGGCGCTATGCTGCGCCAGTTGCGGATACGCTCCAAAACCTTGGCTTCGTTCGCAGGGCGCTTCATCGATTTCAGCACCGAAGGGGCGGCATGCTGGAACGGGATGTCGAGATAGGGCGTCAGCAACCCTTCGGCCATCAACGGGATAACGTCATCCACATGCGGGTAAGGATAGACATAGTGCAGCCGCACCCAAGGTGCCATGCCGTCAGACGTGCGCAATTGACCCAGTTCGCGTGCCAAATCGGTCATGTGCGCGCGCACCTGCCGTCCTTTCCATTCGCGTGATTCATGGCGGGTATCGACGCCATAGGCCGATGTGTCCTGGCTGATGACCAGCAGTTCCTTGGTGCCCGCAGACACCAGCTTTTCCGCCTCCCGCAGCACCGCGTCGATCCGGCGACTGGCCAGCTTCCCGCGCAGACTGGGGATGATGCAGAAGGCGCAGCTGTGGTTGCAGCCTTCCGAAATCTTCAGATAGCTGTAATGGCGCGGCGTCAGTTTCAGCCCACCTTCGGGGACCAGATCGACGAACGCACCGCGAGCAGGCGGGGCGGCGGCGTGCACCGCAGCGACCACATCCTCATATTGATGCGCGCCGGTGACGGCCAGCACCTCAGGAAAGCGCGCACGGATCAGCTCCGCCTCATTGCCCATGCAGCCGGTGACGATGACGCGGCCGTTTTCGGCGATCGCTTCTCCAATCGCCTCAAGGCTCTCTTCCTTGGCACTATCCAGGAATCCGCAGGTGTTGACGAGAACCACGTCTGCGCCTTCATAATCTGGCGACATCGCATAGCCGTCTGCACGCAGCTTGGTGAGGATACGTTCGCTATCGACCAGCGCCTTGGGGCAGCCAAGCGACACCATGCCCACCTTGGGCGCTTCTTGAATTTTCGTTGCCATATAGCGCGCGCCTTTAGGCCCTTTGCCGCCGCTTGTCACGGGCGGCGTTCAGGCGCATGATGAGGGTAGGGAGGAAACACATTATGGCAAACGCAAATCTTCTGGCGATACTGGTTGCAGCAGCGTCCGGCTTCATGGTCGGCGGGCTTTGGTACGGCCCGTTATTCGGCAAGGCCTGGCAGAGCGAAATCGGACTTTCAGACGACGAAATCAAATCGGGCAATATGGCCAAGATTTTTGGAATTACTTTCCTGTTCAGCGTTTTATCGGCGGTATTTCTCGGCCATCTGCTCGCGCATTTCGATACCGATCTTTACCGGACCATGATGATCTCTACCGGTATTGCCATCGGCTTCGTCGCACCGGCAATCGGCACCAACTATCTGTACGGGCGCAAGTCAGGCAAGTTGTTCGCCATCGACGCAGGTTACTGGATTGTCTTTTACGCCGCCATGGGGCTGGTTTTCGGGTTGTTGGGAGCCTGATCGAAAGCCTTCAACTGCCTTAGGAAACGGTTTCGATCGGGTAGAAGATCCGAAAGTCTATATTCGTCGAGCTTGTCCAGAAATGCAGCTACCGCTCCATTGAGGGCACCCTGCAACCCGCAAGCGCCAGCGACCGGGCAACTGTTTGACGTTCGGTCAAAACATTCGACGAAGCCTTCAAGGCTCTCAAGCCGACGCACGACATAACCTACATTGATCGCATCTGCCGAGGCGGCGAGCGCGAAGCCGCCACCGCGACCGCGCCTGGCCTCTATCAACTGCAATTCGACCAGGCTGCGCGCGACCTTCATCAAATGATTGCGCGAAATGCCATAGGCTCCAGCGATTTCATCGACCGATGCCTGCCCGCCTTTGCTGGCGAGATACATCAATATCCGCAGCGCATAATCGGTGTGCAGGTTCAATCGCATTAAAGTTATATATCAAATATTGCTTTTAGGCGCAACGCGCTTATAGATGTATCTCAAATACCACTTAATGAGTCGTGTCATGACAACACATCCCTATTCCGCCTCCGCGCGCCAGACCAAGAAAGCAGCTGCCGAGGCTGTCGGCATTGACGAGGCCTATATCGGCCTGATGGTCGAAAGCTTTTATGCACACATCCGCAGCGATGCGATGCTGGGGCCGATATTCAACAGCCGGATCAAGGCCTGGCCCGAGCATCTTGAGCGGATGAAGCAATTCTGGCGGTCGGTCTTGCACAACAGCGGCAGTTTTTCGGGCAATCCGATGCTGAAACATGTGACAATACCGCAGATCGAGGCCGTCGAGTTCAATCACTGGCTCGCCCTTTTCGAACAAACCCTTGCGGATACCGCGCCATCTGAGGCCGCCCGGGATCTGATACTCGGTCGCGCGCACATGATTGCCGATAGCCTACTGACCGGGATTCGCATCCATCGCGATGGCCTCCTCCCCTCCAGAATGAAGGACGTTCACCATGCTTGATGAATTGCAGAGCGCAGCCCTTGTCGAACAAAAGCCCGTCGCGCTTGATGCTGCACGCCCCGTTCGGATCATTCCTGACATCCCTGTTCAGCCAGAGGCAACCGACCTGCAGATCCCCAAATCGGTATGGCGTGCCATGTGGGCAAGCTACGCATTGTTCTTCCTTGGCCTGCTCGCGGCCATTGGCACCGAACTTTCGGGCCTGTTCATGCTGGCTATAAGCGCTGCTTATACATTCATGTTTTTCGGGACAGCCGCTGTGTTGTTCGGCCTGAATCCGCCCCGGAAAAAATCGCACTTCGAACATGGCATTGGCGTGCTCGAAACCTGGACCGGCCCGATGAGCCGCAGCGCAGTTGCAGGACAGATATTGGCCGTACCGCTTTGTATTGCGCTGTTCGGCATTTCGATTGCGGTGATCGCAAGGGCGGTCGGTTTGTGAGCGATCCGGCCGCCTTACCTGCATCGGCCGCGCCCTATCGCAAAATCGGGCCGTTCGATGCGACGACACTTCCTTCAGGCCTGCGCGCGGAGCACCGCCTGAAAGAGGATGTGTGGGGAAAACTCGAACTGCTGGAGGGCTCGGTCGACTTCGTCTGGGACGATGGCCGCACCGCTAATCGCCACAGGCTCACCACAGGCAATATCCAGTGGGTTACGCCAACGACCCCGCACCATCTGGAAGTGTCGGCGCCGTTCCGGCTGACAATCGAATTCTGGAAATAGCGCCGTTCAGGAATAAGCGGCGCGCAGTACGTCCAGCGATTCGCGATGGGTCAGATCGAGTTGCAGCGGCGTGACCGAGATGAAACCGTCATCGACGACTTCAAGGTCGGTGTCATGGCCCGAAGTATGCTCTACGCCGTGCAGTCCGAACCAGTAATAGTCGTAACCGCGCGGATCAGTGCCCTTAACGATTGAGCCGCGGCTGTAATCGTGGAAACCCTGCCGGACGACCTGGATGCCTTTCACCGCATCCGGCGCAATTGCCGGGAAGTTCACATTGACCAATGTGCGGGGGACAAAGGGCGTTTCAAGCAATGGCGCCAGCACCTTGGCGCCCCATGCTTCGGCGGCGGAGAAAGGTACGGCATCGCCCATGCCTTCCTTGCCATAGACCTGGCTCATCGCAATCGCGCGAACGCCGGCGAGCGCGCCTTCCATCGCGGCAGAAACTGTACCCGAATAAGTGATGTCGTCGCCCAGATTGGCACCGCGATTGACGCCCGACAGAACGACGTCGGGTTTCGCATCTTTCATGATCACACCCAGCGCCATCATCACCGAATCGGTGGGTGTTCCGGTCACCGAGAAATGCTGATGGCCATGCTGGCGGATACGCACCGGGCGGGTGAGCGTGAGCGAGTGGCCCGCACCCGAATTTTCCTCTGCGGGGGCAACAATCCAGATATCATCGCTGAATTCGCGCGCAATCTTTTCAAGGACCTTGAGGCCGGGGGCGTTCACGCCGTCGTCATTGGTGAGAAGGATGCGCATCAGTTCATCGGCTCCAATTTTTCAATTCCGCCCATATAGGGCTTCAACACATCCGGAACCTTCACACTTCCATCTGCATTCTGGTAATTTTCGATAACGGCAACGAGCGTACGGCCGACCGCGAGGCCCGATCCGTTGAGCGTATGGACAAACGCCGTACCTTTGCCCTCCACCGGGCGATAGCGGGCATTCATCCGCCGCGCCTGGAAATCGCCGCAGTTCGAACAGCTCGAAATCTCCCGATACAGTCCCTGCCCCGGCAACCAAACCTCCAGATCATAGGTTTTGCGTGCACCAAAGCCCATGTCGCCAGTGCAGAGCAGCAATTTGCGATAGGGAAGCCCCAGCGCTTGCAGCACGCCTTCCGCCGCCGCAGTCATGCGTTCATGCTCGGCAACGCTGTCCTCCGGGCGGGTGATAGAGACCAGCTCGACCTTTTCAAACTGGTGCTGGCGGATCAGGCCTTTGGTATCCTTGCCGGCCGCCCCGGCTTCAGAACGGAAGCACGGTGTAAGCGCCGTCATGCGGATGGGCAGCGCGGCTTCGTCGAGGATCTGCTCGCGCACGCTGTTGGTCAGCGACACTTCGGCGGTGGGGATCAACCAGCGGCCATCGGTGGTCTGGAAATTGTCCTCGGCAAATTTGGGTAGCTGGCCGGTGCCGAACAGTGATTCTGTCCGCACCAGATAGGGTGTCGCACATTCGCTATAGCCGTTGGTGCCCGTCTGATGGTCGAGCATATACTGGCCAAGCGCACGGTTCAGCCGCGCCATCTGCCCGCGCATGAAAGTAAAGCGCGCACCCGAAATCGCGACACCGGTTTCGAAGTCGAGCCCCAGCGGCGGGCCGATCTCACTATGGTCCTTGGCTTGAAAATCGAAGGTGTGCGGCGTTCCCCAGCGGCTGACTTCGGCATTGTCATTCTCGTCGGCGCCTTGCGGCACTTCATCGAACGGCAGGTTGGGGATTGAAGCGAGGAGCGCGTCCAATTCGCCGGAAACGCTGCGCTCCCGCTCTTCCAGTTGCGGCAGCTTTTCCTTGAGCACGCCGACCTCCGCCTTCAGCGCGTCGGCGGTTGCGGCGTCCCCCTTGCCCATCGCGGCGCCGATGGCCTTCGATGCTTCGTTGCGGCGCGATTGCCCTTCCTGCAGCTCGGTCAGCACCGAACGGCGGCGTTCGTCAAGGGCAAGGATTTCGGCAGACACAGCTGCGGCACCACGCCGTGCAAGCGCGGCGTCGAAGGCGGTAGGATATTCGCGGATATATTTCAGGTCGTGCATGGCCAAGGCCTATGCCGAGCAGCGCGCGCGGGCGCAAGCGCCATAAACGAAAAGGGCGGCCCGAAAGCCGCCCCCCTCAACATTCCCCTGTGACGAAAATCAGGCCGCTTTCGACAGCTTCTTCTTGGCATTACGGCGGCGAGCAAAAAGGCCGGCCGCTGCTGCGCCAAAGAGAAGGACCATCGGCGGGGCCGGAACGTCGGTGCCGCCGGTGCTGCTCGAGCTGCCGCCGCTCGATGACGAGGACGAGGACGATGACGAGCTGGAGCTGGACGAGCTGCTGCTCGAAGATGAACCGCTCGATCCGGTCGATCCCGTGCTGGTGCTGCCGCCAAAGCTGGACGAACCACCTGACGAGCTGCTCGAAGAGCTGGAGGATGACGAACTGCCCGACGACGAGGAAGAGCCGCTCGAGCCCGATGAACCGCTGCTGCCCGATGAACCGCTTGATCCGCCGTTGCTCGAATGGCCACCGCTGCTGCCATGATGCCCGCCATTGCTTCCACCGCCCGACGAAGAGCTTGAGGAAGACGAACTGGACGACGACGAACTGCTCGATGACGACGAGGAGCTTGACGAGCTGGTGCTGTTGTTGCCCGACGATGTCGAAACATTGCCACTCGAGGTCGACACGTTTCCGCTAGACGTTGAAACGTTTCCGCTTGATGTGGACGACGATGTGCTGACGCCACCCGTCGAAGTAGAGACATTGCCCGAGCTGGTATTGCTGTTGTTGTTGTCGATAATGATAGTGATGCCGCCTGACGACGTTCCCCCCGTGCTTCCTGTGCTTGAAGGTGGCGGCGACGGCGGAGGAGCCGGTGGCGGCGATGGCGGAGGAGCCGGTGGGGGACCGGGGTCACCTGACGACGTGCTACCCGTCGAGGTTGGATAAATATTGATGGTATTGTTGGCGCTTGCAGAGCCGCCACCACCGCCACTGCCTGAGAATCCACCGAAGAAGCCACCGCCGAAGCTGCCTCCGAATCCACCGCCGATCACAACGGGAACGCCGCCACCGCTGCTGCCGACATCACCCATCGGGGGCAGCGGCGCATAGGGAATCGGCATGGGCATGCCCTGGGCAATTGCCACAGGCTGCGGTACGCAGGTTGTCGTCGTGGTGCGAACAACCTTGCGGACGCGTTTGACCTTGCGGACAGGTGCGTGGCGCGCAATCTTTCGCGCTTTCACATGCTTCTTGGCCTTGTGTACCTTTACCTGTGCAGGCGGCTGGTCCGCAATCTGCACGGCTCCGCCACCGATAAGGGCACCGCCGCATGTGCAAGCGCACAATTTTGCCAAAGCCATCCGTACTGACATATTCCCTGACCTCTTCAGTCGCCCCGACAGACTATCGACCGGACTTGGTCGAAATTGGCTGTCCCTTCATCAAACCAAATGGGCAGAAGACTCCCATTGCTGCAATTGCATTAACCCTGTTCAGACCCATTCACCTAAAAAAATCTCTAGAAACAGCGTGTAAAATGACGAAACGTCCCGTTGTGGAACTGTTTGCCCCGGCAGGTATTAACCCTAACCGAAGTTATAGCGGTTTTGTGACCGAAATTTCCACAGCCTATTCCTAACTTCGCCATTTGCTGCTTGTGCGACCTATGGCCCGAGTCTATAGCCCCGCCGCAAGAGTGGGATAGCGGGCTTAACGGCCTGTTTGGAGCCGAAATTCGGTGGAGACGTCGTGATGAATGCCAGCACAAAGCTGCAAGATAAATCCGATAAAATCAATGAATTGGAAAGTGACCTAGACCCCGATTATCTTCCGTCTGATGACGAGCCATTTATGAATGACAAGCAGCTGCGCTATTTCGAGTTGCAGCTGTTGAAATGGCGCACAGATATTTTGGAAGAGTCGCGGGGAACCCTCAATCAGCTACAGGACGGTCCAATTCGCGAACCCGATCTGAATGACCGGGCATCGAGCGAAACCGACTGGGGCATCGAATTGCGCACCCGAGACAGGCAGCGCAAGCTTATCGCAAAGATCGATGCGGCCCTTCGCCGTATCAAAGAGGGCGAATATGGCTATTGCCAGGTTACTGGCGAACCCATCTCGCTCGCCCGTCTTCGTGCCCGCCCCATCGCAACAATGACGTTGGAGGCGCAAGAACGTCACGAACGTCAGGAACGCATTTCCCGCGACGACTGATCAAGACGAACACCGGCACAAACGCTTCATGCGTTGTGCCGGATTCGCTTTGTATCAATAGGTGACAATCTTCACTTTCTGACCAGCGGACAAGGTTGAGTTGGCCGTTATTCCATTCAGCGCCAGAAAACGTTCTGTCTGGAAATTTTTATAGGCCATCCTGCTCGCCAGCGACGCCACGCTATCCGACTTATTGACCGTCACTACCCGCAATTTGCGCGGCTTGATGTCGGCGGCCTGCCGGTCGGTCAAACGTGTCACACTTTCGAACATCGATTCGAAAGGCATTGAATTCGAAGGCGTAATTGTCACAAAGTGGAATGCTTGGTTCGGTGCCCATTCATACGCAAATATCATCAGCGTGACGACGCCGGATTGCTGTGTCTGTACATTGGTCGATGCATAAAAGGCCGAAATGCCGTTGACCGTCGGGTTCTTTATCGCGCCGTAACTTACTTGCTGCTGGTCGCCGACAACAGCCTTGAAGGCCGCATCGATATACGCCTTGCGATCGCCATTATAGGGCTGCGTGGTGAACAGCGCTTTTCCGCCATTGCCATTGATTGAAACGGCTTGCGACCCATTGGACATTCCATAGCCTTGCGGAACCGCAAAGCGCAGACGCAGATCCGGGTGCAAAAACTCCTGCCCTTCGATCACGCCTTCCTTTGGATCATCGTCGTACATCATACCGTTGATGGCGTTGAGATGGGCATCCGCTTTACGAACATTATTGGACGGATATTTCTTTGCCACTGTCAGGGCACGCACGACCCGCTTTGCCGGATCAGGGTGCGTGCTTGCCCATTCGGGCACCGAATGGCTGTTAAGCCCCGCTGCCTTGGCATCGACCGCAGTTTGTAAAGCCAGCGAATTGAGCATCGCCGACAAAGCGGATGGATCATAACCAGCCTTGCTAAGATACTGGATGCCCAGATCATCAGCCTGTTCTTCCTGACCACGCGAATAGGAAAGCGTGAACAATTGCGCCAATTGACCGGAATATTGCTTTGCCGCCCCACCAAGCGCCCCGGCCAAACCGCCGCTGTCCCCCAGCATAGCTCCACCGATCGTTCCGATGGCGCCCAAGATATTTGCGATTGTTGCCTGCTTTTGCCGCTTCTTGCTGTGGCGTGCTGCCGTATGTCCGACTTCATGGCCCAATACACCTGCCATCTCGGCTTCGCTATTACACAGCGCGGCCAGTTGCCGCGTGATGTAGACATAGCCGCCTTCGATCGCGAAGGCATTGTTGACGGCGGAATTCAGGAAGGTGACGGTGAATTCGCCTTCGCTATTGGCCAAGCCAGACTGCAAGGCGATTTTCTTGCCGACACTCTGGACATAGCTGGTCTGCGGGCTTTGATATGCGCCACCAAATTCCTTCAGGATTTCCGGATGATATTTCGCACCATTGGCCTTTTCCTTTGCGGTGAAAGGAAGCGGCGCGCTGCTCTGGGCCTTTTTTGCCTCGGCGGGCATGGTCGTTGAAACAACCCCCGTAAAGATCAGCGAGGCACCAAGGGTAAGTAGAATTTTTTTCCGCACAGCCGAATCCTCCAACAGATATCACAGCATATCACGCATTTAGGGTTCGCAGCGTAAATTGTTGCCATAGACAGGCAAGCCTATTTTCCCGCTGAAACTGCAATTCGAAAAAGGCGATGTTCCGCCGGAGCGACCTTGACTGTCGCGTTAAAACTGACCCATTTTCAGGAATTTGGAATGTCGCCGACGCTTGATTTCGCCACGGCTCAGCCCATCATGCGCGGCAAGTGCTTCCGTCAGCGCCTTGCCCAGATTGGCGCTCGCTTCTGCATGGTCACGATGCGCCCCACCCATGGGCTCAGGCACAATAGAGTCGATCACGCCCAGCGATTTCAGGTCGGCAGCGGTAACCTTCATCGCCTGCGCTGCATCTGCTGCCCGGTCATTGGTGCGCCACAAAATCGACGCACAACCTTCAGGCGAGATCACTGCATAAACCGCGTGTTCGAACATCAGCACGCGGTCGGCAGCAGCAAGTGCCACAGCCCCGCCAGACCCACCTTCGCCAACAATGCACGAAATCATAGGCACACCCAGTTGCAAGCATTTCTCAGTCGAACGCGCAATCGCCTCTGCTTGTCCGCGTTCCTCCGCCTGCACGCCGGGAAACGCCCCCGACGTGTCGACCAGCGAAATGACAGGTAGGCCAAAACGGTCGGCCAGTTCCATCAGGCGGATCGCCTTGCGATAGCCTTCAGGTTTGCCCATGCCGAAATTGTGACGCAGCCGGCTTTCGGTGTCGTCGCCCTTTTCATGTCCGATTAGAACAATACGGCGGTTGCCCAAGCGCGCCAATCCGCCTAAAATCGCTTGATCGTCTGCAAAAGCGCGATCCCCAGCGAGGGGCAGGAAATCCTCGAACAGATTCGCCACGAAATGCTTGAAATGTGGGCGTTCCGGATGGCGAGCCACCTGCGTTTTCTGCCACGGCGTAAGCTTTGCATAGGTATCGGCCAGCAGCTTGTCAGCCTTGGCCCGCAATTTTCCGATTTCGCTGGTGGCGTCAATTTCGGTTTCGCCCGCCGTATCTTCCAGTTCCTGGATGCGGGCTTCGAGGGCTGCGACCGGCTTTTCGAAATCGAGATAAACTGTCATGCCTCGCCGTTAGAACCTGTGGGCGACGGGGTCAACGAGAGAGCGAACGTTTTGCCAATGGGTGCCTCTGGTTCACCAATTCGACCAGCTTTGATGAATCGACGTGCGTGTAGATTTGCGTGGTTGCGATGTCGGCATGTCCCAACATCGCCTGAAGTGCGCGCAAATTGGCTCCACCTGCCAAAAGGTGTGTCGCAAACGCGTGGCGAAGGACGTGTGGGCTTACCTTTGCAGGGTCGATGCCTGACTCCGCTGCAAGCTCCCGAATGATCTGAAAAAGGCGGATACGGCTGATATGGACATCGCCATTACCCGACGCCCGCGCGGCCCGTGATGGGAACAAATATTTTGAATCCTTGGGTACAAATGCGTGCCAGGTGCCCACCGCTTGCCGCGCACGGTCAGAGATTGGGACCAACCTTTCCTTCGCACCCTTACCAATCAGGATGATATAGGGTCGGTCGCGCATGATCGATGCCCGTGGCAGCGCCACCAGTTCGGTCGCCCGTAATCCTGATCCGTACAGCAGCTCAACCAACGCCGACAGGCGGTAATCGAGCGGCGATGGCTTCGGCTTCGAAAGGCGCGCCTCAATCGACGCGAAAAGCGCTTCAACCTCGGCTATATCCAGAACCTTGGGCAGTGCACGGCTTTGCACCGGTCGCGGCAACGCTGCAGAGGGGTTGTCCTGGCGAAACCCCTCTTCCTCCAAAAAGCCGAAAAATCCGCGCAAGGCCGCCGCCTTGCGTGCAATCGAACTATTTGCGAGGTGCGACCAGCCCGACGTCAGTATCGACAAGGTATCCTTGCCAGCGGCGGCCAGCTTGCCCGCCAGCATGTCTGAAGCCGCTAACAAATCACTGCGATAAGCCAATAATGTATTTTTTGCGACGCCGCGTTCTGCCGCCAGCATTTCGAGAAAGCGCTCGATCAGGTCGTTGTCGGTTCCAATATGACCCGCTTTATTCAACGCGCAATCAGCTCCAACTTACGGCTTCTGCCGCAATCATTCGCGCTTCCCCGTCTAGACCGACCTGTTTCAGCGCACGGACGAGATGGTAAAGATGGTGGGGTGGTATGTCCTGCCAGCCTTCGCCTTGAAGCGCAGCGGCAGACAGCAAGACCACGGTTCCGCTCTCGCCACGCGATGCAGCTGCAGCAATCGCTCGCGACCAGGCGGTTTCTTTGCGGATGTTGGTTTCTAGCGTTTCGGCAAATCCGCTTATCGCTGTGCCTTGCACCCTGCCCAGTCCAGCAAGTCCGGCCAGCAACATCTTCGACCGGCGGTAGTCCGAACTGTCATCATTGCCTCGAAAGTCGTCGAGCTCGCCTTCGGTTATCGTACCACGCCAACCGGGTGACGCAGTCGCCAACAAACCCCAACCCAGCGAGCCGCCATCGACGATGGACGCCCAGCGCACAGCCTGCTCGTCAAAACCCGCAGACAACATGGAGGCAATCAAATGATCGGCTTGCGCCGCGTAGTCTTCGCTGGGTGCAATTAGCGCCGCTGCACGTGCTGTAAGCACCAGCGCAGCATTACGATCACGCGGCGTCGACCCGCCATCCCACAGGCTGGCCATTGCGCCAACCTTGTCCGCATTGCTACGTCCGGCATAAGCCGTTCTAAGAAGCTCGCCCTTTGCCTTTATGTCTGAAGCGGCATCGGGATCTTCGAAAGCGACGCTGAAAATATCGACCATCGCGCGGTTCGATATCACACCAAGTGCTGCAGCCCCGGAAACTGCGCGCATCTTCGACGCCGACGATGCGGTAGGCAATTGCGCCACCCAGCCATCGACCTGCCGCCCTGCTTCAGCGTAGAGTGCCTGCGGTGGTTCAACTCCGGTCGCTTGGCCGACACCATGACGCCAGGTTGAAAACCCTTTGGCATTTTCCCACTCTATTTTCACCGACCGTCGGCCTTCTACGCCCGCACCAACAGCTTTTTCGCCTAGCAGAAGGTCGATTCCCTTCATCCAACCACGTCCGCGCGCTTGATTGAGCAGGGCAGTCGCACGCCCCTGTTCACCGGCAAGCGAAGCACAAATAGGCTGCGCCATCCGCCATGTCGCGTCGTTGGTTTGGCGGGCGCCCGCTTCAGCCAATGGGCACATTGCCGAAAGGTCGGCATTGGCCAGAAAGGCCGGCATCGCAACCTGATACAAGCGTTTGGTATATCGATCAGGGTCGACTTGCTGGACCAATTGGCGGGCGACGACCGCATCCCCCATCCGCAGTAGCAGCCAACTGCGCTCGGCCGTCCAGTCCGCACCATTTACGTTGCGCGGAGTGGCCGTGCGGCTGGCAAGCAGGCGGCGGGCCATGATCGTGCCCCAACGCGACGCCAGAGGCGCTTTTGTGCGCGTCAAAATCTGTGTCAGAAAGGAACCATCGGTTCCACCGAATGCATTGATAGGAAATCCACCCGAAGCATCCGTGAAAAGCCCGACAGCCTTCAGCGATCGCCGAGCCGTAGGCGGTACATCGTACCGAATTTCGGTTTCTTCTTCCTCTTCCTCGTCCTTATCCTCATCAGTGGCAGCGTCAGATTCCCCCTCGACAACTGTTCCAATGGTGCCGGTTGGCGCGGGTGCTGTACCTGAAACAATATCTGCGGGGCGACTGGAAGGTGACGTTGGCGAAGCCGGGGGCGAAGGACGCGCAGCCGGCGGCGGTGCCGGATCATTGAACCCGGGAGGTAGAAGCGATTCAGGGCCCTGTTGGCCCATAACTGGTAAAGTATAGACCAGCGCAGCCAAACTGGCTGTCGCACACAGAAGCATCGAAATACGCTGCTTTGCCATATCAGTCTTTTACACTCTCTCCACTATTGCCAGTTTTGGTTTTCAGCGTGATATCGACCTCAACCAGCTTTTGCGGCTGCTCACTGCCCAGCCATTCAAAGAAAAATAACGCCGCGACAAGCACAATCGGCACAATAATCCACTTCGCCCAGCTTTTGCCCATCGGCCTGCCCGTCATTTGTCATCCATTATTTGCCGATTGGCAAAAGGCTTTCCGGTATCGATTAGCCGATATATAGCGCGCATCGCAATGGCTTCGCGACCCGACATTACATCTGTTACAAATACTGCCTCTGGCCGTTCAATCGTACTCGTTGGTATGATGGGAGTGGGCAAGTCAACCATTGGCAAATTGCTTGCAGGCAAACTGGGTCTCGATTTTGTAGATTCCGATGAGCAAATCGAAGCAGCAGCTGGTATGCCGATTTCAGAGATCTTTGACCGCTTTGGTGAATCCGGTTTTCGCGATGGCGAAAGGCGCGTGATCGCACGGCTAATCGGCGAAGGCCCTAAAGTGATTGCAACAGGCGGTGGCGCTTTCATCAACGACGAGACACGGGCGTTGATCAAAGAGCAATGCACTTCGGTCTGGATTGACGCGGATCTTGATGTTCTCGTCGAACGTGTGTCACGGCGCAATAACCGACCTTTGCTAGTAGGGCGGAACCCTAGGGAAGTGCTCACCGAATTAGCTGCAAAGCGCACCCCATGCTACAGTCAGGCGGATATTCACGTGCGCAGCGACTCCGGACCGCATTCGCGCACGGTTGGTCAAATATTGGAGGCATTGGCCTGATGGACAATATTACAGTCAGTCTCGAAGGCAGGCCTTATGACGTGCTGATAGGTCAGGGGTTGATCGGCAAATCGGGCGAGTATCTGGCACCTTATGCGCGGAGCGGACGCCTGTTGATCGTCACCGACACCCATGTCGGACAACATGTCCTGCCGCAATTCGCTGCTTCGTTGCAAGCAGCAGGGCTCAGCTATGCTGCCCATCTGTTGCCCGCCGGGGAAGGGGCCAAAAGCTGGGCAGAGCTCGAGCGCCTTGTCGACTGGCTGCTTTCCGAACATATCGAGCGAAGCGACCATATCGTTGCCTTGGGCGGCGGTGTTGTCGGTGACATCACGGGCTTTGCCGCGCATATCGTGAAACGCGGCTGCCATTTCGTTCAGGTGCCAACCACGTTGCTCGCCCAGGTCGACAGCAGCGTTGGTGGCAAGACGGCTATCAACAGCGGCGCGGGCAAGAATCTGGTGGGTGCATTCCACCAGCCCGCCCTTGTCCTCATCGACCCTGATGTGCTTGACACATTGCCACGGCGTGAATTGGGCACGGGCTATGCCGAAGTCGTGAAATATGGCCTGATCGACGCACCTGAATTTTTTGACTGGTGCGAAACCAATATCGACGCCTTTCTCGCGGGGGATGCCGATGCCCGCCTTCATGCAATTGCGCGGTCGGTCGAGGCGAAGGCGCGGATCGTGGCGGCCGACGAAAAGGAGCTGACCGGCGTTCGCGCGCTGCTCAATCTCGGGCATACTTTTGGTCACGCGCTGGAGGCAGAGACCGGATATTCCGACACGCTGCTGCACGGCGAAGGCGTGGCTGCGGGCATGGCGCTGGCATTCCGCTATTCTGTGCGCAGGGGGCATTGTCCGGTGGGCGATGCGGATCGGGTGAGCGTCCATCTCGCCAAAGCAGGCTTGCCGACCACATTGCGCGAAGCCCATGTCGATGCAAGTGGCGGACAGCTCGTCGAGCATATGCTGCACGACAAGAAGAAGAGCGGCGGCACCCTGCCCTTCCTGCTCGCCAATGGGATAGGCCAGACATTCCTTGCCAAGGATGTCGATCTGGACGACGTCGCCGCCTTCCTCAACGAAGAGCGCGGACGCTAACCCTCATCCATTGCAAAATCGTCCGATTCCTTGCCGCCAAAGCTGTGGCGCGAACCGGCACGTATATTACCAGTCTTGAACTGCGCCTTCAGCCGGGCAAGATCACGGCGGCGGAATTCGGTGACGGCCTGTTCGGCAACCGAAGGGTCGACATTGATGGAACGCAGCGCATCTTCTGCCATTTGAACAGATGATTCAAATACTTCCCTTGTAATCTTAAGATCCTCTGCCGGCATGAGTTCGAGCATTTGACGCCTGTCATACGCCCGTACGAACAGTTTGGCATTGGGGAAGGTTTCGCGCACGGCGACCAAATTGTCGGCATCCAGATCACGGTCATCCATGCAAAACAGAATCGCGCAGGACTCGTCCGCGCCCGCGCGGCGAAGCAAATCTATGCGCGTTCCGTCGCCATAAAATACCTTGCGCCCAAACTCCCCGCTGACATCGATTTGCTCGGGCTTGATGTCGATAAGGGTGATGGAAAGGCCCGCCGCCTGCATGATCTGACCGACTGTCTGGCCGAAGCGTCCATGGCCGACGATGATGATGTTGGCTTGCGCCGCCAATTCAGGATCATCAAGCGCGACATCGCTGGTCCGTCGACGGGCCGCCAATCGGCCGGCAAGGATCATCAGGAATGGCGTTGTCGCCATCGACAACGTCACCACCGCACCGAACAGGCTGGCCGCCTCTGGCTCAATCAGCAGCGCATTTTGCGACGCGGTGAACAGCACGAAACCGAACTCCCCGCCCTGGCTGAGCAGCAGCGCCATGATGATCGACGCGCTGTTGTTCAGCCCGAACAAGCGACCCAAGCCGAAAACCACCGCGGTTTTGACCAGCACCAGCCCCGCCGCCAAACCGACAATCAGCAAGGGCTGCGCCGCAATGACGTCGAGGTCGAGCATCATTCCGACAGCGAGGAAGAACAGACCGAGCAGAATGGAACGGAAGGGATCGATATCCGCCTCCAGCTCATGCCGGTAGGGCGATTCGGCAAGCATCACGCCTGCGACGAACGCGCCCAGCGCAGCCGAAACGCCAATCGACTGCATCAGGGCAGCACTCGCACAGACCGCAAACAGGCCGGTGACAATGAACAATTCGCGTTCCGATACGCGGCCTACCAGCCGCAACAAGGGCGACAGCACATAGCGCCCCGCCAGAATCAGCCCGCCTATGGCGAGTATGGCATATATGGCCAACACAAGCCCGCTGGGTGCCCCTTCTTGCGCTGGTGCACGCGATAGCGCGGCGACAATCGTCAGCAAGGGAACGATCGAAATGTCCTGGAACAGCAGGATGGCGAAGCTTTTCTCGCCATAGTCGGTTTTCAATCGTCCGCGCGATTGCAGAAGCGGCAGGACCTGCGCGGTCGAGCTCAGGCCAAGCGGAAGCCCCAGCACCAGCGCGGCTTCCCAGCTGAAAGGCAGCACGGCGTAGATGATGGCGAACATCGCGAGACCGCACAATGCGACCTGCAATGGTCCGAACAATAATATGTCCCGCCGCATCACCCATAATCGCGAAGGCGATAGCTCTAGCCCAACGAGGAACAGAAGCAGGATGATACCGATTTCAGCGAAACTCAGTATGGTTTCCGGTTCGCCGCTCAGACCCAACACGTCAGGCCCGATGATGATACCTGCAACCAGATAGCCGAGTACAGCGCCCAACCCTAATTTGCGGAAGACCAGAACCGCCACGAGCGCCGCACCCAGCAGAAGTGCACCAGTGGTCAAAATGTCGGTCAGGAAATGGTGGCCCTCGTCCATCAGTCGGCCCCCGTCATCGCGGCGAGAACCGCATCAAAAGGCAGCAATATCGCGGCATGGCGTGCAGGATAGGAGCGCGCGCTTTCAAAAACCGCCAGTTCGGGCCAACAGCGATCAAAACCGCCATCTCCAACAAGCGCCTGCGCAAGCGCGGCCCGCGCATCCGCAATCGCTTCAGCCGAACGACCGACTGCAAACTCACGCACGACCGCCGCCGATGCCTGTCCCATCGCGCAAGCGCGGCCACGCAAGGCAAGCGCCGTGAGATGTCCGTTTTCGACTTTGACATCGGCGCGCATTTCACTGCCGCAGACTGGCGAACGGCGGGTTGCGCTTGCATCGGCGTCGCCCAACGCGTCTGCATGCGGCAGACTCGCTGCAAGCCGCAATATGTCCTTGGTGTAAAGCTCGGGCTTGGGTGGCGTGGGGCGTGCGGCAAGATTAGCCGGCATCGCTGCCCTCGTCGTCATTGTCCTGCTGGCGTTCGCGAATGAAGGACGAGAGCGCATCCCCCGACGCGTTCAACAACGGATAGGTGCGGGACGCGGTCATCCATTCCGGGCGTTTGCTGTCGCCGCCATAGGCGACTTCGAACAGCATGACGAGCAGCAGGAACAGCAACGTCGCGCCGATCAGCCCCTTCACCGCGCCAAAGCCAAATCCGAGCACACGGTCAAACGGACCAAGCGCCGACTTGCGGCTCTTCTCGCCAATCTTGCGCGCTATCAACCGCCCGCCGACATAAGTGACGATGGCAATGGCGAGGAATGCCAGGACAGCAGCCCCGGCGTCGGTGCCAACCGGACCATAAAGCCATTCGGCGGCGGGCGCGTGGAGGAATCGTATCGCCGCAACGACCAATACCCAGACGCTCAGCAACAGCACTTCCTGCGTAAAGCCGCGCATAAAGCCAAAAATGGCACCGGTGCCGAGCAGGAAAAGGACGATGATGTCGAATGCGGTCATCGCATCCAGTTAGTCCCGCCCGAGTATATGGTCAACGAGGTTGGAGAGCGTCCGAAACTGTTTCAGTTTCATAGCGCCATCATCCTGTACCGATGGTGGCACCAAAGCGGTCTGGAAGCCCAGCTTGGCCGCTTCCTTGAGGCGGAGATTACCATGCGCGACGGGACGGATTTCGCCTGAAAGAGCGACTTCGCCGAACAAAACGCAATCTGAAGGCAGCGGCTTTTCGGCATAAGCGGACACCAGTGCTGCAGCGACAGCAAGGTCGGCCGCAGGATCGGATATGCGATAGCCGCCCGCTATGTTGAGATAAACTTCCGCCGTTGCAAAGCTTAGCCCGCAGCGCGCCTCAAGCACCGCCAATATCATCGCCAGCCTACCGCTATCCCAGCCAACCACGGCGCGACGCGGCGTTGCTCCACTCGACAGGCGCACGGTGAGAGCCTGAATTTCGACCAGCACCGGTCTTGTGCCTTCCAACGCCGGGAAGACCGTCGCCCCTGTCACCTGCTCGGCCCGGTCAGTCAGAAACAGCGCGCTGGGATTACCGACCTCGGCCAAGCCGCTGTCAGCCATCGCAAAGACGCCAATCTCGTCGGTGCCGCCAAAGCGGTTCTTGTTCGCGCGCAGGATACGATATTGATGGCTGCGTTCGCCTTCAAATGCCAACACGGTGTCGACCATATGCTCGAGCACACGGGGCCCCGCGATGCTGCCATCCTTGGTGACATGGCCGACCAGCATCAACGCGGTGCCGCGCTCCTTGGCAAAGCGAATCAGCTCTTGTGCCGAGGCGCGCACCTGGCTGACCGTGCCCGGCGCGCCTTCGATGAGGTCGCTGTGCATAGTCTGGATCGAATCGATGATGAGCAAGGCAGGCGGCTTTGTGCTGCCCATCGTCGTCAATATGTCGCGAACCGAAGTCGCCGCTGCCAATTGCACCGGCGCATCGCCAAGCCCCAGCCGCCGCGCACGCAGCCGCACCTGATCGACCGCTTCCTCACCCGAAATATAGGCGACGTCTAGCCCGCGCCGCGCAAGATTGGCCGCTGTTTGCAGCAGCAGGGTTGACTTTCCGATCCCCGGATCACCGCCCAGCAAGGTCGCCGATCCCGCAACCAGCCCGCCGCCCAAAGCGCGGTCAAATTCTGATATTCCCGTCGAAGCGCGATCGGGCAGTTTGATATCACTATCGAGCCCGACAAGCCCGACATCGCGCCCGCCATTTTGCAGATGATGCTTCATCTCGAACACGGTCGCGCCCGCCTCTTCGACGAGACTGTTCCACGCACCGCAATCCTCACACTGCCCCTGCCAACGCGGCGCAACCGTGCCGCATTCCTGACAGACATAGCGTTTCTTGGGTTTGGCCATCGTGCAACAGTATCAGAACATATAAGGAACGCAACCGTGTAATTGACGGCAATTTATACGAAAACGACACCAACGCAGCAGTGTTGTGAAGGCTAAAGGTGACACAAGTTACCGGAAGCATACCCCCCGATTGTTACAAGTGTCACTTTAAGGATGTAATGAGGGTGGCGGATTCGCTGGAGCGAAATGAACGGGTTCAAAGAGCTGGATACCGGCTCGCAAAACATATCCTACATTGCAAGAGGATACCGCACGTTAATTTCGTAACTTGGTGCCGCAAGTCCAGCAGCTCATTCAATAAGGGCCGAGCCTATTCGATCCGCTTTGGCTTGCGGGAACCACAGCTTTCACGGTGCAGGTCAATCCTGCACCGCAAGACTCCTTTACTATGGTGTCGACCATATCTTCAGCGGGGCTTGATGTTACAAACATTCGGCCGTCGCTTTGGCGTGCCACTACCATAAAGGTATCCGCGATTGAACGGGCGACGGAGCATGGATTTTTACTCTGTTGTTGGCATGTTTCTAGCGCGCTACGCTCGGCTTCAGCTTTCGAGGTGTGACCGCCCGTCACATAAACCATGCTCTTCGCCGAATTCGTCGGTCCAGCTTCGCCCTGCCAGGCTGCCGCAGCATGGACTTTCCGGAAATTGCCTTCCGGTTGGTGCGATTCCTGTGTGGGTGCGTAAGAAATAGTAGGATGGGCCACCCAATGCCGAAAAACGGCGCAATAATCATTCTGGTTCCGGCAAGCGATCAGAACCGCAGCATCGCTCACCGAAGTATCAACACCCATTGCGTAATATATGTCTCCGTTCATTCCGCGCGCAAACGACGCGACGTTATTTGAACCACTAAACGTTACCGCGCATTGCCCGACCGACGCTTCGTCTGCTCCTGCCTTAAGGAGCATGTTGATACCACAGAGCATTCGCGCATCATTTTCTGCAGATTTGCGTTTCGTTGCACCGCCCATGATAAATACATCTGAAGAATCAGGATGAAAGGCCACGGCATAATAGTTGTCGAAACGCTTTTTGACCTTCTTCTTTCGTAGCTCGTCAACCAGATCCTGATTGTTTGTGGCTGGCCCGTCAGGCACCATAGCGCAGCCTTCATAACCCGAATTTCCGCCGCCAATAGGAACCGAGCCCGGCGGGCAATTGCCTTCCGCCCGAGCACCACCGGAAAATGTGAACGCGATGAAGAAAAACAGCGCGAAAAATCTGATCATCCCATTTCCTTCATCGAGATTTCTACTCCGCCTCCAAAACCGGAATCGCCCACAAAATCAGTCGAGACAGTGGCGGACTACAACAACAATGTCTTCAATTTGCTGCGCGCCATTTTTGGCTGCAATACGCACATCATCTCGGTTCCAAATCTTTCGCAGCATCGGTCCAGTCTTGCTTGCCAACTGGAACAACGCTTGCCCGACAAAATTAGAACCAATCGTCAGTATCGCAATGTCGATGGTGCACTAGTACGTCAGACCAAAGCACGCCGCAGCACGGCGACACACAATCGCATGTCGTTCAAATTCCGCTCGGCTTTCCTGAACGCCGGAGACATGGGTTAGGATGCCTCCGGTTTTGCGGTCATTCCACCGCTTTCACTCAGAACCCCAGAAAGGTCACCTGCTCACCCAAAGGCACGCGCTCGCGCACGAAACCGTTCACGGAATCGCTCTCATCACGATAGCCGATGGCAAGGCCGCAGAACAGCAGCACATCTTCGCCCAGACCCAGTTGGTCTTTGATCGTCCGGCCATACATCCCCATATATTCCTGCGGGCAGGTATCGAGGCCTTCTTCGCGACAAAGCAGCATGATCGTCTGCAACCACATGCCGGTATCGGACCATTGGGCTTCCCTCATCCATTTCGGGAAATGGCAGAGCAACAGCACCGGTGCCCCGAAAGAAACGAGGTTCGACTGGACGAAATCGGCGCGCTGCTTGCCATCGTCGCGGGCAATCGCCATTGCACCATACATCGCGGCACCCACAGCCTGCAGGCGGGCCTTGTACTTTTCATGCTTGCCGGGTTCGGAGAAATCATAGTCCATCGGATCGTCGGGCTGGCTGGCAGTCAATCGATCCTGCAATGCCTTGAGCGGAGCACCTGTGAGGACAGTGGCTTCCCATGGTTGGAAATTGCAGCCCGAAGGCGCCATGCGCGCGCGCTCCAATATGCGCTCGATCGTTTCGAACGGAACCGGCTTGTCCAGAAACGAACGGATGGAACGGCGGGTGGCGACGGCTTCGGATACCAGCATAAAATCTCTCCTGTTTGCTTTGCGCCCACATTTAATCGAACGATTAAATCCCGCAACTGCTAAAAACACCTATATCTGCAATCACCCATTTCGCGGCCTGTTTGCAAAGGCGCATCGACAAAGCCTTGCACCCCATGCCCTGCCCTGCCACATCTTGGCGATGCGTGAGAAGGAACTGCGGCTGGCCCTTATCTGCTATGGCGGAGTGAGCCTTGCAGTGTACATGCACGGTATTACGCGCGAGATCTGGCATCTGGTCCGCGCGAGCCGCGCATTCCTGGAAAACCAGCCGCCCAGCAGTGGCAGTGAAGCTGTCTACCGCGAACTGCTCGAACTTATCGAAGCCAAATCGGGCACCAAGCTGCGTGTCCTGACCGACATTATTTCAGGCGCGAGTGCCGGGGGCATTAATGGCGTCTTTCTGGCACAAGCCATCACCACCGGGCAATCGCTTGAGCCGTTGACCGACCTTTGGCTGCAGAATGCCGATGTCGAGGTGCTGCTTGATCCCGATGCGCGGCCGCTGTCACGTTTCTCCAAATTCTGGGCCGCACCGATCGCCTGGGCGATATTGCGGCGGCGTGGGGGTGCTGTGGAACGCACCGTGGCTGCCGAAGCGCAGGATGAGGTCGCGACCAAGCTGTCAGGCTTCGTCCGTGCGCGCTGGTTCCAGCCGCCCTTCGGCGGGCGCGTCTTCTCGACCCTGTTGCTCGATGCACTGCAGGCGATGGAGGCGCAGGGTTTTACCCGCCCTCTGCTCCCGGCAGGCCAGCCGCTCGACCTGTTCGTTACTGTCACCGATTTTCACGGCCACCGCGAACAGTTGCAGTTGAACAGTCCCTCCAATGTGACCGAAAATGAGCACCGCCTGACGATCGGCTTTTCGACGCGCGGGCAGGATGCGGGGATGCTCGCCCACCAGGCCGAGCTGGTTTTCGCGGCGCGTTCGACCGCCAGCTTTCCTGGTGCCTTCCCGCCCTTCACTGTGCGCGAGCTCGACGGACTGTTGCTGAGCCGCGCGGTCGTTTGGGACGAACGCGAGGCCTTCCTCAAGCGCATCTTGCCGCAGCAGTTCGAGGCAGGAAGTGCCGAGGACGCCTTCCTGATCGACGGTTCGGTTCTCGCCAATGCGCCTTTTGCCCAAGCTATCGACGCGCTGCGCAACCGGCCTGCCCGGCGCGAGGTTGACCGGCGTTTCGTCTATATAGATCCCAAGCCGGGCATGCCGAGCTTTCGCGTGCGTGGGCGCGGCAAGACCGCAGATGGGCATTTGAAACCACCCGGCTTCTTCTCCACCATCTTCGGTGCAACGTCGGACATCCCGCGAGAACAGCCGATCCGCGACAGCTTGACCGCGATTGAGGGGCGTTCCCAACGCATCGCCCGCATGCGCGAGATCACCGAGCATCTGGAGGTCGAGGTCGAGCATATGATTGAGGTGATGCTCGGTAAGACATGGTTCCTGACCAAGCCGACGCCCGAACGCCTGCGCAAGTGGCGGCTGACGATGCTGCAGAAATCGGCAGCGGCGACCGGCTATAGTTATCCGGCCTATGCGCATTTGCGGATGATGGGCGTGCTGGATGATCTGGCCGCCACCGCGCGTCGGCTCTGCCCTGATGCGCGGCAGGAACATTGCCGCCTGCTGCGAGACGCGCTGTGGGGTGAAGTGCGCCGACGGGGGCTCGACAAGCTGACTGGCCCCAAAGGCAGGGTGATGGCTGCGGAATCGATGCTCTTTTTCCGCGCGCAGGACGTCCGCTTCCGCATTCGCCGCCTGCGTTTCCTTGCCCGGAAACTAGCCGAAGATGTCGAGGTTATGGCCGAGGTTCCAGCGGCGGTGGCAGACCGGCTGAGGCAGGCAATCTATGCCTCGCTCGCCCATTTCCTCGAGGTTGAAACCTCAGAATATCTAGGCGCGGATGTGGCCGAGGCGGTCCGCAATGGCGTCGAAAATCCCGCAGCCCTGCTCGATCTGCTCGCCGAGCGGCGCAATCTGGAGGCAGGCGATGCCGCCACCGACGCCGCGCTTATCGCCGCTCTCACCGACATGCCCGACGCCGCGACGCGTACCATATTGCTCGGTTATCTCGGCTATATCCTCTACGACATCGCGACCCTGCCCTTGCTGCAGGGCGAAGGGCAGGACGAGTTTGACCCGATCAAGGTCGACCGCATCTCCCCCGACGATGCGACGACCATCCGCAAAGGCGGGGCCGCCGCCACGCTGAAGGGCATCGAGTTCAACAATTTCGGCGCCTTTTTCAGCCGCGCTTATCGCGAGAATGACTATCTCTGGGGCCGCCTGCACGGCATCGACCGGCTGATCGATATCGTGCTGTCGTCCATGCCCGGCACGGTATCAGCCGAACAGGCCGAGGTACTGGCGATCAAGAAAAGGGCTTTTGAAGCCGTGCTGGAGGCCGAAGCGCCGAGGTTGAAACGGATTCAGCCCTTGATCGAGGAACTGCGCGCGGAGATTGCGGCGATCACGCCGGCTTAAGCGTTCCGTACACCATCTCGATAAAGCGATCCGCCGTGATGAACCCGCTGGGGTTCACGCCATAGCCATCGGCGGGCTTCATCGCCTTGATCTCTTCGAGCGTCTTACCCGACTTTATTGCGCCATCTATTTTACCGACAATCGCCGATACCATGTCGCGATAGGCCAGCAGCTCGGCCTTGCTCGCCACCGGGCCGTGGCCGGGAATGATCTTGGTCTGGTCATCGGCCATCGCCAACACCTTCTCCGCCGCCGCAATCACCCCGCGCACATCGCCGCTACTGCTGCGGTCGACAAAGGGAAAGCTCATCTTGTGAAAGAACAGGTCGCCCATGTGGATCACGTTGGACTTGGTCCAGTGAACGATGCTGTCGCCATCGGTATGCGCGGGCGGGACGGAGATGACGCGCACTTCTTCGCCATTGAGATGCAGCTTCAGGCCTTCGGCATAGGTAATCACCGGTAGCGCCACTTTGGGGCTGGCCTTGACCTCACCAAAGGGCGTCTTCTGATCGCTGGCCATCCGAACGCGAACATTGTCGTGCGCCATGATCACCGCGCCTGCCTTGCCGAAATTCTCGTTGCCGCCGCTATGGTCGCCATGCCAGTGGGTGTTGATCAGGAATTTGACCGGGCTAGCGCCCAGACCTGCAACAGCCGCCTGAATCTTTGGCGTCAGCGGTGCATATTGATCGTCAATCAAAACGGTGCCGTCTTCACCATGCGAGACGCCGATATTGCCGCCCGCACCGAACAGCACCGAAACGCCGGGGGCCAATTGCTCGGCCTTGACCTCGACCTTGCTGAAATCCTGCTGCGCACAGAGTGGACTGGCGATGACAGTGGTAAACAGGGCAGCGGCAAACAGACGCTTGATCATGGCTACTCTCCTCAGATCGGATCAGGTCGCTGCTTCTAGCTTGATTTCCTCCGCATCGGCGAGAAGTTTCAGCATCACCGCCGCACCGCATTGCTGGGACTTCGCGGTATGGCTGAATTTTCCATCGGCGACGAACTTACCGCGCTCATAATGGTTGGAAAAGCTCCACAAATAGGGGGTCGGCACTCCAAGCCCGCGATAGCCAAGACCATTATAGGCCTCGAGCCGATAGAGCGTGCGTTCGAGGCTCCAATCCTTTTGTCCGGTATAGCCGAGCAACCGCAACGCATCGTTCGCGCTCGACTCCCAGTCCGATGGAGGCAGCCATTTGGTCGGGCGGCCTGCAGGCACCTGTCGCGTGCGCGCCGTCAGCGGGAAATCGCCATTGTGCAGGTGCGCACGGAAATTGAAACTCGCCTCTGGTCCGTGGGTGACCGCGATGAAATACCAGGGAACGCCTGTTTGAGCCTCGACCTTTTCATAACGGCTGCGTGCTTTACGGATCAGATCAAGATGCCAGTCTACGGTCTCCCGATATTGCGGACGCACCGTCAGTTTGCGGAACAGCCGTGCATATTCGGCCTTGAGTGCAGTAAATTCGCGCGATTTGCTCAAAGGACGGTCGAGTTCGTCGATAATCGGCACGGTTGCAGCTTCGGCAGGTGCTGGAGTGGTTGGCAGCGGCGGGGCACCGGGAACAAAGATGATTTCACCTTGCGGCGTTTCAGGCTGGACCAGATAGCGCTGCTTTTCCGGCAGAAACGGTTTCACACCAGCGTCGCCGAAACCCAATTTGAGCGCTTCGGGCAGTTCGTGCTGGCTTTGATGCAGTTCGGCGAGCAATTCGCCAGCCTTGTCGGCAAAAGGAGGATCAATATCCTCGCTTCGGTCAATCAGCGCAACCAGGCGCGGCATCGCCATCTGATAGAGCGAATCCGCCAAATCGGAGAGCGACTGTCCTTTGCGCGTTTCGAGGGGTGAGTTGGGCAGACCTTTGCGGTCGGCTTCGCGTTCCAGTTGAACCACGGCTTCGGCAATACGCAGATAGTTTAATGGCTTGCGCGGGATCAACTCGATGACCTGTTTCGGTAAGTCGAGCCCGAGGATGCGGCCGTCCTGCGCAAATACACGCTGGCCAATGAACGATGCAATCACACCGCCACCGGCCAGCTTCAAAAAATCGCGTTTGTCGAAACCCTTGCCCGCCATCGACTCGCTCCCATCGAAGCGAGCATAACATTGGGCATAAAGCGAGTCTTGTGCCCGCCTGCAGATTTTACTCGGTCAAATCGTCCCAGAATTCCTTGACCTTGTCGAAGAAACCGCGCGACTGCGGGCATTCCTCGCCGGTTTCCGTCTCGCGGAATTCGCAGAGCAATTCCTTTTGCCGTGCGGTTAATCTTGTCGGGGTCTCGACGTCGATCTGGATGACAAGGTCGCCCCTGCCGCGTCCTTGCAACACAGGCATGCCCGCACCGCGGACGCGAAGCTGCTTGCCCGACTGTATGCCTTCGGGGATGTTGACACTGTGCTTGCTGCCATCAGGTCCGGGGATTTCGATTTCACCGCCCAGCGCCGCTTTGGTGAAGCTGATCGGCGCGCGGCAAAACAGCGTTGTTCCGTCGCGTTCGAAAACCTTGTGTCGGGCAATATGCATGAAGATGTAGAGGTCGCCCGCAGGCGCACCGTTCGGCCCCGCTTCGCCCTTGCCAGCCACACGGATACGTGTGCCTTCATCGACACCGGGAGGGATCGTGACTTCAATCTTCTGCCGCTCGTCTACCCGGCCTTCACCACCGCATTTGCGGCATGGATCTTCGATCACTTCGCCGCGACCATGGCAGGTCGGGCAGGTACGTTCGACGACAAAAAAGCCCTGCTGCGCGCGCACCTTGCCATGTCCGCCGCATAAATTGCAGCGCCTGGTGCTGGTGCCGGGCTTCGCACCCGTGCCTTCGCAGTCACCACATTTCGCCGCAACATCGATCGCGATTTCGGTGGTGCGCCCGTGGAACGCATCTTCAAGGCTGATTTCGAGGTCATAGCGCAAATCAGCACCACGCACCGGCCCACGCTGGCGTCCGCCGCCAAAGGCGTCGCCGAAAAAGCTTTCAAAAATGTCGGAGAAGTCGCCAAAGCCGGCACCGCCACGGGCGCCGCCATTCCCCATCCCGCCATTTTCAAAGGCCGCCTTGCCGAAACGGTCATAGGCTGCGCGTTTTTGCGGGTCTTTCAGGACATCATAGGCTTCGTTGATGGCCTTGAACTTGGCTTCGGATTTGTCGCATCCCGGATTGCGATCCGGATGGCATTCCATCGCCAAGCGCCGATAGGCGGTCTTCAGCGTCTTTTCATCCGCCGTCCGCTCTACTTCGAGCAATTCATAATAATCGATATCGAGGCTCACGACCGACGTCCCTCCGTTCGCTGACCGCCACCCCGCACATGGCAGAAGTGACGGTCACCGGTAATCATCAGTCTTTTTTGTCTTCGTCGACTTCGGAGAATTCGGCATCGACGACATCATCGTCAGCCGGGGATTCTTCCGAAGGAGCAGCAGAAGCGCCGACCGCCTGTTCCTGTTCGTAGATCGCCTGCCCCATCTTCATCGCGACCTGGGCCAAGGCATTCGCCTTTTCCTTCATCGCTTCGGGGTCGCCGCCTTCGATGGCTGCCTTGGTTTCGCCCATGGCGGCCTCGATTTCAGCTTTAAGGCCAGCGTCAATCTTGTCACCATGCTCTTCAAGCTGCTTTTCGGTGCTGTGAACAAGGCTTTCGGCATTGTTCCTGGCTTCGGCAGCCTCGCGGCGCTTCTTGTCTTCTTCGGCAAACTGCTCGGCATCGCGGACCATCTGGTCGATGTCGGCATCGGACAGACCACCAGATGCTTGGATCTTGATCTGCTGTTCTTTGCCGGTGCCCTTGTCCTTGGCGGTCACGCTGACCAGACCGTTGGCGTCGATGTCGAAGGTCACTTCGATCTGCGGAACGCCGCGCGGAGCGGGCGGAATGCCAACAAGGTCGAAATTACCCAGCAGCTTGTTATCAGCCGCCATTTCACGCTCGCCCTGGAACACGCGGATCGTCACGGCGTTCTGGTTGTCGTCCGCCGTCGAGTAAACCTGCGACTTCTTGGTCGGGATCGTGGTGTTGCGGTCGATCATGCGGGTGAACACGCCGCCCAGCGTTTCGATGCCGAGCGACAGCGGGGTCACGTCGAGCAGCAGCACGTCCTTGACGTCGCCCTGCAGCACGCCCGCCTGAATGGCAGCACCCATGGCAACGACTTCGTCGGGGTTCACACCGACATGCGGTTCCTTGCCAAAGAAGGCTTTTACGACTTCGCGCACCTTCGGCATGCGGGTCATACCGCCGACCATCACGACTTCGTCAATCGCGTCAGCCTTCAGGCCCGCGTCCGCCAGCGCCTTTTTGCAAGGCTCCAACGTGCGCTTGATCAGGTCGTCGACCAGCTTTTCGAGGTCTGCACGGCTGATATTCTTCACCAAGTGCTTCGGACCGTTCTGGTCCGCCGTGATGAACGGCAGGTTGACTTCGGTCGTCTGCGCCGAGCTCAGTTCGATCTTCGCCTTTTCAGCAGCTTCCTTCAGGCGCTGCAGCGCGAGCTTGTCCTTGGTCAGGTCAATGCCTTCGGCCTTCTGGAAATCGGCTGCGAGGAATTCGACCAGTTTGCTGTCGAAATCTTCACCACCCAGGAAGGTGTCGCCATTGGTCGACTTTACCTCGAACACGCCGTCGCCAACTTCGAGGACCGAAATATCGAACGTACCGCCACCAAGGTCATAAACCGCGATGGTCTTGTTCTCATCCTTGTCGAGGCCATAGGCGAGCGCTGCTGCTGTCGGTTCGTTGATGATGCGCAGCACTTCAAGACCGGCAATCTGGCCGGCGTCTTTGGTTGCCTGACGTTGGGCGTCGTTGAAGTAAGCGGGAACGGTGATGACCGCCTGCGTTACGGTTTCGCCCAGATAGGCTTCTGCCGTTTCCTTCATCTTCTGCAGGGTGAAGGCGCTGATCTGTGACGGGGAGTAATCTTCTCCACCCGCCTTGACCCATGCGTCGCCATTCTTGCCCTTGACGATGTTATAGGGGACGAGTTCCATGTCCTTCTTGGTCATGGGGTCGTCAAAGCGGCGGCCGATCAGGCGCTTCACCGCGTAAATCGTGTTGTCCGGATTGGTGACCGCCTGGCGCTTGGCGGGCTGGCCGATCAGGCGCTCACCATCTTTCGCAAAGGCGACGATAGACGGCGTCGTGCGCGCGCCTTCCGCATTTTCAATAACTTTCGGCTGGCCGCCTTCCATCACAGCAACGCAGCTGTTTGTGGTGCCCAGATCGATACCAATAACTTTTGCCATTACATTCTACCCCGATAACTAAATTAGCCCTGTTTTTGGCGAGCAGCCCTATCAGGCACTGCAGCCAAACATGCGAGGGCGATATAGGTGGCAAATTGCTTGGCACAAGGCTTCGCGCGGCTTACATTGTCAAAAAGGCGGGCAATGCCCCGTTTCTGAACGGAAAAGTCAAAGCGGAAAGATGATGACAATGCTGAACATGCGCGCACGATTGGGACTGCTAGCCGCTCCGTTGCTGGTGACGATGCTCTCCAGCTGCGGCCCCACACCACAACTTCGCGTCCACGACGCGGTGGTCAAGCTGAACCCGGTCGATAGCAATCCGTCGGCCATGTATTTCACGATCCGCGGCGGGCCCAAGGACGTCTATCTGATGTCGGTCACCTCGCGTTCGGTGCTGCGCACCGAAATGCACGAGAGCAAGGTCGATCCCAAGACCGGCGCGATGACTATGGCGCCACTGACCCGCGTTTTCATCCCGGCTGACGGCAAGGTCGAATTCAAACGCGGCGGCAAGCATGTAATGGTCTGGGGTGTCAATTTGGTCGGCCGCCGACTGGGTGAGATGGAAACGCAGTTTCTGTTTTCAAACAATGAACGCATCCTCGTCAAAGCTCGTGTCGAGGAAATGGACGGCCGCGAACCCGACGAGAAGACAGGCCATAACAACCACTGATGTTCGGACCGCACCCTTCTGGTAGGCCGATGACAGCGCGCGAAATCAAACTCGCGCGCTCCGTGTTTCACGACGCCATCGACTATGAGAAAGTGCGCATCCACAAACGCAAATGGTGGTGGTTCCAGCCGCGCAAGATCACCATGGCGCCCGACGGGCATTTATGGTTCCACCCCGATAGCGATCTGTTCTGCGACGATTTCTGCGACCGCGATCTTGGCCTGCAGGGGCTCTTCATTCACGAACTGGTCCATGTCTGGCAGCACCAGCAGGGCATTTTCTTGCCGCTGAAGCGCCACCCGTTCAGCAACTACAACTATGCCCTGAAGCCCGGCTGGATGCTGGAGCGCTATGGCATCGAGCAGCAGGCCGAAATCGTCCGCCATTATTTCCTGCTCAAGAACAAGGCGAAGGTGCCGGGTGCACCACCGCTGGAGCAATATGAGGGCGTGCTGCCCTTTGCCAACCAGGCGACCGCGAAATGATGTCGCAGTTCGAATTCATTTTTTCGCTCTACAGCCTGCTCCTGGGCCTCTCGCTGGTCGAACTTCTGTCGGGGCTAGGCAAGACGGTGAAGGCGCGGCTGCATGTTGATGAAGAGGCGAAGGCTGGATACCGCATAGGCTGGCTCACACCGCTGCTCGGCTTGTTCGTGATGCTCGATCTTCTGTCCTTCTGGGGGGCAGCCTGGGCTGTCCGAGATATCATCGCCGTATCGGGCGGCTGGATGATGGGGACGATGCTGTTTGCGAGCGCCTATTACCTCGCCGCCCATCTGGTTTTCCCGGAGAGCATTCCGAAAAACGGCGATCTGGACCCGCATTATTTCCATGTCCGGCGGATTGTGTTCGGAATGCTATTCGCCTTGCTGGTCGTGCAACTGACCTTTTATCTTTCCCACCCGGATTTGACGACGCGGCTGGTCAATCCCACTGCTTTGATCCTTACAGCTGTTCTGGTCATCCTGATGACGGCGGCATTTTTCGTCAAATCGAAAGCCATGAACATCGCGGTCCTGATCGCGCTGATCATTCGCTATGCTGCGGTCTATCTGATCTGACATTCGACCGCGCAGCGGCTTGCACCAACAAGTTTCATTTGATACCAAATGCGCAGAGGTGGCCCAACCCGCACCTCGCCCAAGAGACTTCCATGAAACTTGAAGATTTTGGCCTCAGCGCAGAGCGTGGCTACCTCTCAACCCATGAAATCGATGAAATTTCGTTGCCCGATAGCTTCGACGAAATGCTGGATGCAGCCGCCAGCCTGTCGGACCTGATTACCTCAGGCCGCGTGCGCCATTTCCTGAAGCAAGTAGGCCATCCCGATGTGGCGGACTTCCTAGCAACCGCCAGCAATGAACAGGTGCGCACCGCGATGGTGCATTACAGCTTTCTCGTGCAAGCCTATGTCTGGGGAGAGGCCGATGCGCCGACTACCCTGCCCGCGAACCTCGCCATCCCCATCTGCGCGATAGGCGACCATCTGGGCCTGCCGCCCTTGCTTCCCTATTCAGGCTATGTGCTCGACAACTGGTATCGTCTCGACAAGTCGGAAGGTATCAGCCTCGACAATATCGCGATGCACCAGAACTTCCTTGGCGGTCAGGACGAGAACTGGTTCGTCCTTGTCCATGTCGCGATTGAAGCCGAGGCAGGACGCGCACTGCAGCTGGCGACCGAACTGGTCGAGGCCTCGGCGCAGCACGACGCTACAAAGGTCGAGCAACTGCTGACCGCCATGAACAGCGTCTGGAATGCGATGAACGCGCATTTCGATCGCATGCCCGAACGTTGCGATCCCTATATCTATTACCAACGCGTCCGCCCTTACATCCATGGCTGGAAAAACAATCCGGCGCTGCCCGAAGGGCTAGTCTATGAAGGCGTCTCGAAGTTTGCCGGCAAACCACAGGCATTTCGTGGACAGACCGGATCGCAAAGCTCGATTGTTCCGGCAATGGACGGGCTGTTCCAGGTGGTGCACGAAAGCGATCCGCTTCGGGAGTTTCTCGATGAGCTCCACCAATACCGCCCGCCGCAGCACCGCGCCTTTATCGACGCGGTTCGTGAAGCCAGCACGCTGCGCGATTTTGCCAAGACGCAGGGCCAGTCGGTCAAGGATGCGTTCAACGCCTGTGTCGACCAGGTCGCGCGCTTCCGCACTCGGCACCTCGAATATGCGGCGAGCTATATCAACAAGCAGGCGTCGTCGGGCACAGGCAACGATACCGATGTCGGCACCGGCGGCACGCCGTTCATGAAATACCTCAAAAAGCACCGCGACGAAAACCGCGCGCAGACGATCTAATTTGTCGGAACAAGTCTCAACCGGTGGCGCATCAGCCACCGGCTGAGGACCAATGCGGCGACAATGCCAAGGCCGAGGGCAAGGCCGATCCAGATGCCCACGCCGTCATAGCCACGGTAAAAGGCCAGCCAGCAGCCAAAACCAATGCCGACGGCCCAATAGCCGAATGCCGCGAAGAGCATGGGCCAGGTCGTATCCTGAAGCCCGCGCAACATGCCGGTGCCGACCACTTGCGCCCCATCGACGATCTGGAAAATGGCTGCGATTATCAGGAAGGAGACGGCTAGCCGCAGCACCTCTGCATTACCCTGCAATTCGGGATCGAGGAAGAAACCGGCCAGCGTTCCAGGGATCGCCCAGATCAGTATCGCCATGGCCGTCATGAAGCCGACGCCCAGAGCATAGGCCGTCCAGCCCGATAGACGGATTGCCTCAGCATCACGCCTACCATAGCCAAGCCCGACACGCACCGTCGCCGCCTGTGCGAGGCCCATAGGCACCATGAAGGTCATCGACGCGATCTGGATGGCAACCGCATGGGCGGCGGCGGCCTCAATGCTGATATAGCCCATCAGGAAGATCGCGGCGGCAAAAACCATCGCTTCAAACCCCATATGCAGCCCGATGGGCAAACCCAGTTTCCAGATCGTGGCGAAACGCTGCCAATCGGCACGCCACCAGCGGCCAAAGAGGTGATAGCGGCGGAATTTCGGGTGCCGCATTGCAATGACAGCCAGAAACAGGAACTGGAACAGTCCCGTCAACGTACTGCCGATCCCTGCCCCGACCAGCTCCAGCCTTGGCAATCCGAAATGGCCGAAGATCAGGCCATAATTGAGCACAGCGTTGACCACCACTGCGGCAGAGCCCGCTACCATCGTCCATTTGGGTAGCTCCAGCGCAGCCATGAAGCTGCGCAGCGCGACAACGCCCAGCTGCGGCCACAAGAGCCACATGATCGCGCGCATGAACTGGCCTGTGTCGTCGGCAAGTTTTTGCGGTTGCCCCGCCCATTCCAGGAAATCACCGGTGAACCACAAGAGCACCCAGATCGGGATGCAGACCACCGTCGCCGACCACATCGACTGGCGGAATGTCCGGCGGATATCGCGCACCGAATAGGATTTGCGGCCAAGCTCCGCCGCCATCAATGGCGATCCGGCAACCACAATGCCGATCCCGACCAGCATCATCGCGAACAAAATGCCCGTCCCCAACGCGGAAGCAGCCAGCGCATCCGGCCCCAGCCGCGCAAGCAGAAATACGTCGGTCGAATTGATCAGGACCATCGTGACGTTGGTGAGGATCAGCGGCCAGGCGAGCGCTAGCGTCGCGCGAAGCTCATCGCGCCAGGGGGACTGGCGGTCCAATGCAGTTGCCGCTGTAGCCATGGCGTTCGATTAGCCCAGCTTTTACGGTGCGGCTAGTGCTGGAAATGCTTCCCGCTTTCCGGCTTGCGCTTTTGTGCGCGCTGTCACAAAAGCGCAACATTGGGGGACGGTAAAAAGGACAATAAGTGACTGCCCCGAAACGCATTCAGGAAAATCTGACCGCCGCTGTCGAGCGCCGCTTGCTCAATTGGATTTGCGCGCGGCTACCGCTTTGGTGGACGCCCGACCGTTTGACCGCACTCGGCTTCTTTGGCGCTGTCCTGATTTCGGCCGGCTATATTGCAAGCAATTGGGGGCGTGACTGGCTGTGGCTTTCGGTTTTCGGCTATTGCCTCAACTGGTTCGGTGATTCGCTCGACGGCAGCGTCGCCCGCTTCCGCAAGATCGAACGGCCCAATTACGGCTATTTCATCGACCACAGCCTTGATGCACTCGCCAACACGATCTTCATTCTGGGCATGGGGCTGAGCCCCTATATGCGGATGGACACCGCTTTGTTCGGCTTGGCCGGTTATTTGCTGCTGTCGATCCACACCTTCATTTCGGCAAAGGTCAGCGGCGTGATGAACCTTACCTATTTGGGTGGCGGGCCAACCGAGGTGCGGATGATGCTGATTGTCCTGACGATCTGCATGTTTGTTTTCGGACCAGAGGCGAACATTCACTGGCCTGTAGCAGGGCAGATGTTCTCCCCCTTTGACATTTTTGCGGTGGTGCTGGGCATAGTCTTATCGGGCGTGTTCGTGTTCCACACGACGCGGTCAGGCATAGATTTGTTCCGAAAGGGCGGTTGAACCGGCTTAATAACCGCACCAGCTCGGCGCGCTCTCATCCCCGTCGCATTGATTTCGATCCATTCCGTCGAGATAATATTTCTGTCGCCCGGTGCGCGTCCAGATGACTTTCGATTTGGTCACGGGAGTGCCGGCTTCGGGTTCAAAAATTTCGATGCCGGTCGTCACCTTCTTCCGGTTAGTGAGATAGTTGATACTGATTTCCTCACCCGTTCCGCCATTGCGCGCATAGGATCGGCGGTCAAAACCGATCAGTCGATAGCGGCCATTTTCCAGCCGGAATTTATAGCTGTCCTTGGACGTGCTCCAGCTGCCGCAGCTAAGCCAGTAATTGAGATTTAACGTCAGCACATTGTTGCGCAGATCCATGCCGCCCTCTTCGAGCGGATCAGCAAGACATGGTGTATCGCTATCCCCTTCGGGTGGCAGGAAATTGTCCGCTGAACCGGTCCGTTTATAACCAGCAGCAGTGCGCGACAGAAACAACAGCCGACGCGGATTGGTGTTGAGTTCATCCGGCCCGAGCCCGTCATTTTTCAGGCGCTTTGCCGGATCATCCTGCTCCACCATCAGAACAGCGGCATCGGCTTCGGCCACATCGCCGATCAGTTTCCAGCCAGACGGAACATGGACTTGCCAATCTTCCGCCGCATATGCTGCGGGCAACGCAACCAGGGATAAAGCCAAGAAGCCAAGCGATTTCAAAACACTACTCCCGCATCACACGCGCAAACCTTGAACCGGTCTTGCGCGTTTTTCAAGCGGGAGCGGCGCCTAGCACATCACATGCCTAGTCCGGCTTTTTGGCAACACCGACCATAGCCGGTCGCAACAGCCGGTCCTTGATCATATAACCCGCCTGCATTTCGGCAACGACCGTGCCCGGCTCGGCATCCGCAGTCGGGATTTCGACCATCGCCTGATGCTGGTTCGGATCGAGCGGCAGGCCCATAGCGGCGATGCGGCTGATGCCATGTTTGGCAAAAATACTTTCAAGCTCGCGGCCGGTCGCTTCAAGTCCGGTGACAAGCGGCTTCATCTTCTCATCCTCGCGCAGTTCGGCCGGGATGGCCTCTAGCGCGCGGGTGAGATTGTCCGATACCGAGAGGATATCGCGCGCAAAGCCAGTGGCTGCATAAGCACGCGCATCGGCGGCTTCCTTTTCCATGCGGCGGCGCACATTTTGCACTTCGGCCTGTGCGTAGAGAATGTCCTGACGCGCGGTTTCCAGCTCGTTCGCCAGCCTGTTGAGTTCTTCAGCAGCGCTGTCTTCGGCCTTCAGATGCTCGGGCACGCCTTCCAGCTCCTGTTCAGCCGCTGCGTCGATTTTATCCTTGTCGTTCATAACTGCCCCGAATGTCTGTGTTGAAGGCGCATATAGGCGCTCGCTTCATTTCATCAAGCGGGGTGTCACTTCATTAGACGGCTCAGCGCCTGCGCGGTGAAGTCCACCATTGGCACGATGCGGGCATAGTTGAGCCTTGTAGGGCCAATTACACCAACGACGCCGACGATCTGCCCACCAGCGTCGCGATAGGGGGCCGCGATCACCGAGGATCCCGACAGCGAGAACAAATTATTTTCCGAACCAATGAAAATCCGCGTTGCCTGGGCTTCGCGCGCGCTGTCAATCAGGCGGGCGATTTCCTCCTTGTTTTCAAGCTCATCGAGCAATTGGCGAACCCGGTCGAGATCGGCAGCAGCGGTTTCATCAAGCAGGTTCGATTGCCCGCGCACGATCAGCACCGGCCGTTCATTGGCATCAAGCGACCACATGGCAAGGCCATTGCGCACCAGATCCGCACTTGCCTGATCGAGTGCGGCTTTCTGCCCGCGTATCTCGGCATCAAGCCTCAGCAGCGCCTCCGAAAGCGTCAGTCCCGAAAGCCTCGCACTGATATAATTACCGGCCTCCACGAGGGCGCTATCGCTGACGGCCGATGAGATTTCGACCAGCCGGTTTTCAACCGACCCGTCCGCGCCCACCATGATCGCCAGCGCCTGCCCCGCCGACAATCGGGCAAAACTGAATTGCTTGAGCACTGCCTCACGCTTGGGAACCATTACCACGCCTGCACAGGCGGACAGGCCGGACAAAGCGGCGGTCGCTGCAGCCAGCGCATTTTCAATCGGCCCGCTCCCCGCAATCTGCGATTCAATCGCGCGCCGTTCCTCGGCGGTAGGCGCCGCTGCCTGCATCATGCCATCAACGAACAGTCGCAATCCGCTTTCGGTCGGAAGCCGTCCAGCGCTGGTATGCGGCGAAGCGAGCAGCCCCGCCTCCTCCAGATCCTGCATCACATTGCGGATCGAGGCGGGCGACAGATTTAGTCCGCCAATTTTGGAAAGCGTCCGCGAACCCACCGGCGCGCCGGACTCGAGATAGCTCTCAACGACGACTTTGAAGATCGTACGCGTGCGATCATTGAGTTCAGAGATGGGGGGCGTTGCCATTGCACGGGAATGTGCGCAGCCCCCGCGTCGGTGTCAATCGGACTTCAATAGATTTCGCACGATCAAAGGGTAAACGGGTGCCAGCATCGCCCAGATCGCCTCATTCTTGTCGGTGTAGCAACTTCGATCAAAGCGGTAGCCCTTTTGGTCTTTATCCTCTGACCATTTCAGAATGCCAAAGGGCTGATCGGACATGCAGCGACGGTTCGGATTGTCCGGATCATTCTCCCAAGGCTCAATCATCGGTGCGACACGTCCGGCGATGACTCCGTCCAATGAAGCCCGAACTTTAAGATAGCCCGCCCGACCGATATCGAACCGGCTTTCCCCAGCTGGGATAAAATATTGGTCGCGCAACGCCTTGTCCGCGTACCAACTGATATGATCCTCAGTTACAATTTTCCCCGTACCGTTCGGATTCAGCTCCAACAGCTTTCCACCCGCCCCCATGGGGCCAACTTCATTGTAGCGCAGCTTTTCGTTCCATTCGAACGGCTTACTGTCTTTGGGAACGGCAATTGCGATATCGCCGCCCTGTTCCGACAAGCGTCTACCGAGTAGCTGCCAAGCCAGAGCGAACCGCGCCAACATTTCATCCACGGCTTTATCTTCGTTACGGCAGCCAAAATCGGCAAAAACCATGCCTTCCTTGGCATCTTTGGTCCAACGCAATTGGGCAGCACCAAGGTCCATCGTGCGGGCCATACGGCATTCAAGCCACGGGCCATCCAGCGTTAACGGCATCGGTCCGCGTTCGACAATTTGCGACAGAGCGGAGCGCAGTTCGGCATAACCGTCCGCGCCAATATCAATAGGATGCTCGCCCTGCAGGAAGTAATAGTCATTTTCGGCAGCCGGAATCAGGTGCCCAATGGAAAAGGGGATAGCAACTTCACCCTTACCGTCAGGGCCGACCGTCCACTTGAACCGATTACCGAAACGTGTGCCGATGATAGTGTAATGCAGCGTTTCACCACCCGTTTCGGTTTTTGCCAATTGAGCGGGGGCTGCTGGTGCCGCATCCGCCGCAGCCAGTGATGTCGCCATAACCATCGCTGCCAAATATGAAATCAAACCACCTAGGCGCATAACTTTCTCCCTCGGTCGCATTGCTCCCACAGCTATCTTCGGATAAGTGCCGCGCCATTAATACCATCAAAGGAAACTAGTACATGCGCCCATCCGGACGCGCGCCAGACGAAATGCGCGCCATCTTCATCGAAACCGCTTTCACCAAACATGCCGAGGGCAGCGTGCTGATCGGTTTCGGCGATACGCAGGTTTTGTGCACGGCCAGCGTCGAAGACCGCCTGCCACCATGGTTGCGCGGCAAGGGCGAAGGCTGGGTGACCGCCGAATATTCGATGCTGCCCCGCGCGACCCACACCCGCGGCCAGCGCGAAGCTGCCAAGGGCAAGCAATCTGGACGGACGCAGGAAATCCAGCGGTTGATCGGGCGAAGCCTGCGCGCGGTGGTCGACATGAAAAAACTCGGCGAATTCCAGATCACGCTCGATTGCGACGTGCTGCAGGCCGACGGCGGCACGCGCACAGCGGCGATTTCCGGCGCATGGGTCGCGCTTCGCCTGGCCGTCAACAAGCTGATGGCTGAAGGCAAGATCAAGGAAGACCCGATCACCGGTCGTGTGGCCGCAGTTAGCTGCGGCATCTGCAACGGTACGCCTGTGCTCGATCTCGATTATGTCGAAGATTCAAGCGCCGATGCCGATGCCAATTTCGTGCTGATCGAAGGCGGCAAGATTGCCGAGGTGCAGGCAACTGCAGAAGGCGCGACCTATGACGAGGAAGCCCTGCTCCGCCTGCTTCGCCTCGCGCGCATGGGTTGTGACCGGATTTTCGCAGCACAGGGTGAAGCGGTGAAATAGAAGCCCTCTCCCTTGAAGGGGAGAGAGGGATTATGGAGATGTGATGACCCGTCGGAAACTCGCTCCCGGTAGGCTGGTTATCGCCAGCCACAATGCGGGCAAGGTGCGCGAAATTCGCGCGCTGCTCGAGCCTTTCGGGATCGAACCTGTTTCGGCGGGCGACCTTGGATTGCCCGAGCCGGAGGAAACTGGAACGACTTTCGCTGAAAATGCGCTTTTGAAGGCACATGCCTCGGCGCAAGCATCAGGCCTGCCCGCCCTCGCCGATGATAGCGGCTTGTGCGTAGCAGCCTTGGGCGGTGCACCGGGTGTGTACACCGCAGACTGGGCCGAAAAACAATGGTTCGAGGCGCAGACGCTGGGCGGTCCTGGGCGGGACTGGTATCTTGCCATGGGCAAAGTCGAGGGGAAGCTGGCCGAGCAAGGCCCCGATGTCGATCGCAGCGCCTTCTTCATCTGCACCCTCGCTTTGGTTTGGCCCGACGGGCACGAGGAAGTGTTTGAGGGCCGTGTCCATGGCTCCCTCGCTTGGCCGCCGCGCGGGACTATGGGTTTTGGCTACGATCCGGTGTTCGTGCCGCTGGGCCGCGACCTGACTTTCGCTGAACTCGACCCGACTGAAAAGCACGCGATGAGTCACCGCGCCGATGCGTTCCGCAAATTGGTCGAGGCGCTGTTTTGAGCGACACGCTCGCCCTTTACATCCACTGGCCGTTCTGCGTTTCGAAATGCCCCTATTGCGACTTCAACAGCCATGTGCGCGAGCAAGTCGGCCAACAAGCATGGCGCGAAGCATTACTCGCCGACCTCGCTCATGAAGCGCGGTTGACCGAAGGCCGCAAGCTCGGTTCGATCTTCTTCGGCGGTGGCACGCCATCCTTGATGCCACCCGAAACCGCAGCAGCCCTGATCGAGGCCGCTGAGCAGGCTTGGGGCTTTGCGGACGATATAGAAATCACGCTCGAGGCAAACCCTTCTTCGGTCGAGGCGGCGAGATTTGCCGAACTGGCATCGGCGGGAGTCAACCGCGTGTCTTTGGGGTTGCAGGCGCTCGACGATACTACCCTCGCCTTTCTCGGGCGTGCGCACCAGGTCGAGGAAAGCCTCTCGGCGCTTGATGCGGCGCAACTTCATTTCGACCGGGTCAGTATCGACCTGATCTACGCCCGACCGCATCAGACACCCGCGCAATGGGAGGCGGAGCTGGCCCGCGCAATCGGCTTTGGCACCACCCACATGTCACTATACCAGCTCACCATCGAACCCGGCACCCGCTTCGCCACCGATGTTGCCAAGCAGCAATGGCAGCCTCTCGATGACGATGCCGCGGCTGATCTGTACGAACTCACCCAAGCGCGGATGGAAGCAGCCGGCCTGCCAGCCTATGAGATCAGCAACCATGCCGCAACGGGACAGGAAAGCCACCACAACCTCACCTACTGGCGCTATCAGGATTATGCAGGCGTTGGCCCAGGCGCGCATGGCAGGCGTGGCGGGATGGCGACGCAGCGGCATCGCAAGCCCGAAAACTTCCTGAGCGCAGTTGCGCGCAATGCGCATGGACTTCAAGTCGAAGACTCCCTCGACCCTGCAACGCAGGCGATGGAAGCGCTGCTCATGGGGCTGCGGCTGCGCGAGGGTGTGGATATCTCTGCGCTGAGTATCCGATTTGCAATCGACTCCGGCGATTTGATCGATTGGACGGCTGTGGAAAAACTGGAAGGGATGGGGTTTGTTACCACTTCTCCCCTCCCGTTTACGGGAGGGGCCGAGGGTGGGCCTGAAAGGGCTCAAGACTCGCTTCGCTCGCCCCTTCCCCTAACCGCTGTGGCTCCACCACGCCTTCGGCTCCCCGCAAGCGGGAGGGGAGAGATTCTAGCCGTCACCCCCAAAGGTTTCCCTCTGCTCGACGCCATCCTGCCTCAAATCGTAGCGATTGAGCCTGCGCCCGACGCCTGATAGCATCGCGGTCATGGCCGCCACGCTGATCGCCGAATATCGCTCCTACCTTGCCGACAATCGCCGCCGGTCGGTGCACAGCGTGCGCGCTTATGTTGCGACGGCAGAACGATTGAGCGAATTTCTCTCCGAACACCTCGGTGAAGCCACTGACCGCACCACACTCGCCAAGGCAAGCGCCGCCGATCTGCGCGCGTTCCTTGCATCAAGGCGCGGAGATGGCCTGACCAACCGCTCCACTGCGCGCGAACTGTCTGCGATCCGAAACTTCCTGCGCTTTGCTCTGGGTGAGGATGCGGCAATCCCCGCGCTCAAAGGCCCGCGGGTACCACGCAGCCTGCCCCGCCCCGTCGATCCTGAAGCCGTGCTGGCGCTCGCTGGCGATGCGGCCGATAGTGCCAGCGACAGCTGGATAGGCGCGCGCGACTGGGCGGTGCTCCTGCTGCTCTATGGCTGCGGCCTGCGCGTGAGCGAGGCGACGGGCCTGACCGGCGATGTGCTGCCCATGGGTCAAACCTTGCGCGTTACCGGCAAACGCAACAAGACCCGCATCGTTCCCTTGCTCGATAATGTGCGCGAGGCAATCGAAGGCTATATCGAGCTCTGTCCTTATCCCCCTGCCAAGGGCGAGCCGTTATTTCGTGGCAGCAGGGGTGGTCCGCTATCCCCTGCCCTCATCCGCCGTGCGGTGCAGGGTGCGCGCAAGCGGCTGGGCTTGCCTGTAAAGACTACCCCGCACGCGCTACGTCACAGCTTTGCGACCCATCTACTCGCTGGCGGTGCCGATTTGCGATCCTTGCAGGAACTACTCGGCCATGCCAGCCTGTCCTCGACGCAAATCTATACCGCAGTCGATACTGCTATGCTTCTAGACGAATATCTGAATGCGCATCCACGGGCTTAGCTTTCCGACTATTGTTTGTACCAACAGCTCTGTTAACTTGACATAATTCAAGTTGGAGGACGCGACCCATGAGACGCTTTTTGCTACGCGCTGCAGCGCTATTGCTTGCCACCCCGCTTGCCCTCCAACCGACATTTGCCGAAACACTTGCTGTCGATACACCCGCCAAAACCGCCGCGGGGGCAGGCTTTACGGCGCCAGAAGGCTGGGACCTGAAACAGGCCGGTAACTTACGCCAGCTTTCAGCGCCCGAGGGCGATACGGCAATAGCGATAATCGAAGGACTGGAAGCAAAAGACGTCAGCGATGCCGCTGCGAAAGCCTGGGCCACCTGGCGCCCCGAACGCGCAAGGCCGCCTAAAATCATTCTGCCCCGAGCACCACGCGATGGCTGGGACGAACGCGGGGTTGTGTCTTACGAAACCTCGCCAAACGAGAAACTGATCCTGGAGGCGCTTGCGCTGCGCAAGAACGACAAATGGACAGTTATCTTACTCGATGCGGGCGAAGCTACGCTCGATAAGCGCGGAGCGGCGGTGAACCGCGTCTATGGCAGTCTGACGGCACCCGGCTACAGCATCGAAAATTTTGCCGGAAAGGTCGCGCACAAACTCGATAAGGCGCGGGTCGACCAGTTGCTTGATTTCACCCGCACGGCAATGGCGCAACTTCAAGTGCCGGGCGTGGGCATCGCGCTGATCGAAGACGGCAAGGTGATTTTCGAAGGCGGGCTTGGTGTCAAAAAGGTTGGCAGCCCGGAACCCGTTGATGCGCATAGCCGTTTCATGGTGGCCTCCAACACCAAAGGCATGTCGACGCTGATGCTGGCAACGCTTGTCGACGAGGGCAAACTGAAATGGGATCAGCCGGTGACCGAGGTGTACCCCGAATTCAAACTGGGCAGCCCGGAAACGACCAAGAAAGTACTGGTGCGCCATCTGGTCTGCGCATGCACGGGCCTTCCTCGCAAGGATTTCGAATGGATTTTCAACACCCAGCGCGACACCAAACCCGATACGGTTTTCAAGTTGTTGGGCGAGACGGAGCCGACCAGCGGATTTGGCGAACTGTTCCAATATAACAATCTAATCACCACGGCTGGCGGGTTCATAGGTGGGCATATCGCCTATCCCGAGATGGATATCGGTGCGGCTTACGACAAAGCCATGCGGGAGCGGGTGTTCAAGCCGCTTGGTATGAACGAGACGACTTTGTCCTTTGACGAGGCTTTGAAAGGCAATTTAGCCAGTCCGCACGGGTTGGATATCGATGGCAAGGTGGCGGTTGCAAGCCATGATTTGGCATATTCGATCCAACCTTACCGGCCAGCAGGTGGCGCATGGTCGAGCGCGCATGACATGGCAAAATATGCAGCGAACGAACTGTCCAAGGGATTGCTTCCCAATGGCAAGCGTATGGTTTCAGAGTCCAATCTGCTCGAACGGCGCAAACATGGCGTCTCGACCGGAGAGGGTGAATATTATGGCATGGGGCTGTTCGAATATACCAAGCTCGGCATTCCCATTGTCTATCATGGCGGCTCTATGCCTGGCTATAAGAGCAATTTTTTCGTTTTTCCTGACGCCAATGTCGCGGCGGTGATCCTGACCAATGCGGATGATGGTAATTCGATGCTGCGTCCATTCATGCGGCGGCTTGCGGAGCTGTTATATGATGGCAGGCCAGAGGCTGCCGCAAGCGTCAAGGCGTCGGCCGATTCGATCATAGCGGCGTTAGCGGAAGAACGTGCGCGGCTTAAGATCCCGCCAGATCCCGCTACAATTGCCAAATTGGCGGAGCGTTATTCCAGTCCGGAACTTGGCACGATCAAAGTTGTGAAGGTTGGTGATCGCGTGAAGTTTGAATTCACCGACTGGTCGAGCATGATGGCAACGAAGAAAAATGACGATGGCACCACTTCTCTGGTCACGATGGATCCATCGATCGGTGGGCTGTTTTTTGTGGTCGGTGAAAAGGATGGGAAGCCGGTACTGACCACGCGCGACAGCCAGCACGAATATCTGTTTACGTCGATGTAGTTTCCGACTCTGGCGGCGCTTTCGGCTTCCAGCGCGCGAGCCGCCAGATATAGGTGACCACTATCGCTGCAATCACTAGCGTCGAGAGCGGGCCCAGCCATTTTTCGACATCTTCAAACTGCGAACCGAGGAAATAACCAGCACCTGCCAACGCCGCGCTCCAGCCCGCAGTGCCGATGGTTGAGAAGACGAGAAATCGACGGTGTGACATACCGAACAACCCGGCGGGGATCGAAATCAGCGAACGCAGCGTGGGCAGCATTCGCGCGACAAGAACAATGGTCGAACCATATTTGCGAAACAGCGCCTCGCCGCGTTCCACTTCATGCCAGTCAAGTGTGAGCCAGCGGCTATGCTTGTCGAGAAAGCGGTGCAGCCGCGCTTCGCCAAATTTGATGGCCAGCCAGAACCACAGCCAATTGCCAAGCATCGCGCCTGCCGTGCCTGCAGCAACCGTTCCGGTCAGCGTCATGTTTCCGCGTGCAGCAGAAACCCCGGCAACGGTCATGATGACTTCGGACGGGATTGGAGGGAAAACGGTTTCGAGCAGCATCAGAAATGCCACACCCCAATAGCCAGTCGCATCGACCAGGTGGATGATCCAGTCTTCCATGGAAAATCAGCTCGCTTTGCGTTCCTTAAGGCGGCGTTCGATCGCGTCCCAGATTTTGCCGGGGGTGTCGGTGCCATTGAAGCGATCAATGGCTACAATTCCCGTCGGCGAAGTCACGTTGATTTCGGTCAGCCATTCGCCGCCGATCACGTCGATGCCGACAAAAATCAGGCCCAGTTCTTTCAAACGCGGCCCCATGGCGGCGCAAATTTCCTGCTCGCGCGGGGTAAGCTCGGTCGCCTCCGCGCTGCCGCCGACCGCGAGGTTCGAGCGGAATTCGCCTTCGCCCGGGCGGCGGTTGATTGCGCCGGTAACTTCGCCGTCGATCAGGACGATGCGCTTGTCGCCTTTCGCCACATCGGGCAGGAAGGGCTGCACCATATGCGGTTCGGGCCAGGTGGTGTTGAACACCTCAAACAGCGCGCCCAGATTGTCACCTTCGGCCGGCACACGGAAAATCGCCTTGCCACCATTGCCGTGGAGCGGTTTTACGACGACCGCGCCATGCTCCTTCTGGAAAGCGCGTACCTCGTCCGCCGAGCGGGTAATCAGCGTCGGCGGCATGAAGCGGCGATAGTCGAGCACCATCACCTTTTCCGGCGCATTGCGCACACTGACGGGGTTGTTCACCACCAAAGTTTCATGCTCGATCCGCTCGAGCAGATGGGTCGCGGTGATATAGCCGACATGGAAAGGCGGGTCCTGCCGCATCAAAACGACATCCACATCCGAACCAAGATCGATCCTTTTGGGCTCGCCAAAGCGGTAATGCGCACCTGCCACGCGCTGCAGGTCATAGACCGGATGGGCAAAAGCGGTCAGCCGGTCATTGGCATCGAGGGTCAGCGTACCGACATCATAATGCCAGACATCATAGCCACGCGCCTGCGCCGCGAGCATCAGCGCAAAACTGCTGTCGCCATTGATGTTGATACCCGCCATCGGGTCCATTTGCACCGCAACGCGCAATCCCATCTGTCGCCCTCTTCTTCTCTATCCGTGCCAGACGTTGACCAGATGGTGCGGCCAGCGCCAAGGTGCAACCAATATCACGTCGATGCGCATATTTTCCGCACCCTTGCCATAACGCGGGAGCAGTTGTTCGGCGGCAGCGGCCACCCGGCGCAATCGCCAGCCGTCGATGGCGGTTGCCAGATCGGCGTGCTTCACCCTCGCCTTCACCTCAATGAACGCAACCGTCTTTCCGCGACGCGCGATCAGGTCGACTTCGCCGCGCGGCGTTTTGAGCCTCTGCCCGACTATGCGCCAACCATGCAGTCGCAGCCACCAGGCAGCAATCGCCTCCCCCCGCCGCCCGCGCTTTTCGGCCAGTTCGCGGCGATTGGTCATGCGTCCGATTTGAGCGCCATCGCTCGTTCATAAACCTCGGCCCGATCTACGCCAAAGCGCTTGGCGATATCTTTGGCGGCCTTGGCAGGTGGCAAGGTTTCGAGCGCTACCTTTAGCGCGCCTTCATAATCGCCCTGCTCGGCCTGCACCTCCCCCGGAGGCCCAACGATCAGGACGATTTCGCCCTTGGGTTCGGCCTCAGCATAGCGTTCCGCCAATTCGGGGAGCGTGCCTGACACCACTTCCTCGAACTTCTTCGTCAGCTCGCGCGCGACCACGGCTTCGCGTGCTCCAAGCTGTTCCGCCAGCGCTGCCAGCGTTACCCCCAGTCGCGGGCCGCTTTCATAAAAAACCAGCGTAGATTTTACATTCCCGATTTCGGCAATCACATCCGCCCGGGCTTTGGCTTTAGAAGGCAGGAAGCCCGCGAACAGGAAGCGGTCAGTGGGTAGGCCCGAAATCGATAGCGCTGTTACTACTGCGCTCGCTCCTGGGGCGGTACTGACCGGGATACCCGCCTCCCGCGCCGCACGCACCAGCTTATAGCCGGGGTCGGAAATCAGCGGGGTTCCGGCATCCGAAACCAACACGACAACCCCTTCGCGCGCCGCTGCCAGCAATGCTTCCCGATCCGCATCACTGCTATGATCATGGTAAGGCCGCATACGCTTTTTAAGGCCCAGATGGTGCAATAGCTTGCCGGTCACACGGCTGTCTTCCACCGCAATCAGATCGGCGGCGCGCAACATTTCAATGGCCCGTTGTGACATATCTGCCAGATTGCCGATCGGGGTGGCGACGATGTAGAGGCCGGAATCAATTGCCTTGGCCGGAATTTCCGGCTCTGATGCGGCAAAATCATAATGGTTGGAGGACATGAGAATGACCATTGCAGCAACGATGGCCGCGCCGCAAGCGCAGTCGGGCAGCATAGGTTTGATCGCGAAGCGGGCTACGGCTGTTTTTATGCTGATGTTCCTTGCTGCCTGTCAGTCGGTCATCCCCAAGGGTGGACAAGGCCCGGATGGCCCGCCGCCTGTTGAGTCCCCCGATCCCGGCAATGTTGTGCTTTCGGACGGCGATCGGCACAGGGTTGCCTTGTTGCTGCCTGTCACGGGCGCAGACGGTGACGTCGGCCAGTCGATTGCAAACGCGACCACGCTGGCACTGCTCGACACGCGTAACACCAACATACGCATGACCACCTACGACACCGCATTGGGCGTCGACGCAGCCGTGAAAAAAGCAGTGGCCGATGGCAACAAACTGATCCTCGGTCCCTTACGTAGCGATGATGTGATCGCCGTCGCCAATGTAGCCAAACCTGCCGGCGTGCCAATGATCAGTTTCTCAAACGACGTAGGGGCTGCCGGACCGAATGTGTTTCTGCTTGGCCATTTGCCGTCTCAGTCAATCGACCGCGTGGTGAAATATGCCAAGGCTCAAGGCTATACCCGCTTTGGCGGAATCGTGCCCAAGTCGGTCTATGGCCAGCGAGCATCGTCCAACCTGACCAATTCGGTGCGCGCGGCTGGTGGTGCGCTGGTGTCGGTGCAGGAAATCGACGGTTCAACCGTCTCGATCGATGCGGCCGCACGCAAACTCAATGCTGCGGGTATCATTGATGCTGTACTGATCGCCGACAATGGTCGGGTTGCGATTGCGACCGTACCTGCGCTGCGCAAAGCGGGCCTATCCAGTGCCAAGATTCTGGGCACCGATCTGTGGAATATCGACGCCAGCGTTGCAGCCAACCCGATGATGCGCAGCGCATGGTTCGCCAGCGTATCGGACACGATGTTTCGCCAATATGCCGACAAATATCGCGCCCGCTTCGGCCGCGCTCCGTCGCGCCTGTCGAGCCTTGGCTATGACTCGGTCTTGCTGGTGGCGCGGGTCGCACAAAATTGGAAGTTGGGCACGCGCTTCCCCGTCGCCCGCTTGACCGATCCCGATGGCTTTATCGGCATTGATGGTGCCTTCCGCTTCGCCGCAAATGGCATGTCAGAGCGCATGCTGGAGGTGCAAGAGGTACAAGCAGGAAAACATGCAACCATCGATCCCGCTCCACGTGGCTTTGCGACCACAAAATAACAGTCCTACACATGCCGATTGAACAAGCCCGCCGCTATATGGAGGCCGCGCTTGATCTGGCGCGGCAGGCGGCTGCGGCGGGTGAAGTTCCGGTGGGAGCCATCGTCGTCAAGGACGGCGAGATTATAGGACATGGCGGCAACCGTCCCATTGCCGGTCACGATCCCACCGCGCATGCCGAAATCGTCGCGATGCGTGAAGCAGCCGCGAAACTTGATACAGATCGTCTTATCGGCTGTGACCTCTGGGTGACGCTCGAACCATGCGCGATGTGCGCCGGCGCCATCGCCCATGCGCGTATCGCACGGCTCTATTACGGAGCCAGCGACCCGAAAGGCGGTGCGATTGAACATGGCCCGAGGCTGTTTGAACAACCCACAGTGCACCATCGACCCGAAGTTTATAGCGGGATCTGCGAGGATGCAGCCGCAGATTTGCTGAAAAAATTCTTCAGCGCGCGTCGTTAGGCCAAATGCGTTCCGAAAAATGCCAGCGTCCGGTGCCAAGATAGTTCCGCTGCCGCCTTGTCGTAACGCGGGGTAGTATCATTGTGGAAGCCGTGCTGGGTGTCGGGGTAATAATGCACCTCGAATGGTTTCTGGTTTGCGAGCAACGCTGCCTGATAAGGCAATGCACCCGCATTGATGCGCTCGTCATTCTCGGCATAGTGGATCAGCAGCGGGGCCTTGATTGAGGGCACCTCGGTCGCCGTCGGCTGGCGGCCATAATAGGGGACTGACGCCGATAATTCTGGACAGGCTACTGCCAGCGCATTGCAGATACCGCCGCCGTAGCAAAAGCCGACTGCACCTACCTTGCCGGTCGATTTGGCGTGCAGGCGCAGGAAATCGAACGACGCAACAAAATCTTCGAAAAGCTCTTTCGGATCAAGTTTGGCCTGCAATTCACGGCCCTTGTCATCGCTGCCGGGGTAGCCGCCCACTGAGGTTAGCCCGTCCGGCGCAAAGGCCAGATAGCCCGCTTTGGCCAGTCTGCGGGCGACGTCCTCGATATAGGGGTTGAGGCCGCGATTTTCGTGGATCACCAGCACTGCCGGCAGCTTGCCCTTTGCCTTGGCCGGCATCGCCAGCAACCCCGAAATCGACCCATGGCCTTTCGGGCTGGCGACATTCGGACGCTCGGTTTTGATTGCAGGATCGTCTGCCTTCACCTGCTGCGCCAGCGCATAATCGGGACGCAACTGGTCAAAAATCATCGCTCCTGTAACACCCGCTGCGGCAAATTTCCCAGCCTGTGCGATAAACTCCCGCTTGCTCAATTTGCCGTGCACATAGCCATCGAATATTTCGAGGATAGCCGGATGAAAATCGGCGGCGGTTTTGCGAAGGTTGTTCCCGACTGACATTACTTCACTTTCACGAAAATTAGTTTTTGTTGGAAGGCTAATCAAGGTCAACAACGGCACGATAATCTTTCCCGTTCATTTGTCGAAAGAGAAGTATGTACCGAAGCTCACCCTGATCACCCAATCCCCGTTCACGCCAAGCATCGGCGACTGCAGCGTCAACATCGGATCCTCGCGGAAAGTCGGAACTATCTCCCGCCGCTACAAAAGCGCAAGGTACACCATTTATGACGGGCCATGTGATCGCATTGTAGGTAGGGATCCCAGGTGTCCGGTGGTTGATTTCTTCCCATAAAGGAGGTGAGACATCGACCTCCATGTCGTGAAGGCCAAACGTTTCCGCACCGAAATGCTTAGCCAGATTTCCGTCAGCGATGCATCGTGCGCACACTGTGTCGGGGTCGTTCACGGCATATATGTTGCCGTTGTACTTCCAGAGACAGGCTTTGGCGCAGATGTCGCATTTCTTATCGGAGCGCTCAAAGCACAGATTGTTTTCATAAGCTCCGGGTACAAAGCGGAAATAAGGCCTGTCAGGCTGTGACATCACCTTCCCGTCGGCGGCGAATATTGGCTTGGTAATAGAAACGAACGGCAACGCCGCCAGTCCGGCCAGAATATGCCGTCGGTTGAATTGATCAATGCACAAATCGCGCCACCACGTCGCGATAGCTGCGGCTGACCTTTACCTGCGCGCCTGATTCCAGAATCAGGAAGCATTCGCCATTGGTGTGCGGCTTGACCTGCCGGACGAGGTCGAGATTGACGATCTTCGAACGGTGCACGCGTTGGAAAGTGCGCGGGTCGAGCCGCTTTTCCAGGTCCTTCATCGTTTCGCGCAGGATCAACGAATTGTCGGCCGTGATGATGCACATATAGTCGCCCGCCGCCTCGATCCGCTCGATTGTGTCGACGTCAACGCGGAAAATCTGGCCGCGATCCTTCACGTTGATCAGCTTTTCAAACCGGCTGCTCGACATTTCTTCTTCGGCGGGCGGCATGTTTTCGGCAGCTTCGGGTGCGACTTCGTTGATCACGCTGCGGAGACGCTCAATCTCTTCGGACGTCCGCTTGTCGGCCAGCCGGTTGCGCACACGCTCCATCGTGTCGGCCAACCGGTCAGGTTCCACAGGTTTCATCAGATAGTCGATCGCCTGCGCTTCGAATGCCTTGATCGCATGCTCGCTATAGGCGGTGACGAATACAAAAAGTGGCGGATCTATATCCATCACGCCCTGCACCACCGAAAAACCGTCAAAGCCCGGCATCTGAATGTCGAGGAAGACCAGATCGGGCTTCAGCGTCTTGATCTTGCGGATCGCCTCACGCCCGTTCAGGCAGGTGGCTACGATTTCTACATCATCAAAGGCTTCCAGTCGAAGTTGGAGGCCTTGTGTCGCCAATTTCTCGTCATCGACGAGGATGGTGCGAATTGTCATGCGGTTACTGCTCCTTGAACACCGACGCCCGCTGTTACCGCCGGTGCCTCGATGGCTAGTGTTTCGCCCCCGCCGTTTTTGGTCTGATAGGGAAATTCTATCACAACCTCAAATCCTCCGCCGCTCCTAGTATAGCTATCGAAGCGTTGATCGTCGCCATAGGCCTGTAACAACCGCTCGCGCGTGTTGGCCATGCCAACGCCTGTCGACAATTTGGGGTCGGGCAGGCTCGACTGCAACCCCGGCCCGGTATCGGCAACTATAATCCGCACCCGATCCCCCACGCGGCGGGCGTTTATCGAAATATCTGCGCCATCCTCTTGCGGTGTCACCGCATATTTGATCGCATTTTCAACCAAAGGCTGCAGCAAAAGTGAAGGAACCAGCGCTTCAGTCACATCGTCGTCGATGTCGAATTCGGTCCTCAGCCGCTCTTCAAAGCGCATCTTTTCAATATCAAGATAGAGCTTCAGCGTCTCAACCTCTTGCGACAGCGTAACTTTCGCCTCCGCCTCGTTAATCAAGGTAAAGCGCAGGAAGGATGACAGGCGCGATAGCATGGCGTTGGCCTGTTCGGTTTGCTTGAGCAGCACCAGCGTGGAAATACTGTTCAGCGTGTTGAACAGGAAATGCGGGTTCAGCTGATAGCGCAGCATCGTCAACTGCGCGCTGGTCGCTGCCGCTTCCAGACGCAAAAGCTGGTCCGCCTGTTCTTCCGCGCGGACAAAGTAATTTATGGCGTAATAGAGCGCTGACCAGCCCCCGAGCAGCAAGCCATCCTTGAACAGTGCGCCCAGCACTAATTGGGCAAAAGGCGTCTGGTCTGCACCTTCGACAATGGTCTGTACGACCCATGTGTCGATATAGGCGTACAGCATCGTCGCCAGCATTACGGAAAAGAATGTCGCGCCCCAGGTTATCAGGGGCCGCTGGTTGATCACATTCCGGAACACAACCGACAGCAGCAGCGATATCGAATAGCCAGTGACCGACGAAATCAGCACCGGCAGCAGGAAATCGAGCGGCCGGTTATTGGCTATGCCTGTCGCTGCATACAGCGCCGTTGCCCCGCCCCAGCCAGCGCTGTGCAGGTTCCAGAATGCGCGGTTCTTGTCCGCAAAAAAGGGCTTCTCACCCAGTTCGAGAACGGCCATCGATACTGTCTAGCGCGAAAAGTTCGGCCCATGAAGCCCTTGTTTGCGCTTGACGATGTGATAGCGTGTTGTCGGGCCAGAAAAGAGGAGGAACCGGCATGAGCGAAGGACACAGCCGCGCCACATTCAGCGATATGTCGCAAAGCACACAAGAGGACTGGGCTGCGATCATGGTAGAACAGGTGCCGTTTGCCCGCAGCGGCGGCGCACGGGTGCTCGATCATCTGCGATTGCTGGCGGGTGACTATGGCGGGTTTCCGGTCGACCGGTTGACCCACTGCCTGCAAACCGCGACCCGCGCGCACCGTGATGGCCGTAGCGAGGATTATGTCGTCATGGCGCTTGTGCATGACATCGGCGACACGCTGGGCGCTTATAACCACCCAGATATCGCCGCTGCGATTTTGAAGCCCTTTGTTTCCGAAGAATTGCACTGGATTGTCGAGCATCACGGCATTTTCCAGGGCGTGAATTTCTTTCACCATATCGGGCTGGATCGCGACATGCGCGACAAGTTTCGCGGACATCCGCATTTCGATGCGACTGCTGAATTCATCGAGAAATATGACTGTCCGGCTTTCGACCCGGACTATGACACGCTTCCGCTCGAATTTTTCGAACCAATGGTCATGCGTTTGTTCGAAAAGCCACTGAACAGCATCTACAAAAAGGCCATGGACGAAGCGGCGTAAGCGCAAAGAAAAGGGCCGTCCCTGAAGGAACGGCCCAAAGCGGCATATAGCCAGTTAGGGAGGAAAGCGTGCCCCATGAAAGGCACGTTCCCTTACTAGACCAAGATGGTTAACAAGCGCTTAAAGGGCGGCGGGTCAGCAGGGTCCAGTGCGCCGTGCTTCGGCCGAAAAGGAAAATGGCGATCCGTTGTGGATGCCCTGTGACTGGATTTGCACCAGCCGGTCATTTTCTTTGCGGATTGTCGTCAGACCCTGACCCGCACCTTTGCACGAATAGCTGATCGTCACCGAGCTTGGTGTCGATTTGACAACAAAATGCGAACACTGCGTAGTGGAGCCATGTTGAATCTGCGCAAGATAGCGGGATTCGCCAAGGCACAACTGGCTGACCGTCAGACTGGCAGCACTGCTACCGACCGAGCGCAGCTGCCAGCGGCCACGTTCCAGGCTATCAAGCAATCCGGAAGCATCCGCTTGCGCCGCCGCATGGGAAGAAGCGCCCACACAAACGGCCATAAGTGCCGCCATACTCGTAACCAGTAATTTCGATTTCATGTCGTCTCGTTCCGCCGTAAAAATTGCCCCAGCGACCCGACCCAATCGTCTTTTCGGTATCTCTGTCCGATTTGTATCCATGCGCACGATAAACCGTGCTTCATGAACGATAAGTCGCATGAACGAGGTTAATCGAGGCTGAATGATGTAGTCGGCGGACGGTCACCCGTCGCAAAATCAGTTGGACAGGCTGGCCAGACTGATCGGGAAAGTGCGTGAACAAAATTCGCAATTCACGACGATATCACCTCGCTCGTCAGCCATTTCGGTGCGCTCGGTAGCGGGAAAGCGGGCAATGACATCGCGGATATGGTGCGGATCGCAACGGCAGCCTTTGGTCATCGGCTGCCCTTCAACAATCCTCACTTCCTGCTCTTCATGAAACAGCCGCCAGGCGATTTCTTCGAGTGGAAGCGCGGGATCAGCCAGCTCTACGGGCTTGATCGATTCTGAAAGGATACGGACATGTTCCCAATCGGGATGCTCGCCTCGCGCCTCGATACGCTCACGACCTTCTTCGCCATCCGGCAGATGCTGCACCAATATGCCGCCAGCTACACAGCGACCGTCGACATGGTCGATGGCGATGCGGATGAAGGTCGGGATCTGTTCCGACTGGTCGAAATATTGCATCGCCGCTTCGGAGAGATTGGCGCCCTCCAATGGCACGATGCCTTGATAGCGCCCGCCGCCTTGCGCTTCCGGCAATGGACGATCGAATGTGACCGCCAGATAACCTTTGCCGAACAGCGCGAAAAGATTGGGATCCGATGGCACCTCGGCCAGCTTCGCCAGATCAAACTGCGCATAGCCGCGCACCGCGCCGTCGATATAATCGGTGACAAGTAAGGACAGCGGGCCATTCTCGGTCTGCGCCTGTATCGTCAGCTGACCTTCCCGTTCCTTGAGCGTCGTGCCGAGCAAAGCCGTCAGCACCAGTCCTTCGGCGAGAATTTTCTCGACCGCTGGCGGATAGGCATGCGCCGAAAGCACGTCGTTGAGCACGGCATCAAGCCGCACCAGCCGTCCGCGCGCGTTGAGCGCGGGTATCGAAAAGCGCAAAGGCTGATCGCAGCGCGTTTCCGACTGGTCTGCCATCAGATCTTGTCGAAACACCAAAGCAATATGGATTTCTGGGCGTGCAACCGATTTTCGGCCTCGTCCCAGATCACCGATTGCGGGCCGTCGAGTACGTCGTCGGTCGCCTCTTCGCCACGGTGCGCTGGCAAGCAGTGCAGGAATTTAGCATCGGCCTTAGCACCTGCCATCAACCGGTCATTGACCTGATAGGGCATCATCGCGGCAATCTTGTTATGCGCATGTTCTTGCCCCATCGATACCCAGGTATCGGTGACGACGACGTCGGCACCTGCAACCGCCTCGGCAGCATCGCGGGTAACGGTGATATTGGCCCCTGCCGCCCGCGCAGCTTCGATAAAAGCAGGATCGCTATCATAGCCTTGCGGCACGCCAATGCGGACGTTGAACTTCATCAGGCCAGCAGCTTCGACAATCGAATTGAGCACATTATTGCCATCGCCAAGCCAAGCCACTTCCAGCCCGGGCAGCGCCTTGCCATGCTCGACCAAAGTCAGCAGGTCGGCGACGATCTGGCACGGATGCGACAGATCGGTCAGCCCGTTGATCACCGGGACGCCCGAATAGGCGGCCAATTCCTCGATCTTGGCATGATCGTCGGTGCGGATCATGATGGCATCGACATAGCGCGAAAGCACGCGGGCGGTATCGGCGATCGTCTCGCCGCGCCCCAGCTGCATCTGGCCCGAGGCCATGAACATGCTGTCGCCGCCCAATTGCTTGATCGCCATTTCGAACGAGGCTCGGGTGCGGGTCGAATTCTTCTCGAAAATCATCCCCAGCGTGTGCCCGGCAAGCGGTGCATCGGCATCGGCCCTGCCCCTCGGCCAACCAGCACGCGCCGCCTTTCGGTCAATGGCGTCGTTGATCAATGCCGCAATTGCATCAGCACCCGCGTCCGCGAGATTTAGGAAGTGCCGGGTCACGCTGCTTGCGGCATCTGATAGTCGCGCGCACCGGCCGACAGCCGTTCGATGCACTCGGCGATATGATCTTCATTGATCACCAGCGGCGGCAGCACGCGGAACACATTCTCACCCGCAGCAACGGTCAGAAGCCCGTGATTGTCGCGCAGATGTGCCACGAAATCGCGGCTGACGGCGGGATCCTTCATCTTGATGCCGAGCATCAGACCCTTGCCACGAATTTCCTCGAACAGGTCATCATGGTTCGGGATCAGCTGCTCGAACGCCGCGCGCAGGCGGTCGCCCATCGCGGTCACATGTTCAAGGAAACCGGGTTCGGTCATCACGTCAAGGATCGCCTGGCCGGCTGCCATGGCGAGCGGATTGCCGCCATAGGTCGAGCCATGCGTGCCCGCGACCATGCCCTTTGCCGCTTCTTCAGTGGCAAGGCATGCGCCGAGCGGGAAACCACCGCCAATGCCCTTGGCTGAAGTCAGGATATCGGGCGTGATGCCATAATGTTCATAGGCCCACATCTTGCCTGTACGGCCATAGCCGCACTGGATTTCGTCGAGGATGAGGAGCAGGCCATGTTCGTCGCAAGCCTTGCGCAGACCCTGAATGAACTCGGGCGTACCAGCAGTCATCCCGCCTTCGCCCTGCACCGTCTCGACAAGGAAACCGGCGGTTTCATCGTCGATCAGCGCCAGCGCACCTTCAAGGTCGTTGAACTTTGCATAGGCAAAGCCCGGCAAGAGCGGTTCGAAACCATCGCGCATCTTTGCCTGATCGGTCGCCGAAATCGCGCCCAATGAGCGGCCGTGGAAGGCGTTTTTGAAGGTAATCAGCTTGTGGCGTTGCGGATTGCCATTGGCGAAATGGTAACGACGCGCGGTCTTGATCGCGCATTCGATCGCCTCGACGCCCGAATTGGTGAAGAACACGGTGTCGGCAAAGCTGTTGTCGACAATACGCTGCGCCAGCGCCTCACCCTGCGGGCTGCCATAAAGGTTCGAAACATGCATCAGCGTCGCAGTCTGCTCGCATATCGCCTTGGTCAGATGCGGATGGCCATGGCCCAGCGCGTTCACCGCAATCCCGGCGGCAAAGTCGAGCGCACGACGGCCATCCTCGCCTATCAGATAGCATCCCTCGCCGCGCACCGGCCGGAACCCGCAACGGGGATAGACGGGCATCAGGGGGGTGATCGACATGGCGTGGTCCTTTCCATTTGGCCAAAAGGCAAAAAGCGGCCCCCGGGGAGACCGCTAACGACTGAATGTGCGGTATAGGAGTGCAAACAGGGCAAATCAACCCGCAGCAAGATGCCAAGCTAGGCCCGAAAATGTCATCTGGCCGCAAGCGATTTTACATGTTTGCAACATTTCCGGAATTGCCCTATGTTTAACATAACGGGTTCGCAAAACGCTAATTTGATGGAGGTTCTCCATGAAGTCATTTGCGCGCTCGCTTCTCATTTCTGCCATTCCATTGGGCCTGCTGTCGGTGACTCCGGCGGCAAGTTCGCGCGATGAACCGGCGTTTGACAGCCTGAAATCACTTAGATCAATTTGCGGACAGAAAGCTGCGCAATCGGCGATGCGCCTCAGCCCTGCCCAGTATCAGATGGCGCTGGATTATGCTCGAAATGCCTCTCCCGCAGCCGGTGCCGTCCCCTTGATCCAGGGTCTGGACAAGGTGAACATTCCTATCGGCGCGGCAAACGAGCAGGCCCGGAAATATTTCAATCAGGGACTCGCGCTGACCTATGGCTTTAACCATGCGGGGGCGATCCGTTCCTTTCGAGCTGCACAATCTCTGGATCCCAATTGCGCCATGTGTTTCTGGGGCGAAGCCTATGCCTATGGCCCCAATATTAACGCGCCGATGGATCCCGTTCAAAATGCGAGCACAATGGCAGCGATTGACAAGGCAATGGCCTTGCGAACCACTGCCTCGGACTGGGAACGAGCGCTCATCGAAACGCTAACAGTTCGCTACAGCCGGGACGCGAATGCAGATCGAGCCGGGCTCGACTTGGCCTATGCGCGAGCGATGCAGCAGCTTGCCGTAAAGTTTCCCGAAAATGATGATATCGCGGCGCTTGCCGCGGAATCGATTATGAACACCCGCCCGTGGGATTATTGGGAGGTGGATGGACGGACAGCCAAAGGCGATATCGGGCGCGCCGTGCAATTGATTGAAACTGTTTTGGGGCGCAACCCGGATCATCCGCAGGCGATACACCTCTACATCCACCTGCTAGAGGCATCCGGCAATCCTGCCAAAGCTGAACAGGCGGCAGACCGGCTTGCGAAACCATTGATGCCGGGATCGGGTCACTTGGTCCATATGCCCGCACATCTTTATCACGTGATCGGCAGATACCGGGATTCAATCGACGCAAATCTGGCTGCAGCCAAGGCTGACGAGGGCTGGTTTGCCCGCTCACCGGATTCAGGGATCTATCGCTTCGGCTATTACCCACATAATGTGCATTTCATAGTAACTTCGGCGCAATTGGGCGGCGAAAAGCGCATCGCTCTCCAACAGTCTGAACGGTTGAAAAATATATTGGGCGTCGATGTCGCATTGGCCCTTCCGTGGGTTCAGGTGATTTATGCCGCGCCCTATTTCGCGCATGCGCAGTTCAGCGGTCCAGCCGAAATCCTGGCGCAGCCTGCTCCGGATGCAAGGCTGCCATATGCCAAAGCGATGTGGCATTATTCGCGGGCCATCGCAGCAGCGTTGAAATCAGATTTCGAAGCCAGCGAGGGCGAGATCGCCGAAATCAAAAAACTGCGAGAGACCGTAGACTTTACGTCGATGGTTTCGGCAGGCGTACCCGCTCCCGATCTTCTGCAACTGGCAGAAGCGGTCGCGCAAGGGCGGATTGCCTATGCCCGGAAGCGATATGATGATGCGGTTCGCCATTATACCGCCGCTGCCGAGATCGAAAGCCGGATCCCTTATATGGAGCCGTCTTACTGGTATTATCCAGTGCGCCAGTCGCTGGGCGCAGCCCAGCTTGCCGAGGGCGACGCGCTGTCGGCGCGGCAAAGCTTCACGGCGGCATTGGTCAAGGCACCCAATAATGGCTGGGCGCTTTTTGGCCTTGCAGAAACGCAGCGTCGCTTGGGAGACCGGAAGGCCATGCGCGGAACGCTGAATGCACTTAACAAGGCTTGGCTTGGCAAGGATCGTCGCGCACTCAAACTTTCAAGGCTGTAACTGGCGGGCTTAACCCAGTAGAGTGTTGATGTTGATCTGATTGGTCAGCGTCCTGTGCACGGGGCATTTTTCGGCAATCTCGATCAGCTTGGCGCGCTGCTCGTCATCGAGCGGCCCTTCGAGGCGGACGACTCGGTCAATCATGTCGACTGGCTTGCCGCCATTCTCTCCTTCGCGTTCCTCCTTGGAGTGCTCAAGTGTCACATGCACCTTTTCGAGCGGCCAGCCCTTGCGCGCGGCATACATTTCCAGCGTGATCGAAGTGCAGGCGCCTAAAGCCGATAACAGCAATTCATAGGGCATCGGGCCGTTGTCGATACCGCCGTCCTCGACAGGTTCACCCGCCGCCCATTCATGCACCCTCGCCTTGATCAATTGGGCGTAGGTGCCTTCGGCGCTTTCAACCGTTGCGCAGGGGTTATCCTTCATTCTGCTTATCCTTTTCGCGTTTCGCGGCATTGATGCGACGCTGGAGATAGCCGTAGAGCAGCAGGTGCACTGCAACCAATAGCAGTGCGACAATGGCCACGACTTTGATCATGCTCAATCGCCTCCTCCGCCGTCGCAAGCACCGCCGTCAGAAACCGAACAATCGCTTCCGGACGCGTCACTTGCAGTCGTTGAGCCGCCGTCACCGCTCGATTGCTGCCTTGTCTTGGAACCACGGCGCGCAACGAACACCACGAACAGACTGATCGCCACAGCTCCCAAAGAAATAAACAATGCGGTGCTCATCGGCTCTTCTCCAAATTCGCCTTTGCATCTTCCCAATTGCGACCATCGAACTTGACTATGGTCGGCGTCAAGCCATGTCCGTCTTCTAGACAACGATAGTTCACACTCCACGCGTCCGGATGCGAGCGGGGCTGGTAAAAGGCCTTCACCCCGCATGTGCTGCAGAACAGATGCTCCGCCGCTCTCGTTCCAAAACGATAGGATGTCAGCGCGGTTGCGGGTGTCAACAATTCGAATTCGCTGTGCGGAACAATCAGGTGGAGAAATCCGCTTCGGCTGCACATCGAACAGTTGCAGTCGAGCAGATCAACCTCAAGCGATGCCAATGTGAAGCGGAATTGCACTGCGCCGCAATGGCAACCACCTTCGACATCGATGTTCTTGCTCATGGCCTGTTGTTTCGCGAACAACCCTTACGGTCAACTGCAATCTTGCCCGTTGCTCGCACACAAAATTATTGCCCAGCCGCAAGCCCTGTGGCAGCGGCCAGTGACAATATCCAATCGAAGAGACGGACATGACCTTACGCCCCCTTTTCATCGCCGCCGCTTTGTTGGCCACCTCGACCGGGGCTATGGTCTATGCCCAAGGCGTACCGATGATGGGCGGTCGCTATATGTTCAACTGGAGCAATGATAGCGGATCGGGTTCGGAAGAGGTTTGTCTGTCCGACATGCAGCAATTTCGCGATCCGGCACATATTGTTGCCATCTACATCAACAATTACAGCAACAGCTGTTCAACTGAGGCCAAAGGTGGCGGCGTATATGGCGTCAGTTGCACCGGAGCGTTGGTCGAAGGAACACTGACCGTGCTTTCGGCAGGGGCTACGTCATTTTCGGTATCGGGAGGCGTATTGGTGAACACCGACAATATGGGCGGACGTACAAGAACCAGTATGCGGCTTTCCGCTCAGCGTCTGGGCGACTGCTAAGGTCGCCCGACCCGCAGCGTTAATCACTCAAAGACACTTCGTGCCTAAAGCCTCCATAGTCAGGAGTCTTTTTGCATGAAATTCATTACCCTCAAGTCACGCGGCGGCAATTATCTGGTGGTGGCATCAAATATCGCCTGGTTGCGCACGGCAGAAAACGGCCAGACCCAGATTGGTATTGTCGGTGGCGCACCGTTGTTGGTCACAGGAACGATTGAAGAGACGGCTGCTGTCATATTGGCTGAAGCCGGCGGGTCTGCCTGAACAGACAATCGCTGGACGTCATTTTGGCTAGGGCACCTGAGCAGGTGCAATCGCCTTGTTCAACGCTGCACTGGGTAATTTGAGTGCGCGCAGCATCGCCCATATTTCTTCACGGGCATTATGCTGCGGCTTGCCCAGTTCGGGGATCGCCTCAAGATCGAACAGCGTCAGCCCCATCGGGAACAGCTCGCGATAGGTAACGCGCTCGCGCAGGCCCGGAACGATGCGGAATCCCGCCACGGGGGCGATCTTCTCAAGAGCATCAAGCACCTTGCGTTCATTCTTCGTGGCAAAATTGCGCGACCGGTTTTGCATAACCACCCAGTCGAGCGCCTTGGGACGGATCGCCATCCCCGGTTCCTTAAGATGTTCGACCAACCGCGCAAAATTGCCGAGCGTTCGCAGTTCACCAGTGCGCGGGTCGATGCGGCCGAGCATGTCGAGGTCGATGAAACTGTCATTCACCGGCGTGATGATCGTATCCGCCATGAAGATCGCCTTGCGCGCAATTGGTGAATCATGCCCGCCGACATCGATGATGATGAAGTCATGGTGGATGCGCGCCATGCGCAGCTTTTCCTCCAGCTCATTCTCATTCTGCTGGGCGAGCAAAATCTGTTCCGGCCCGGGCAATTTCACGCCAAATTCGCGCTCGCTTTCCTGCCTTGCCCAAAGCGCATGGTGCAACGTCAACTGGCGTAGATCGACGTCGAGCGCGGCAACGCTTTCCCCCGCATTGCACAGCGCAATGCAGGTGTGGAAGGCACTGGTCGATTTGCCTACCCCGCCCTTTTCATTGGCAAAAACGATAATGTGCCCGCGCTGGCCACCGACCGGATATTTCATCCATGAAGGTGTTTCCTGCGCCTGTTGGGGAAATGCAGGCGCGCTATCAAATGACCGATAAGCGGGCGCCGGTGACAGCGGTGCGGGTGGCCACTGGCTGTCATCGAACGCGCGCGGCGAAGGCAATGCCTGCCGCTTCGGCTTTCGTCGGAAAAGGCGCGCTAAGAATCCCAATAGCCAATACCTCCAGAAGCCGCGGTGATGGCGAAAAGCGCGCCTGCTTTCAAGGCCGTTGGAGCAGCCCCTATTCCGCCAGCTTCAGCTTGAACCCCATATAGGCGTTGGCCGCCACCGCAGCGCACAGATCGCGATAGGCCCCGACACCACCGGCATAGGGCATGAAGACGCGCGGTTTACCCGGGATGTTCGCGCCCAGATACCAGCTATTGGCAAAGTTATAGACGGTGTAGTGCGACACTTCGTTGACATGTTCGACCCAGAATTCCTGCGCATGCGCGGTCGGCTCAATCTCAACCATCATATTGTCGCGCATGAAGATGAATAGGTCGGCGAGCCATTCGACGTGCTGCTCGATCGACACCACCATGTTCGAAAGCACCGACGGGCTACCTGGGCCGGTAATCGTGAACAGGTTGGGGAAACCGGAAACCATCAGGCCCAGATAGGTCTTGGGCCCCTCCGCCCAGCTATCGACCAACGTGCGCCCCTCGCGGCCCTTGATGTCCATGCGCGTCAGAGCGCCGGTCATCGCATCGAAACCGATGGCGAAAATAATCGCATCGATTTCATATTCCTTCTCGCTTGTGGCGACGCCTTTTTCGGTGATCGTATCGAGCGGGGTTTCGTTAAGGTCGATCAGTTCGACATTGGGGCGGTTGAAATTCTGGTAATAGCCTGTGTCGACGCAAAGGCGCTTGGCGCCAAATGGATAGCTTTTAGGCGTAAGCTTTTCCGCCACTTTCGGATCACGAACGATCTCGCGGATTTTCTCGGCGGCAAATTCGGCGATAAGGGCGTTGGCATCAGGATTGGCCGACTGGTCAGCAAACGCCCCCAATATGGCAAAGCCACCTTCGGCCCAGCGCTCCTCATAGACCTTGCGTCGTTCATTGTCGCCGGTTTCCACAGCCTTTTGTTCGTTCGCTACGGACGACATGAAGCCGCCCAGCGTCTGCCGCTGCGCCATCCGGTTTTCTGCACGGTTGGCGAGCCAGTTTTTGCGCACCTCCGGATTGGCCGGTCCGTTATGCGCCGGAACGCTGTAATTGGGGGTGCGCTGGAACACATAAAGCTGCCCCACTTGCCCGGCGATCTCGGTGATCGACTGGATGGAAGAGGAGCCGGTGCCGATAACCGCCACACGCTTTCCCGAAAGGTCGACGCCTTCATGCGGCCAACGTCCGGTGTGGTATGTCGGCCCGGTAAAACGCTCCTGCCCCGGGAAATTGGGCTCATTCGGCACCGAAAGGCAGCCCGTTGCCGATACGCAGAAGCGCGCATGGACGCTCTCGCCATTTTCCGTATCGACGCGCCACAGATGGTTTGCGGCATCATAATGCGCTGATTTCACGCGTGCATTGAACTGGATGTCGCGGCGCAGATCAAAGCGGTCGGCGACATGGTTCAGATACCGCAGGATTTCCGGCTGGCTGGCATAACGCTCTGTCCAGACCCATTCCTCTTCGAGCTCCGGGCTGAAGGAGAAGCTATATTCCTGGCTCTCGATATCGACCCGCGCGCCTGGATAGCGGTTCCAATACCAGGTTCCGCCAACATCATGCCCTGCCTCAAAAACCTTGGCCGAAAGCCCGACTTCGCGCAGCTTGTGCAGCATATACATGCCCGCCATGCCGGCACCGATGATGATGACGTCGTAATCGTATTTCATGTGCTTCCTCTCCCCATGATCCAGCCGCGTTGCGAACAACGCGACAGAATCACCCGGCAGGATACACAAAATAGACGGATGCCAAAGGGGTAGTTGCTACTCGACCGTCACCGACTTCGCCAAGTTCCGCGGCTGGTCGACATCGGTGCCCTTGGCACAGGCCACATGATAGGCGAGGAGTTGCACTGGCACCGCGTATACCAGCGGCGCAATCAACGGATGGACGTGGGGCATCTCAATCGTGGCGAGGCAGCCTTCGCCGGCTTCGGCCAGCCCTTCGGCGTCCGAAATCAGCACAATCTTGCCACCGCGGGCGCGGACTTCCTGCATGTTGCTGACGGTTTTTTCGAACAGCGGGCCTGATGGGGCGAGGACGATCACCGGCACCGCCTCATCAATCAGCGCAATAGGTCCGTGCTTCATTTCACCCGAAGCATAGCCTTCGGCGTGGATATAGCTGATTTCCTTAAGCTTCAGCGCCCCTTCGAGCGCGAGCGGATAATCAGGGCCGCGGCCGAGATACAGCACATCGCGCGCCGGGGCGATCAAGTGCGCCATGGCAGCGATATCTTCGTCATGTGCCAAAGCGGCGTTGAGCGCAGCGGGAGCCTCAATCAGATGGCGGACGATCTCACGTTCTTCTTCAGCCGATAGCTTGCCCTTCACCAGCGCGAGGTGCGCGGCGAGTGCGGCGAGCACCGCAAGCTGGCAAGTGAAGGCCTTGGTCGAAGCAACACCGATTTCCGGCCCGGCATGGGTGGGGAGCAGCAGGTCGGCCTCACGCGCCATGCTCGACGTCGGCACATTGACGACGACCGCGATGGTCTGGCCATTTTCCTTGCAATGCTTGAGCGCGGCGAGTGTATCGGCCGTCTCGCCCGATTGCGAGATGAAGAGGGCAAGGCCGCCCTCTTCCAGCACCGGATCGCGGTAACGGAACTCGCTGGCGACATCGATGTCGACCGGCACACGGGCAAATGTTTCGAACCAATATTTGGCCACCATACCTGCGTAGAAACTGGTGCCGCAGGCGACAATCGTGATGCGCTTCACACCAGCCAGATCGAAATCCATCTGCGGCAGCGCGACGGTCTGTTCGAGCGGGCGGATATAGGAAGAGAGCGTCTGCGCAACCACGGTGGGCTGCTCGAAAATCTCTTTCTGCATATAATGGCGGTAATTGCCCTTTTCGATCGCAGCTGCCGACACACCGCTGGTGGTGATTTCGCGCTGGACCGGATTATTGTTCTTGTCAAAAATCTGCGCGCCTTCGCGGTAGACGATGACCCAATCACCTTCCTCCAGATAGGCGATCTTCTGCGTCAGCGGCGCGAGCGCCAGCGCGTCCGAACCCAGATAGGTTTCGCCGTCTCCATAGCCGACGACCAACGGGCTACCGAGCCGCGCGCCGATCAGGAAATCCGGATTTTTGCGGAAGGCGATGGCGAGCGCAAAGGCCCCGCGCAGTTGCGGCAGCACTGCCTTCACCGCCTCGGTCGGTGATTGCCCTGCCTCGATCTGTTCGCTGACCAGATGCGCGACGACCTCGGTATCGGTTTCACTTTCAAAGGTGCGGCCACGCGCCGTGAGGGCATCGCGCAGCGGCTTGAAATTCTCGATTATGCCATTGTGCACAAGCGCGACTTCGCCCGTCGCATGTGGGTGCGCGTTGCTGGTGGTCGGCGCGCCATGCGTGGCCCAGCGGGTGTGCGCGATGCCGATATTGCCCGGCGCGGGGTTGCCGGCGAGTTCCTTGACCAGGTTATTGAGCTTCCCCTCCGCACGGCGGCGGATCAACTGGCCATCAAGCACCGTGCAGACCCCGGCACTATCATAGCCGCGATACTCCATCCGCCTCAGTCCGTCGACCAGACGGTCTGCCACTGGTTCCTTGCCGACGATGCCAATAATGCCGCACATTTATCTTGTATCCTTTGGTGCTTTGTAGGGAACACGGATTCCAGGCATTTCAGCAGGGAAATCCTTCGTATTTCTTGTAACCAATATCCGGCCTGAAACCTGCGCCGACGCCAGAATGATCGCATCGGGCGATTTCAGCGATTTGCGCTGATGCCTTAATGCTGCTGCGCGGCGACCGATTTCCTCGTCGATTTCGCACATCGCGAACAGGCGAAGAAACTCTTCGGTTTCTTTCGTCGCGTCGTCAGGAACACCAGACATCACCTCAATCCATGTCATCCGGCTGATCCATGCACGGGTTACACTGCGCACCTCGGCCCATGCTGCGGGCCGGTTGTGCAGCATGTCGATGACGATGTTTGTGTCGAAGAAACGCTCGCTCACGCGGCTTTTGATTTCTTTTTGGGTGGCGTCAAATCCCCGACACCGGGCCATTCGCCGCGAAGTTTGCGTTCATATTCGAGGCCATCGACGGTCGATCCATGACGTTCCCACAGCCCGAAATATTTCTCAAACCCTTCCTTACCGCTCGCCTCCAGATAATTGGAGACAGCCTCGCGCAAAACAGCCGCGCGCGATTTACCTTCGCGCTTGGCGATTTCATCCAGCTTGCGAACATCTTCGGCCGGGACGTCTACGAGGAATCTACCCATGATGATATACTGATATCATATCATGATATCATGTCAAGGAATTTTCCGAATATCGTTTTGTATCGTGCCAATTTATGTTGGCGGGTATCATCAGTGTAGGCAGCAGGTCGATAGCTCAACTTATCGCCGTCAACCGACACCATTCCGATGAACGGCGCGCTAAGGTCTAACGGAACAGTTGACCTTAGGACTGGATCGATTGAATAGACACGAAAACCGCCTCCGATCCAACGTGAAGCCAAAAAATGGTTCTGCGTCGCCAGTACTGGTGGGTTATAGCGACCCGGGACTGTCCAATCCCCAAAACTCAAAATGCCCGTCTCAGGACCACCTTGTCCAATCTCTTTAAGATCAGACCATCTCGCTTCGTCGGTCGCTTCGCTCACCTCTTCTCGGCTTTCTTCTTCCGCATCGCATCGTGGAAGCGATCTGCCCACCCCGGCTTGACCAATTGCTCGGCGCGGACCATGCGGAGGTCGCCGTCGGCGACGTCGCGTGAAACTGCACTGCCCGCGGCGACAATCGCGTCACGGCCGATCTTCACGGGGGCAATCAGGGCGCTGTTGGAGCCGATAAACGCCCCCTCGCCGATCTCGGTCTTATATTTGAAATAGCCGTCATAATTGCAGGTGATCGTGCCCGCGCCGATATTCGCCTTCGCGCCGATTTCGGCGTCACCCAGATAGGTCAAATGATTTGCTTTGGCACCTTTGCCCAGATGCGCTTTCTTGGTTTCGACGAAATTGCCGATCTTCGCCTTTTCCTCCAGCACCGTGCCGGGGCGGAGCCGGGCGAAGGGGCCGACTTCACAGCCTTCGCCGATTACTGCACCCTCGATATGGCTGTTCGCACGGATCTTCACATTATCGGCCACGCGCACGCCGGGGCCGAAAAACACATTGGGTTCAATCAGCACATCGCGGCCAAGCTGCGTGTCATAGGAAAACCAGACAGTCTCCGGCGCTATCAGGCTGGCGCCATCGGCCATCGCCTGCACGCGACGGCGCTTCTGCCATTCGGCCTCCATCGCCGCCAGTTCGCCGCGGCTGTTGATGCCGGTCACATCATAGGGATCCGTCTTGACCACATGGCAATGCCGCCCATCCTGCACCGCGATATTGACGATATCGACGAGATAATATTCGCCCGCCGCATTGTTGTTGGTGACGCGTGCGAGCAGCGCAAACAGGTCTTTTGATCGCACCGCCATTAGCCCTGAATTGCACAGCTTGGTCTGGCGCTGTTTTTCGGTCGCATCCTTATGTTCGACCATCCATTCGATGCGGTCGCCGGTCGCGACGATGCGACCATATTGCAGCGTGTCTTCGGGTTCAAATCCGAGTACGACGACCTCCGGATTGTCATCGCTGTGCAGCCGATCAATCATCGCCTGCATCGTCGATGTCGGTACGAAGGGCACGTCGCCATAAAGGATCAGCACATCGCCGTCGAAGTCCTTGAGCGCGCTCTCCGCCTGCTGCACGGCATGGCCGGTGCCCAGTTGCGGTTCCTGCACAACCGTTTCCGCGCTATCGCCCAGCGCATCGCGAAGTTGATCCGCCTTGTCGCCCACGACGACAACCTTTTTGGCCGGCTCCAGCGCGTCGACACTCGCCATTAGGTGCATCAGCATCGGGCGGCCCGCTATCGGGTGCAGCACCTTGTGCAGATCGGATTTCATGCGGGTTCCCTTACCCGCGGCGAGGATGATTGCGGCGATGTTGCTCATAGGCGCAGGCTTTAGAAGCAAATGGTTGCAGTTTCCAGAATTTGCATACACATCTGCAACTTCAATTTACACCGAAGCCCTGAGCCTGTCGAAGGGCGTCTCGCCGGACGGATATGCGTCCTTCGACAAGCTCAGGACTACGGTTATTAAATGACCCGCCCATTCCCATTCGACATTGTCGGCTTCGATCTTGATGGCACGCTGCTCGATACCAGCATCGAACTTGCCGCCTCGCTAAATCATGCGCTGGGAAGCATCGGGCGGCCGCCCATTGCGACCGATGGCGTCAAAGCGCTGGTCGGCATGGGCACGCGCCACATGCTGACTTTGGGGTTGCAACAATCGGGCGAAGCAGAGGGAGAGACGATCCGCGCGCTCCACCCCGTGCTGATCGACCATTATCGCGCCAATCTGGGCAGCAATTGCCCGCCCTTCCCCGGCTTGGTCGACGCCATTGACCAGTTGCAGGCGATGGATGTGAAACTCGCCGTCGTGACCAACAAATTCGAAAGCCTCGCGGTCCAACTGCTCGGCAATGTCGGGCTGGCAGAGCGGTTCGTCACCATCATCGGCGGCGACACGATGGGGAAAGGCAATGGCAAGCCCAAGCCCGATCCCATCCACGAAATGATTGCGCGCTGCGGCGGTGGCCGGGCGGCCTATGTTGGCGACTCTATCCACGATGTGCATGCTTCGCGCGCGGCGGGCATTCCGAGCGTTGCGGTGGCCTTCGGCTTCCTCAGCCAGCCTGCGGAGGAATTGGGCGCCGACGCGGTAATCAACCATTATGATGAGCTAATCGAGAATTTAGAGCTTTTGGGAGCAATCCGATGACAAATGCGCGGAGGTCACTTTGGATCTTATTAGCAACAATTGCCTTTACTTCCCCCGTTCATGCGGATTGGAAAGGTACATCATGGGGGCAACAACCTTCGGACGTTGAGAGAATCATCGGTGCAAAAGCCAAGAGCATCAGACCGAGCATCAAGGATCGCGAAGGAGTTGGGAAGCTAGGCAATACCTACTTTTTTGTAGATGGCAGCACCAAATCTACGGCAAATTTTTATTATGACGACCGAGGTTTGAAGAGCATCGAAATTACTTCAAAGTCATCAAAGTGCAACGATGTATTTTCTAATTTAACAAAGATTTATGGAAAACACATACGGCACAGCAATCAAACCATTTTGCACCTGTTTATCTGGCATGATGTTGAGCAACACAATCGCATTCGATTGCTTGTAATTGGCTCCGGTAGTCAATGCTCAACCTATTACGAGCGCTTGGCAGACTATGAAGAGATAGACAAATCGAGCACCAATTAGTTTCGGCGCCATTTCGTCCATAAATGCTGCGCCAGCATCAGTGGCGGCATGCGCAGCCAATGCGAGCGAATGTAGAAAATCAGCCGGATGAATTTGCGGGTCGAACGGCCCCAGCCGTCGCGGGCAGTCAATCGCGCAACATACCATTTATCCTGCCGGTGCCAGCCGGCCCAATCCGTCGGGATTTCGGTTCCATAAAGCTGGTGCGCAAGCCGGACGGCGCGTTCGACCGGTTCGGAGAGCTGGTGGCGCGCCGCACGCTCGCGCAGTTGCGCCCAGAATTCAGGGCTGGAAAATTCGCTCAAAAGGCAATGGATGTCCCAGAGATTTCTGAGCCCCCCCGCCAAATCGCCATCGGCAAAGAGGTGAGCGGCGCTGTGGCAAATCATATCGGCGTTTGAGAGCACGTAAAGCCCGGAACCAATCTGTCGTGCTTCTACCAACATCCCGTCAGCATCCGGCCTTCGCCTTGCGGTCAGTGGCAGGATGGTGTGGTGCACATCGATCATCCGGTCGCGTTCCTTGTGGATCAGCGGCGGCAGTTCGTGCATGTGGTCGCGGTAGTAAGCATCGTCATAAGGGTCAGGCTTCACCCATTCCCAACCGGCGGCGAGCAATCCCTGCTCAACCTCTGGCAAATCTTTGCGAGCAACCAAAATGTCGAGATCGCCGATATGTCGCCCCCCGCCAGCATTCAGACCAGCCGCGACATAGGCCGTGCCCTTCAGAAGCACGACCTTGCCTTCATAGCCGGTCAAAGCGCGCCGGGCAGAGTCCGCTTCCCACAAAGCTGAGCGGCGCTGATAGTCGGCATTGATGTGCGCTTCTGCAAGGATTTCTGCGACCTTTGAAGGAACCGATTCAGATTTGAGTCGCTCTGCAAGCGTTCCAACCAACTGTTCGGTACGCGCCATCGAGAGCAATTCGGTCCAGCCCTGTGCATCCAGATCGCGTGTCGTCGCGGGATCGCGGAGCGCATCGACCAGCAATATGGCGTCGCGGCTCATGCCAGCCGCTCCCACAGCTTTTCGACCAGCGCGATGGCCTCTTCGCCCGACTGATAATCGATCGCGCGCGATGGCACCGACCTGACGAAGCCGGTCAAAGTGGTGAAGCCCGCCTCGCCCAGCGCGACATAGTTGGTCGACGCTTGCGTCAGCCGCATGAAGGTCTCGCCCGGCGCCACCTCGCGCACCGCACCGGGATAGCCATAACGCGGAAAGAGCAGCAATGCAGAGGTGCCACTCTGCCCCATCCGCGCAATGGCATCCGACGGCGGAACCATGTGGCGGATATCGCCTTTGGGCGTTCCCGCCAGCAGTGGCCCAAAGCGACCGTCGGGCTGCGCTAATAGCATCGCAGCAATCGCGCTATTCTTCAGGCTGATAAGACGCGGGAACGGCACCGCATCCCCCGTCATCGGATCAAGCAGTACAAATTCGTCGCCCAGAAACCGCCAGCCTTGTGACCCCAGCAAGGCCGACAGTGTCGATTTCCCCGATCCCGACTGGCCGGTCATCACCAGCACCCGTCCGTCGCGCTCAACCGCGCTGGCGTGCAGCAACAAATGCCGTCGCCAACCGAGCGCCATTTGCAGGTTCATCGCCATCTCGGCAGCGAGCAATCCCTGCTCCAGCGGCAACGGCGCTGCATCGGGCAGCATATAATCGCCACCGATGGCAACCGACGGTCGCAGCCACCTCCGCAGCCAGCCGGTAGGCTCCAGCCGCACAGTGAAGTCGGTGAAATCGGGCTGCGGATAGTCGCGGTAAAGCTCCACCATTTGGTCGATAGGTGCCCGCCATGCCGAACCGATCCTGAAGGCTGCAGGCCCCACCTGAACGCGAAACTCATGCATTGCTGCTGCGCTCCACCAGCCCAAGCTCGGCAAGTTCCTCCAGCCGTTCGGTGATCAAGGCGACCGCATCATCCTGCCCGCCCAGTTCAAAACTGGCCGCCAATCGCGACGCCAGCATTGCGACACTAACCGCATCACTACCCATCGCTTCGAGCATCTGCGGTACTGGCTCGCCGACCAAATGCGTGATGCCAGAACGCCGCTGATAAATCAGCGTCATCATGTCGAGCGGTTCGACAATGCGGGCGTCGGCGGGTTCTGCCAAATAAAGGGTTTCGGAATTGGCCACGGCCAAGGCCTAATACAGCCGCGTTAAAATTCAATCGGCAAGGATCAGCGCGGCATCTGCAGCGAGGCGAAACAGGTAAACCCGCTCTGCCCGGCCTGCAGGCGGCGGATGTAATTCACATAGGCCTGGCTCTGCTCATAGGTCGTTCCCGGCAGCGTCTGGCCCGAAAGCGCACGCTTCACTTCTTCACCGCTGAATTTCTGGCCTGTGGCAACGAAGGAGCCCGGGGTATCGGGCGCGACCAGATTTCCCGTTGCGTCGATATTCATCCCCGTGCCGTGCGGCCCCGGAACCGGAATTTCGCAGTTGAGGACCGAACCCGCGGTCTGGGCAAGCGCGGGACGCACCGACACCACCGTCGCAACACCCGCGGCACCCAGCATCAACGCACGACGACGCGTCGGCATCTGGATCGGGTCGTTCTTTTCGGGTGTATCGCCGCTCATACCAAGCCCTTAGCAATATCGGCGCAGGAATCCACTGCTCGAATTGTAAAGGCTGCCCCGCGTCTTGGAACGGGACAGCCTGCATTCAAAGGTTAAACGCAGTGCATCAGAAATCGATCTGCGCGCGCATCCCGAAAACGTCCGCCGAATAATCGCCGTCACCGCCTGCAAGGACAGCCGCGTCGGTCAATTCAAGGTGGCCGTAATTGGCCATGAAGCGCACATATTCGGTCGGGGTCCAGACTAGTGACAAGCCATAAGTCTGCTGTTTGCCGCCAACAATGACGTCGTCCGAAAGGTCGACCCAGTCATAGCGAGCGTTGACCTGAACCGCGCCGATACCGCCTTTGCCCAGCGGGTTAGAGGGTTTGGTCCGGTCGACCACGCCACCCTTATAGGCGAGTGAATCCTTGGTCAGGAAGTAACCGACTTCGGCATAACCACCATTGAAGGTCGGGTCGGCAAAGGCTCCGATCCGCTTGGCAGTCAGCCAGTGGCTTTCCGCACTTGCATGGAAACGGCCATTGCTCGCCAAGGCTTCAACGCCGAAACTGTCCTCACCGTTCGCCAGGAACCCGCGGGTATCGACGAAACGCGTGTCGGTGGTGCGGGTAAACGGGCGGGCGCGATAGCGCGCGGTGCTCGAAAAATCATTGAAACGGCGGCTGTGGCCCGATGCGCCGAGGTGCAACTGTGTATTTCCAAGCTTGGGCATGAACACGATGCGGCCGTCAAAGCTGCGGCTGTTGTTGGAGCCATCGCCATTGAGGTCAGCGGCATTGTCAGCGAAAATGCCGCCCTGCAGCAGCACATTTTTGCCTGCATAAGTCGCAGACAGGCCGACACGCCGTTCGAACCCGAAGGCACCATGATAAGCGGCACGCTCGTTGAAGCTGGTGAACAGGTCGCTCGTCAGCTCTTCCAGACCCCAGAAGGGCTTGTGCTGGCCAAGGGTTATCGTCAGTTCCTTATTCGCCTTGTATGTCAGGTACATGTCGGTCAGTTCAGCCGAACCGCTGCCGATATCGGCTTCGACGCGGTACCCGAAACCGCCGGGTATGGTGCCGTCGATACCGAATTGTGCACGGCGTACCCGCGCCGTGGTGCCAAGGCTGTTGGTCGCGATGGTGTCCGACGGGTTGATCGAAGCGGCGTCGATCTGAAGGCGACCGCGCGGCTTGAAGCTCCAACCGCCCTCACCCTTTATCTCGGGCGCGCCCTTCCAGGAAATTTCGGCAGCAGGCTTCTTTTCAGTGGCAGCGGCAGCCACCGGGGCGGGTGCAGGTGCAGGCGTCGCCGCTACCTTTTCAACCTTGGCCGACAGCTCGGCCAGTTGCGCTTTCAACGCGGCAACTTCGGCCCGCAGCACCTCCATCTCGGCGTCGTTCGATTGTGCGAGCGCCGGATTGGAAACCAACATGGCGGCTGTGGCGGCGCTGCCGAGCAGCAATTTGCGTGCGAATTTCATGTCGGTCCCTTTTCCTTCCCCGAATCACCGTGACAAAATGATTGCCAATTCGCGTCGTCTTTATGACGGCAATAAGTAGCTTTTGTTACAGTCACCAAATTCCACCGCTTTACGCTTGCGTAAACGTAAGGGTCGTGCCAATCCGCGCCCCGCAAATTCCCGGGGTTTGGAGTCGCTTTTCGGCGTCTGTGTACCCCTTAATTCTGGAGCATGAAAATGACCATCAACTTCAAGGATAAAGTCGCCATTGTGACCGGTGCGGGCGGCGGACTGGGCCGTGCCTATGCACTCGAACTCGCCAAGCGCGGGGCAAAGGTTGTCGTGAACGACCTCGGCGGATCACGCGACGGCACGGGCCATTCGGATGCCGCACTCAAAGTGGTTGAAGAAATCAAGGCGGCTGGCGGTGAAGCGATGTCGAATGGCGGCAGTGTCACCGAATATGAGCAGATGGTCGAAATGGTCGCCAAGGCGAAGGAAGCCTGGGGCGGCGTCCACATCCTGATCAACAATGCCGGCATCTTGCGCGACAAGAGCTTCACCAAGATGGAAATGGCCGACTGGAAACTGGTCGTCGACGTCCATCTCAACGGCTCGGCCAACTGCACCAAGGCGGTCTGGGATCTGATGCGCGAACAAAATTATGGCCGCATCCTGATGACTGCATCATCAACCGGCCTGTACGGCAATTTTGGCCAGACCAACTATGGCGCCGCCAAACTCGGCCTCGCCGGCTTCACCAAGTCGCTCTATCTTGAAGGCGCAAAGTACAACGTGAAATGCAACACGCTGGCCCCGATCGCGGCGACCCGCATGACCGAAGACATTCTGCCGCCCGCGGCTTTCGCAATGTTCGATCCGGTCAATGTCGTTCCGGCGGCTCTCTTCCTCGTTTCCGAAGATGCGCCTGCCAATGTTATCATGGGCGCAGGTGCGGGCTTCTTCCACACCGCCAACGTCACCATGACGCAGGGCGCGCTGCTGGAAGGTGACGATCTGTCGCCCGAAGGTGTGGCCGCAAACTTTGCCAAGATCAGCGACCGCACCGGCGAAATCGTTCCCCAGTCGGGTGGCGAACAGTCGATGCAGGCGATGAAGCTGCTGCAGGCAAAGGCTGGCTAAGCCAGCAAGGCCCGGATCGCCCGGGCCGCATCCTGCATGATTTCCCGGCTATCGAGCTCGGGTTCGTCGAAGACGAGTTCGATAGCCGCATAACCCAAATCGACCGCCAGCCGCGCACGGCGCTCCAAACTGGCTCGATCCTGCCGCGGCTCCAATGCCAGTGCACGCTGCACCAAAGCCTCTGCCAGCGTCCGATGCGACGCCAGCCGCACCTCGGCCAATTGCGGTACCGCGCGCAACATCCGCATCACCCATGGTCCGCCGGGGCTCTGCCGTGTCAGTTCGACATGGTCGAGCAATGACTTGGCGATAGTATCCTCCCCCTGCCCCGGCTCGAGCGGGACCAGCGCATTTTGCGCCTCCATCAACCGCATACCCAGCGCGGTGAGCAGGGCATATTTGTCATCGAAATAATGGTAGAGCGTCGGCGGTGTCACCCCTGCCCTTGCCGCCACCAAATTGGTGCTCACCCGCTCCACGCCGACTTCGGCTAACAGCTCGCCCGCCGCATCAAGCAGCTTTTCGAGCGTGGCGATCGATCGCTTCTGGAGAGGCTTCCGCGGCACAAAGACATCCTGCTTGACGAAATATAGTTATAGCTATATTTCTAGCTTTGGGAAGGGGAAAGCATGCGAAAAATTGCGCTGGCGATTCTGGCAATGCCACTTGCGGCCTGTGGCAGCGGAGAGCCCCCGCCCAAGCCGCTGAGCGAGGCGGAGAGCGCGATGCTGTCACCATCCGATCCGAAACTCGCCGAACTTTATGCGGGATCGTGCAAGGCATGCCATACCGTCAAAGACTCGCTCGCGCCGCTGACCGGCGACCGCAGCGTTTGGGATACACGCTGGACGCAGGGCGAAGACGTACTGCTTGCAGCTGCCATTCAGGGCAAGAAGGGCATGCCCGCCGGCGGCCAATGTTTCAGCTGCACACCTGATGACATGAAAGCCTTGATCCGCTTCATGGCTGGCCGGGAGGAAAAACAATGAAACTGGGCCGTCGCGCATTATTGGGAGGAGCCGGGTTGTTGGCGCTGGGCTTCGGCGGGCTGGCCGGACGCCGAATGTGGCTAAGCCGGGAGCCTGACCTGCCCGAACCCATTGATACAAAGGGTCGCGCGCTCTGGTCAAACTGGGCCGGAAATGAACATTCCTATCCCGTCGTCCGCGCTGCACCGGCCAATGAGGCCGAACTCGCCGCCCTGCTGCCCAAAGCGCAGACGCCGGTACGTCCCGTAGGCTCCGGCCACAGTTTTACCGCACTGGTCCCGACCGAAGGCACCTTGCTCTCTCTCGATCGGCTGAGCGGGCTTGTGCGGCACGATGCGGCGTCGATGACCGCGACTGTTCGCGCGGGTACGAAACTTTCCGCGCTCGGTCCGCTTCTCGCGGGCATCGGGCAGGAAATGCCCAACCTGCCCGATATCAACAAACAGACGCTGGCGGGTGCGTTGGCCACAGGCACGCATGGTACGGGCAAGGGCGTAAAGGCAATCCATGGCGAAGTGACCGCGATGCGGCTGGTTCTGCCCAATGGCGAAGTGGCGGAATGCAGCCGCGATGTGCGGCCCGAACTGTTCCATGCTGCTCGGGTATCGCTGGGTGCCTTTGGCGTGTTGAGCGAAGTCACCTTGCAGAACCGCCCGCTAGAACGGGTGAAGAAGGTCGTTTCGCTAGTCGACACCGACGACATGCTGCGCCAATGGCCTGCGCTCGCCGAAAAGCATCGCAACGCCGAATTTCTCGTCCTGCCCTTTACCGGCAAATCGGCGCTCATCACCCACGACACCACGACCGAACCGGTTACCCCGCGCGGGCCCGACGGCGATACCGATACGCTGATGGACCTTAAATCGCTGCGCGACCTGTTCGAATTTACGCCCGAGTTACGCCGAAAAGCGGCGCAATCTGCAATGGCGGATATCCCGCCCGACATCGCCATCGATGAAGGCTGGAAGCTGCTGTCAAACGAGCGACCGGTGCGTTTCAAGGAAATGGAATATCACCTGCCAATCGCCGAGCAAGTTGGCGTGCTGCGCGAAATCATCCGCCGGATCGAAAGCGACGCGCGCGGTGTGTTCTTCCCCATCGAAGCCCGCATCATCGCCCCAGACGATGCCTGGCTATCCCCTTTTTACGAACGCGAAAGCGGCTCGATAGCGGTGCACGCCTGGTACAAGGAAGACCATGACTGGATGTACAAGCTGGCCGAGCCCGTATTCCGCGAAGCTGGGGGGCGCCCGCATTGGGGCAAGCTGCACTCGCTCGGCGCGCAGGATTTCCAGCGGCTCTATCCGCAATTTGCCGAGGCGGATGCCGTTCGGCGTTCGGTCGATCCCGAAGGCCGGATGCTCAATCCGTTCCTGAAACGGATTTTCGGATGAAGCGCCGCACCTTCTTTATTGGCGGCGGTGCCTTGATAGCAGCGGGAGCGGGTGCAATGCTGCTGCGCCCGGCAGAGGAGGGAGCGATGCACAGCGACTATTTCAAAGGGCTTGCGGCCTCGCTCGGCCGTGCGGGCCTCAACCGCCCCACGCTGGTGATCGACCGCCAGCGCCTTGCCGCCAATGTCGCCGCGATCCGGCAAAGCGTCGACAAGGCTGGCCTGCCGTTACGCGTTGTTGCCAAGTCACTGCCGTCACCCAAGCTGCTCGACTTTGTCCTCGCTGGCATGGGCAGCAACCGGTTGATGGTGTTCAGCGCGGAAATGCTGCTGCAGTTGCTGCCGCAACGCGCCGACGCCAATTACCTGATGGGCAAGCCCCTCCCCGCCAGCGAATATGCGCGCGTGATCGATAAAGCGGGTAGCGCTGCCATCGCCAATGTGCAGTGGTTGATCGATACGCCGCTGCGCCTCTCCGAATATATCGAGGTGGCAAAGGCACGCGGGGTGCAGTTGAATGCCAGCCTTGAGATCGACGTCGGCCTCCATCGCGGCGGCTTTGCCGATCCGGCTATGCTTTCCGACACGGTCGGGGCCGCGAAAAAGGCCGGCGTAAAGCTCTCAGGCCTGATGGGTTATGACCCGCACGTCCCCAAAATGCCGAACCCGGACAAGACCTATGCGGCGACGCAGGCAGCCTATAAAAACGCTATCGGAATATTGAAGTCTGCCGACCTCGATATCAGCGCAATGACACTCAACGGCGCTGGCAGCCCGACCTTCCGCCGGCATTGCAAGGGAACCGTCGCCAATGAAGTTTCGGTCGGCTCCGCTTTCGTCAAACCCGGCGATTTCGACTATGACGATCTGGCCGACCTTACCCCGGCGGCGTTCATAGCCACACCCGTGCTCAAGGCCAGCAGCGACCAGCAACTACCCGGCCTTGAGCCACTATCAGGCGCACTACACTGGTGGGATCGCAACACCGAACGCGGGTTCTATATCCATGGCGGCCATTGGTTGGCAAAACCCGCATCGCCGGAAGGCCTGCAATATTCCAAGCTGTTCGGCCGCTCTTCCAATCAGGAATTGCTGACCGGATCGCGCAAGATCGACCTGAAACCCGGCGACACCATCTTCATGCGCCCTGATCAGAGCGAGGCGCTGTTCCTTCAGTTTGGGGATATTGGCGTGTATGATGGGGGCAAGATAGCCGAGTATTGGCCGACTTTGCCGGTGAGTGCTTAAGGGTTCCCGCGCAAGAAAACCGTAGCCCTGAGCCTGTCGAAGGGCGCCTATCGGTTCAAACCACGGCATCGGGCAAGCTCCGATATTCGCACCCAATCGCGCTGAATCAACGCTTCCTTCTTGGCCTTACTCCAGCCCTTGATCCGTTTTTCTGCGGCCTTAGCATCATCACGCGTCTGAAACGCATCGTTCCAAACGAGTTCGACGGGGCGACGCTTATAAGTATAGCCGCCACACGCACCGGATTTGTGCTCTGCCAATCGCCGTTCCATATCGTCAGTATGGCCGCAGTAAAAAGTGCCGTCCGAACATCGCAGCAAATAGCAGTGAAACATCCAGTCGCTGGTCATAGAGGTCAGCGTAAACCGCGAGCCGCCCTTCGACAAGCTCAGGGCTACGGTTTTGGGTGGTCCGCAAACTTGAACGTTAAGGGCTACTAACCCTCCACCAGCTTCAGCAATTTCCGTTCAACCGGCGCCAGCACCGGCACCAGTTCGTGTCCGCGTTTGAGCACCCCGCCGCCCTCACCGATCAGCGCCCACATGCCTTGCTTGTTGCGCAGCGAGGGGTCTTTGACGATGCGGTATTCGGGGCGTTCGGCGCTTCGTCGGAAGGCGGAGAAGATCGCGACATCGCGGCCAAGATCAATGGCGTAGTCGCGCCAGTTTCCCGCCGCAACCATGCGACCGTACAAATCCAAAATGCGGGTAAGTTCGTCACGCTCAAAGCCGACCTGCGCCGGATGGCGCGCTGAAACCGGAAAGGGCGTGATGATCGCGCTCAAGCCGGTTTGCTACCTCCACGCTTGCGTGCCGAACTTTTGGCCGCCGCAAGGGCATCGCGCTCTTCGAGCAGCACGGCGAGGCGCTTCTGCATCGTTTCCATTTCGCATTGCAGCAGTTCGAGTTTCTGCGTCGCCGGATCGAAGCGTTCGCTGCACGGCGTGCCATAGGGCACAAAATTCTGCGTTTCGGGCTTCACCTCGACCAAAGTCGGCTTGGCCGGAATGCCCACCATCGTCGCACCTTCGGGCACATCCTTGGTGACCACGGCATTGGCACCGATGCGGCTGTTTGCACCGACGGTCAACGGGCCCAGGATCGCCGCACCCAGACTGACAATCACATTGTCGCCCAAAGTCGGGTGGCGCTTGCCGCCTTGTCCGCTGGTCGGGTTGGTGCCGCCCAGCGTCGCCCCCTGATAGATGGTCACATTGTCACCGATCTCGGCGGTCTCGCCGATCACCACAAAGCCATGGTCGATGAAGAAATTCCGCCCGATTGTCGCGCCCGGGTGAATATCGATCGCTGTCAGGAAGCGGGAGATGTGGTTCACCAACCGCGCGAGGAAATACATCTCGCCCTTGAACAGCCAATGCGCGACACGGTGCATCCCGAGCGCCCATACGCCCGGATAGAGCAAAATCTCCCAGCGTGTACGCGGCGCCGGATCGCGTGCCTTGATCGAGTCGAGATATTCGACAAAATTTCCCAGCATGGCCTTTTACCTCCCGCAACCCGCAGTGCGGACTTCCTGTCCGCATTGGCCATTCGTTTGTTACGCCTGTAAAGTTAAGCGCTGATGCAAATAATTCCAGACCTGTTGACTTTGGTCAAAGGAAAAACATGGATTTTATCGGATATAGCGATTAATTAAGCCCGATTAATCGATTGGACCGCTATATGTCGACCTACCTGCCCACGCTGAAGCAGCTGCAATATCTGGTCGCGCTCGAAGAGCAGGGCCATTTCGGCAAGGCAGCCGATGCCTGCTATGTCACACAGTCGACATTGTCCGCAGGTATCCGCGAGCTCGAGTCGCTGCTCGGGCTGGTACTGGTCGAACGCACCCGGCGCGTTGTGCGCTTCACCCCTTTGGGCAAGAAAATGGTCGCCAAGGCGCACCGCATATTGCGCGAGGCAGAGGAACTGGCCGACATGGCGCGGGCCGCCGGTAAGCCACTGGCCGATGAGTTGCGGATGAGCGTGATCCCGACCATCGCCCCCTTCCTGCTTCCGCGCCTGCTGCCTGCACTGCGCAAGAAATATCCCGATCTCAAGCTCTATCTGCGCGAAGAAACCAGTGCAGCTGCGTGTGAGGCACTACACCGCGGGCAGGTCGATTGCGTGCTGCTGGCGCTGCCTTATGGTTGCGGCGATACCGAGCATGCCAAGCTATTCGACGACCGGCTGTTCGTCGCCTTTCCCAAGGGCGAACCCGATAATCCGCCCAGCACCATAGTACCTGAAATGATCGATGAATCGCGCCTGCTGCTGCTCGTCGACGGCCATTGCCTGAAGGATCACGCCCTCGCTGCCTGCAATCGCCCCGAACTGCGCGCGTCAGCAACGATGCTCGGCACCTCGCTGCATACGCTGATCCAGATGGTCGATAACGGCCTCGGCCAGACTTTGGTGCCCGAAATCGCGGTGAAAAACGGGCTGCTCAATGGCACCGAAGTCGAGGCCCGCCCGCTTGATGCCCCGCATGCCAGCCGCGAAATTGCGCTCGTTTGGCGGACCAACAGCCCGCGTCAGCCTGAATTCGAATTGCTCGCAGAAACGATGCGCGAATTGGTGCCCGCCTAACCCCAGCTATCGGCGCGGGCAGCATCGCTCGCTTTCGCCTCGACCCAATTGACCGCGTCGCCGCGATATTCCTTTTTCCAGAACGGAGCGTCGGTTTTCAGCCGGTCAATCAGGAAGGCACAGGCCTCCAACGCGGCTGTGCGATGCGGGGAAGCCGTTATGACAAGAACGATGGGTTCGCCTGTTTCCATCCGGCCGATGCGATGGATGATCGTGCATCCTGCAAGGGCCCAGCGTGTTTTGGCAGCCTCGCAAATGCTCACAAGACTGGCCTCGGTCATGCCCGGATAATGCTCAAGCTCGATTGCAGTCACGCCATCATCACCGCGCACAATGCCGGTGAATGTAGCCAACGCGCCGACGCCGGTACGCTCCAATGCCGCGCATTCAGCCGCGATATCGAATGCAACTTCTTGGATCGAAACGCGGATCATCCGCCAGTCACCGGCGGGAAAATGGCAAATTCGCTGGCCCCGGATATAGCCGCATCCGCCTTCACCATGCGCTGGTTTAGCGCAAAGCGCAGCTTGGAACGGTCAGCAAAGGCCTCGGCATGGTTGGGTGATTGCGTCGCCAGCCAATCAAGTGCCTCGGATACGCTCCGCACATTGGCCGGAAAATCGATATCCTCACTATCGCGGCCAAGCGCCTCACGAACGCGTGCGAAATAGACCAGCTTCATGGTCAATCCATATGCTTGATGCCGACGCGCAGATAATCCCAGCCGGTGATGATCGTGAGCACCGCCGCCACCCACAAAAGGCTGAGCGCGGCGGTTTTCAGCAATGCCCAGTCGGGTAACGCCCCGGCCAATATCAGCCCACCAAAGGCCACAAGCTGCGCGGTGGTTTTCCACTTGGCCAGTTGCGAGACCGGCACCGAAACCTGCAATCCGGCGAGAAATTCGCGCAAGCCCGACACCGTTATTTCGCGCAACAGGATGATCAACGCGGCAATCACATGCCAGCCATCGACATCGCGGGTGAAGACCAAAAGCAGGATGACCGCGCCGACCATGATCTTGTCGGCAATCGGATCGAGGAACACGCCCAGTTTTGAAACCGTCCCCTGTGTGCGCGCGACATAACCATCGAAATAATCGGTAATCCCCATCAGGCAATAGAGCGCGAAGGCGAACCAATAATCGATCGGTAACGGCTGCACGCTGTGCGGTTTGGTTCCCGGCCACAACAGGAAGACCAGAATTGGCACCGCGAAAATCCGCGAAAGCGTGAGGATATTGGGCAAGCTCAGCATGTCGTGGACGTCCTAACGCCAATTGCGGCGAAAGACATCAGCTTATTTTCCCGCGCCAGCAACTTCGGGATAGGTTTGCCATAGCGTACCCAATGCAGCCTTCAGCGGATCGAGCCATTGTTCATAGGGCTTCCACTGCTCGACCCCGTCGCGATTGATCGGGCGGCGGACCTGTTCGCTCGATGCGGTGCGCACCGCACGCTTGTTCTGGTGGAAGTTGAGGCAGGCTTCCTCGAACGGCACGTCCAGATAATCGAGCATTGCGCGCACCTGCGCCTCGGGCTGTTCAATCACCTGTTCGTGGATCACGCGGTGGACGCGCCCCGGTAGCACCCTGTCGAAATGCGCCATCAGCCGCACATAATCGGCATAATAGCGTCCCATATCAGACAGGCTGTAGCTGAACGCCTGCCCCTTGGCGAAATGCTGGCGGAAGTTTGAAAAACAGCAATCGAGCGGATGCCGCCGCGCGTCGATGATCTTTGCATTGGGCAGGATCAGGTTGAGCAGGCCGGTATAGACCCAGTTGTTGGGCAGCTTGTCGATGTAAAAGGGTTTGTCGGTCTTGCGCTGCACAGCGGTGCGCTGAAGGAATTCAGCGCCCAGTTCGGTCAAACGCTCCGCTGGCATATCCCTGACCGCATCGACCCAGCCGCTCGGCGTTGCCTTGCCTTCGCGCAGCGCAATGGCAGGCAAGTCGGGCAATTCCATCGTGCCTTCGATCTGCGAATGGCTGGCCAATATCTGTTCGAGCAGCGTTGAACCGGCACGCGGCATGCCGAGGATGAAGACCGGATCGGGCGTGGGATCGCCCTGCCCTGCACGGGCAGCGACAAATTCGGGGGTGAAGGTGGCGATGATCTTGTCGACATGCTGGGTCACCACATCAGGGTCGTAGTCTAGCTGGCTGTGCCGGATCGCATTGGCCCGTTCATAATGGCCGAAAGAAGTTTCGGCCTCACGTCGGTCGTCAAACGCCTTACCGAGCGCGAAATGCAGATGTAGCCGGTCATCGTCAGAGAGGCTAGGTGCCTCCAGTGCGGCCTCCATCGCCGCAATGTCGGCATCATCGAAGCGGACGGTCTTCAAATTGGCAAGACTCCACCAGACCTCGCCCAAGGTCGGCTCCACCGCCAGCGCGCGGCGATAGGCGGCGATGCCTTCGTCCTGTTGCCCAACGGTCTTGAGGACATGGCCATAGCTCATCCAAAGCTTGGCATGCTGCGGGAAACGCTGCGTCAGCGCTCCATAGAGCGCCAGCGCCTCGTCATATTCGCCAATCCGACCCAGCGCGGCGGCCATAAGGCTTTGCCCGCTGGCATCGTCAGCGTCGACTTGCAGCACGGTATCAAGCAACTCGACCGCCTCTTCGAAACGGTTTTGACGATAGAGTATTCCGGCAAGGTTTGATCGTGCAGCAGTGAAATCGGGGGCAAGCTCGATGGCCCGTCGAAGCAATGCCTCACTGTCCTTGAACCGCCCCAGCCGCGCCGCCAGTTGCGCCATCAGACGGATTGCCGCTACATCGAACGGGTCTTTATGCAGATGTGCGCGCAAAATCGGCTCGGCATCGGGCAGCCGGTCTTCGTTGATCGCCAGCGCCGCCTCGATAAGTTGCGGATTGCGCATGCCGCGCGCGACATAGTGGCTGGCAAGATCAGGGGCGTTCTGCGTCATATCGATGCGCTTATCGCACTCGCCGGTTTCAGCCAAGCGCGCTCTCGGCGATGTGCAGCCGCAAGGCGTCTGAACCTGCGCTATCGAACAGGCTTTCCTCGGTGCCTGTCATCCACACCTGGCTGCCGGTATCGTAGAGCCGCTCGAACAAGGCCTCGCGACGACCGGGATCGAGATGCGCCGCGATCTCATCAAGCAGCAGGATCGGTGGTGCCCCGCGCAATTCAGCCACCAGCCGGGCATGGGCAAGAATAAGCGAGAGCAGCAGCGCTTTTTGCTCGCCCGTTGAACAGCTTGCCGCTGGCTGGCCATGGCCGTCATGCCGAACGAGCAGGTCGTTGCGGTGCGGGCCGGACAATGTGCGACCCGCCGCCCGTTCACGCCCGCGATTGGCTTTCCAGCCAGCGGCCAGCGTGTCGGCAACGGGGATGCTGTCATCCTCCAGCACTAGCAAAGGCCGGGCAAAGGGTGATGGCGGCATGGCGGCAAGCCGTTCGGAAAGCTGCGCCACTGTGCGCGACCGGCTTTCGACAATTGCCGCCGCATATTGCGCCATACTGGCTTCGACCGCATCGAACCAGGCGGCATCGCCCTGGCCTTCGGACAGCATCCGGTTGCGCTGGCGCAGGGCATTTTCATAACGGCTGCTATTGAGCGCGTGCGAAGGCTCAAGCGCCAGCACCAACCGATCAAGAAAACGGCGGCGCGCGCCGGCCCCGTCCATGAACAGCCGGTCCATCGCAGGCGTCAGCCACAATATGGACAGCCATTCCGCCAGATCGTTGATCGCGGCATTGGCACCGTTGATATGCACGATACGGCGCCCCGGTGCTTCCGCCGACACTGCAGTGCCCAGCGCCGTCTCGTCGAGCTTCGCAGCCACGGCAAATCCTCCGCATCCACCTTGCCGAGCCATTTCGTGCAAATTGCTCCGGCGCAGACCCCGCCCCGGGACCAACAACGACACCGCCTCCAATATATTGGTCTTCCCGGCCCCGTTTGCGCCATGCAGGATAATGAAGCGCCCCTGCGGACGCACGCTCAGCGCCGCATGGTTGCGAAAATCTGTCAGGTCGAGCCTATCGAGCGCCATGCCAGCGCCCTATCCGAGATGCAGCCTGCGTCAATGTCGATTTGGGTTAGCTGCACATCCATGGTGCGGATTTCACCAACTCCATTCCAAAATGTTGGCGCATTTTCCCAATATTCAGATTTGTAAAATCGTCTTCCAAGAGCATGAATTACATCATGATATTGTATTTATGTGTTTTTCTAAAACTGGCACGCCCCATGCTTATACCTTGGCATCCCCGGAATGATCCGGAACATGAACAAGGAAGGACTTTTAAAATGACCATTTCGACCCGCAACCAGTTCGCTTCGGTTTTCGCAGCTATCGCATGTGCATTCCTGACCATCGGCGTCAGCATTGCTCCGGCCGTTGCTCCCATGTCGCCTTATCTTGCCTGATCGCAAGACGATTTCGAAAGGATTTTTGAAATGAACGCCCCGCTTCGCAACCAGCTTTTTTCGATCGCAGCAGCCTTGGTCTGCGCGTTCATCACCGTCGGCATGAGCATCGCGCCCGCCGTCAGCAATGGTATCGCATGATGCGCCGCGATCCTGTCATCAAAACAGTTAATGGGAGTAAAGGTAAAATGACCAAATTGACACTCGATCGTACCAACAAGAAAATCATGGGCGTTTGCGCCGGACTTTCGAACTGGAGCGGCATTGATACTACCGTCATCCGTATAGCTTTTGTTATAGCTACTCTGGTTGGCTTTGGTTCGGCTCTTCTGATCTACATCGCATTGGGGTTGATCCTCGATTGATCCCAACGATGTAAACAAACGTCACCCCATGCCGTTATTCAATTTGGACTTTAACGTTATGGGTGGTAATAGATGGCGCAGATACAGACTTCCAGCCAGGAGCGGCAATGCGTGTCTGAAGGCGACCAACGTTCAAACGCCCCCGAATCCGGGATGGAGGCCCGCCGCTTCAACCGTGACCATGTTTATATACCGATTGAAATCCGCGAACATGGCGCAGGGCGGCACAAAGGGCAGATGATCGACCTGTCGCAATCCGGTTGTCGCATAAATTGTCCGGTCCTGCTCAATCTGAATCGCAGGGTCTTTGTGACCCTGCCAGAATTTGCCCCGCTTGAAGTTGAAGTCATCTGGAAACAGGGCGACGAATATGGTTGCTCATTCCACAATGGACTTCATCAGGCAGTATACGACCATATCGTCGCGAAATTCCCGTCACTGGGAGGCTATTGATCACCCTCAAATTCCCTGACGGCCGGGTGTATCGCAAACGCGGTTACCGCATTGTGCGCGGCCTATTTTTCCTCTTGATGCTCGGCGCCATTTTGGCCGCCTGGTATTATGCCGATGGTATTGTTTCACGCGAAACGATCATTGCTGCACGATCGCCCATGCAGACCGCCGACGGTGACAGCTTTGCCATCGGCCCACGCAAATTCCGCCTGAAGGGCATCGATGCCCCTGAATACCGCCAGACCTGCAATGATGCCAAAGGTATGAAATGGGAATGCGGCAAGGCGGCCCGGGCGGCACTCGAAAAACTGCTGCTCGAACCCGGCCTCACATGTGTAACCGATGCGCAGGACCGCTATCATCGCGCACTCGCCACCTGCAAAACCACGCAAACACCTGATTTGGGTGCCAAACAGGTGACCGACGGATTCGCGGTGTCACACGAATATTATGGCCTGCGCGACTATGGCAGCGAAGAAGACGCAGCCAGCTCGGCTCGCCGGGGTATCTGGCAAGGCAACTTCATTCAACCCGACCTTTGGCGCGCGACACAGACACGTTAGAGCAAAGTTCAGGCAACCTTCCGCACGAAGACCGTACCCGCTGAATAGCCCGCCCCGAAAGAGCAGATCAGCCCGGTATCGCCGACCTTAAGGTCTTCATTATGCTTGTGGAAGGCGATGATCGAACCCGCGCTCGAGGTATTGGCATAGGTGTCGAGCACAGTCGGGCTCTCATCTTCATTCGCTTCATGTCCCAGCACGCGCTGCGAAATCAGGCGGTTCATTCCCTGATTGGCCTGATGCAACCACAGACGGCGCAGATTACTGCCCTCAAGGCCCAAATGCGCGGCATGGTCGACGATCATTTGCGCGACCATCGGCACCACTTCCTTGAACACCTTGCGGCCTTCCTGGACAAACAGCTTGTCGGTCTTGGGCCCGCTCTGGTCAACCGGCCCCTTGCCCTCGGCGCGGTTGAGAAAACCGAAATTGTTGCGGATATTGTTGCTAAACTGGGTCTTCAGCCGGGTACCGAGAATTTCCCAATGCTTGGCAGGGGCCAGATCCTTGGCCTCGACAAGAATGGCGGTTGCAACATCGCCAAAGATGAAGTGGCTGTCGCGATCGCGCCAGTTCAAATGGCCCGAGGTGATTTCGGGGTTCACCACCAACACCGACCGCGCGTTGCCGCTGCGGATATAGTCAGCTGCGGTCTGGATGCCAAAGGTGGCGGACGAGCAAGCGACATTCATATCGAAACCGAAACCGCGCTCCATACCCAGCTCGTGCTGGATTTCGACCGCCATTGCCGGATAGCCGCGCTGCATATTCGAAGCGGCGCAGAGGACAGCGTCGACATCGGCGATATCGCGTCCGGCCTTCGCAAGCGCATCGCGACAGGCGGCAACGCCGATTTCGGCCATCAGCGAAATCTGGTCATTGGGGCGCTCGGCATAGCGCGGCTCCATGATTTCGGGATCGATGATACCGGTCTTGTCAATCACATGGCGCGATTTGATGCCGCTCGCTTTTTCGACAAATTCAACCGAGCTGTGCACCAAAGGCTCGGCATCGGGATTTTGTGCATTATACAGATCAACATAGGCGTTGAAGCTCGCGACCAGTTCCTCGTTCGAGATGGTATCGCTAGGGGTGTAAAGCCCGGTCGCCGAAATGACCGGAATGAAGGCGTCTGACATGGCAATCCCGCTTGAATTATTTTGATGGCAGCGGACTAGCGCCACCCAATACGGGAAACAAGCTAATTGCTTTTGCAATCGGGCAAGTCCAGTGTCTGCCGATAGTGAGAGGGGAAGCAGGTCGCATATGACCAACCAAATTCGTCGGCCAAGCCTGGTGTCACGTCTGTTCCGTAGGGCACTTGTATGGATTTATCGCCGCAACGGCTGGTCCGCTTTTGGTGAAGTGCCCGAACCGCGCAAATTTGTCCTGATAGCTGCACCACACACGTCAAACTGGGACTTTCTCTATTTCATCGGCTTGACCGAAGATCTGGGTATCATGCCGCATTTCATGGCGAAAAAGTCGCTGTTTCGCTGGCCATGGAAGAATTTCATGCTCGATATGGGCGGCGTGCCCGTCGACCGTTCGTCGAACCAAAATTATGTTCAGGCGATGATCGACGAATTTGCGAAACGCACCGAATTCATGCTCACCATAGCCCCTGAAGGAACGCGCGGTGCAGTGCGTAAATGGAAAACCGGTTTCTATCACATCGCCCTGGGTGCCAAAGTGCCGCTGGTGGTCGGAATGATGGACTATGCCAAGAAAAGTGGCGGCCTTGGTCCGGCGATCTGGCCAACCGGCGATTTCAAAGCAGATATGGCGAAGATTGCTGAACTTTACGCCAAAGTGACGCCGAAACATCCGGGCAAAAAGATGGCGAGTATAACAGGGGAGAGCGAAACATGAGCGAAGCACTGACAATGCTGGCAATCAACCTTGGGGCGTTGATGATCGCGATCCTTTTGCTCTGGGCCTATGCGGTCAAAATTCGCGACGTCTCTTTCATCGATGCCTTCTGGGCGTTCGGCATGGTCATCCTTGCATGGGCAAGCTGGTTCCAGATCGACGGGCAGGGTCGCCGTGCCGATGTGTTGCTGGCGCTCACAACGATTTGGGGCGTGCGACTTGCCGCGCACCTCGTCACCCGTTGGCGGCGCGAGGGCGAAGACCCCCGTTACAAGAAGATCATGGGCCATGCGATGGAAACCAAGGGCTGGAGCTGGGCCAAGACCGCGCTGCTGATGGTATTCCTGACGCAAGCGCCGTTGTTGTTCATCACTTCGCTGCCCGCGCAGCTCGGCATCTGGGCGAGTGAAGGCGGGCGCTGGGTGATGGGGCCGATTGCATGGGCAGGCGTTGCCGTCGCGTTGATCGGCATTATCTTTGAAACCGTTGGCGATGCGCAGTTAAAGGCCTTCCGCCACAACCCTGCAAACAAGGGTAAGGTGCTCGATACCGGGTTGTGGCGCTATACCCGCCACCCCAATTATTTCGGCGATGCCTGCACCTGGTGGGGTATCTGGCTGGTGGCGGCGGAAACTGGCCCAGCCGGTTGGATCAGCATCATCGGCCCGATCTTCCTGACCTTCACTTTGACCAAATGGTCTGGCAAGCCGTTGCTCGAGCGTGGGCTGAAGAAGAGCCGACCGGGTTATGTCGAATATGTCGAGCGGACGTCGGGCTTCTTCCCCTGGCCGCCGAAGAAATAGCCCTTTTCGGGGCTATTTCACCAACCACACCTCGCCATAGCCGTTAAACGCAGGCGCGACCTTGTGCTTCACCTCGCGTCCCGGCGCGAAGGCAAGGTTAGGGAAGCGTTCGAACAGCATCGGCAATGCAATCTTTGCCTGCGCCTTGCCCAGCCCTGCGCCAAGGCAATAATGTGCGCCGCCGCCAAAGGCGAAATGCTGCACGTTCTTGCGTTCGATATCGAATTTCAGCGGATCGGGGTTCATTTCGGGATCATAATGCACGCCAAAAAGCGACATGTGGATCGTATCGCCTTTCTTGATCGCCTTGTCGGCAACCTGCATATCCTCATGCGCGCTGCGCAGCACCTGCGATACCGGCGGTTCGACGCGCAGGATTTCGTCCATCGCATTGTCGTGCAAGTCGGACCGCGCGCGGAATTTGGCGAGCTGATCGGGATTTTTCAGCAACTGCACCACGCCAGCGCCGAGCATATCGGTGGTGGTCGAATTGCCTGCGATCAGCAACAGGCGGATCAGCAACACGATGTCCTGCGTCGTCAGGCTGTCGCCCTCTTCCTCCGCCTGCGCAAGGCGAGTGATCAGGTCGTCGCTTGGCTGGTTCCGCCGAATATCCACCTCGCGCGCCAGATAGTCGGCAAGCACGGTTGTCGATTCCTCGTAAAGCGCTGTCTGTTCGGGCGTGCGAAAGGGGTTGAGCGCCTGCATGCAGCCCAGCGACCAGCGGCGGAAATCCTTGCGGTCGGCGGGGTTGATACCCAGCAATTCGGCCATCACCGTGGTCGGCAAGGGCGAACCGAACAGCTGGACAAAATCAAACTCGCCCTCCGCCGCCTCGATATCGTCGGCCAGTCCCTTGGCGATTTCCTCAATCCGCGGCAGCAGGGCATCGACCGACCGCTTGTTGAACGCCTTCAGCACCAGCGTCCGCTGTCGCTTATGCTCGGGATCGTCGAGCATCAGGATCGACAATTCCTTGCTGTTATTGCCGTACAGTGTCTTGGAAAAACTGCCTTCATTGGCCTTGCGCGGATCGGCGTTGAGTTCGCGGTTCTTGATCAGTTCCGAAACCTCTTGCCCGCGCGTCAGAAAGTATCGGCCAAGCTGCTGGTCATGATGCACCGGGTCCGCCGCACGCAACCGGTCGAGCGGAACCCAAGGCGTTTCGCGATAGGTCGGGTCAAGCGCCGAAAGCTGGTATCCCGTTGGCAGAGGCTGTTCTTCGTCGGACATGAAAGGCTTCTCGCTAGTTATATAACCACCCACATAGACGATACGCAGCACGGGCAGCTTTACAAGTGCGCTTACCATTTTCGACGGGGAGAAATTTGCCCTGTGTCAAATACAGCGCGCAATATTCCTGCTAGCAGCATCTATGCTTTTGCAACTCGCCATTTCGACTGCGATGGTCATCCTGACTGTTATCATCCACGGTTTGGGGCTCAGCCTGTTGGCCAAAATGGTGCGGATCGAGTTTCATGAGGAACGCGTCCGCCACGTCCCGCCTTTGTCGCGCCGCAGCCTGTTTTTCACACTCGCGCTCGTCCTTGGCCTGTTCCTGCTGCACGGCATCGAAATCTGGCTCTACGCCTTTTTCTTTGTCGCTGTCGGTGCCGTCGCGACGCTGGAAACGGCGGTCTATTTTTCGACGATCAGCTATGCCGGCATCGGCTATGATGACCGTTATATCGAGCCCGCATGGCGACTGGTTTCTGCGATTGAAGGGATAAACGGGCTGCTGTTGCTCGGTTGGTCGACGGCCTTTTTCGTGACTTTGGTAACCCGCCTCGGTCGCTAATCAGCGTACCGGCATTTCGCGCGTCAACATGGCCATCGCGCGGTAGAGCGTGATCATTTCGCCAAAGTCAAATGCCTGCTTGACCGGCTGATCATTGACCAGTCTGGTTTCGATTTCCAATGGGACAGGACCATTCTGCTTCAGCAACGCTTCGTTGAATGCCTTACCCTCGAATATGGCGGTCCAGGCGGTAACATCCTCGGCGTCAGACAGCGACTGATTGAGCCAATCGGCAACGACAGGCGGCGTCTCTCCCGCACGAAACTGCACGGGTGCGATCGGTCTTCCAGCCAGTTCGGGCCAGTCGAACGAACTGACCGACAGGCCGAGCATATACTCTTCATTCTGGTTCTGCAGCACCAGCATGCTCGCGCCCTTTGCGCCATAACCTGTCGTGCATTGCATCACCGCCGCTGCGCCGCCGCGATAGCAGCGAAACTCGCCCTTGCGGGTGGGATAGGTTGCCGCTGGCGTGTCGCCTGACAGTGAAAAGACGATGGTGTCGCCCTGATAAAGCGCGCGGATTTTTTCGCCATCGAGGATGAAATCCTCGACCTGGGCGATGCCGATTGTCTTGGCAAAGCCGTCAATTGTCCGCGCACAACGAAGCCGTCCGCGAAATTGTGGCGTGGTCACGGTCGAAGGCATCACCTCCTCACGAACATAGCCCAATTCACTCGCGCGCTTGACCATATCGGCGGGCAACGCTTCGGTGATGCTGCAGGTTGGCGCGGTCCCGCGATCGGCAACCTCAAGCTCGGGATTGGCCATTGCCGGTCGAGCACCGAACAGCGAAACCGCAACCAGAGTGGACCCGAACATGGAGGAAAGTTTCATGCCCTGCCGTTAGCCACCGCAGTGATGCACGGCAAGCTTGCAAATCAAGCGTCCGAAGCGCACAGCGCCCGCAAGAAAGGCGGGAAAATGTCCGACGAAGATTATGTCTATGATGAGGAAAGCGGCGAATGGCTGCCCGCTTCTGAACTCGCAGCAAAACAGGCGGCGGCCAATACGGTCGAGGTGCGTGATGCCGTAGGTAATATTCTTCAGGATGGCGATCAGGTGACGCTAATCAAGGACCTGACCGTCAAGGGCGCAGGCCAGACGCTGAAGCAGGGCACGCTCATAAAATCGATCCGGCTGACCGGCGACGCGCAGGAGATCGACTGCAAATTTGAAGGCATCAAGGGACTGGTGCTGCGCGCCGAATTTGTGCGGAAACGCTGATGCGGCGTTTCATTCTGGTTGCATCACTCGCGCTTTCGGCCTGCGCGACTACCCCGCCTGTTGATCCGCAAGATGCCTTTTGGGCCAATCTGAGCGCGCATTGCGGCAGGGCTTTTCCTGGCACGCTGACCAGCGATGAAGCCGCCGATGCGGATTTCAAAGGACGCCCGCTGATCATGCACGTCCGCAGTTGCACCGACAGCGAAATCCGCATCCCTTTCCACGTAGGACCCAAGCAGGCCGATGGCACATGGGATCGCTCACGCACCTGGGTCATCACCCGCACAACGATTGGCCTAAGGCTGAAACATGATCACCGGCATGAAGATGGCAGCGAAGACAGGCTGACCCAATATGGCGGCGATACGGCAAGCACGGGCAATTCAACCACACAAGCCTTCCCCGTCGATGCCGAGAGCATCGCACTATTCCGCCGCGAAGGCCGCGACGTGTCGGTCACCAATGTCTGGGAAGTCGAAATCAGCGATAAGGGTGCGGCGAATCCCAGCTTCGCCTATGTGCTGCGCCGCACCGGTGAAAATACCCGCTTTTTCCGCGTGGAGTTCGACCTCAGCACGACCGTCGTCGCGCCGCCGCCTTGGGGCGGTTAGGCCATTCCAACTCTTTACATGATTTGCAATTAGCCTGAACCGAATTAGGACATGCAAGATATTGTCCATAAAAGGAATTCAACTTGCTCCGTCCAATATGCGCAATGCTTGTATTTTGTTTGTTTGCCGCTTCAATGTCCGCATCGGCAAAAGAGAAAAAGCCCGTCAACGGTAGCTGGCAGATCGCACCGATACCGTTGGATGCGCCCAAAATCATTCAAGTCGGCAGCAGCGATAGTCTGTTGCTCAGCCAGCCGCTGATACCCGAAGCGATCCGAATTACATCGGATGCGGCCAGCCTGGGCAAGCTCAGCGTCGATGCAGGCGGCACCTTGTTCCGTGTCACCACCAAACAGGGCACCGCATGGTGCGCGCTGGCTCCGCTCCGTCTGCTGCCCGAAGAGAAAAAAGGACTGGGCCTAGCCAATGTCTTTCTGGGCGGTTCGGTTCTGACAAATCGCCAGGACACATTATGCTTCGCCGATGCCAATAATGACGGCGTGATGGAGAGCGCCATGAAAGGCAGTTCAAAGGGTTACGTTCTTCCGGTTGTAGACAAGCTGGGCAAGCCCGTACCGATTGCACCGCTCGCAACAAGCGAGGGGGACGCTGCAAGCATCACGGATTGGAAAGTTGAGCTGCATGCAACCGCAGCACTGCGCAAGGACAAGACTGACGTGATCTATTCTGCGCTACTCGTCGGCCCTGGCGGAACCATGTCCATCGACGGGTTTCGGCTTCTGGAAGGCGAAGGCAATGCCTTTGCCATCTATGGTAATCTGTCCACAATCGACACCAAGTTTGACAGCGTGACAGCAGCCCGCATCACCAAGGGCGATGCCGACGGTAAGGGAAATATCGAATTGCGGGTCGAAAGCGCGATGCGGGCGCGTTCGATGACGTTGGGCAATCCGCAGCCTTACTGAGATCGTCAACTGAAGCCGGGCATCCGAAAGTGCTTGTAAATTCTTCTGTTATTGCATTTACACCGACTCACTGTATTATACCAGCAATACATCGAGAGGCTGGTAAATGCAGAATAACGATCTTTTGACGGGCAGCAGACCTGCGGACAGGCCTGTATCTGAGCGCTTTGTGCTAAGTGGGCTTTGGGCGTCGACAATGTTTTGCTACATTTATGCTGACTTTTTCGGGCTTTTCCGGAAAGGCCGTATGGCGTCGATGAACGAAGGCATGATCCTTCCATTGGGTGAGGCGACACCGACCGTGTTGCTGGCGGTCTCGGTGATGATGGCGATCCCGAGCCTTATGGTCGCGTTGACACTGATCCTTCCTGCACGTGTCGCGCGTTGGTCCAATATCGTTTTTGGTCTGGCCTTCACCTTCATCCAAGGCGCGACAATGGTCGGCGGTGCACCGGCATATTATTTGTTCTTCGGCACCGTCGAAATGCTGATGACATTGTTGATCGTTTGGACTGCCTGGCGCTGGTCCCGTCCGCAGGGTATCGGTAAATGACCGACATTTCGCAAACACAGGCCCGCGTGGCAGGCTGGCTATATCTCGGCACCATTGTCGCCGGAATTTATGCGCAAGTTTTCACGCGGATGAAATTGGCGGTTGCAGACAATCCGGCAGCAACCACCAGCTCGATTCTGGCGCATGAAAGCCTGTATCGCTCGGGGCTGGCGGCCGATGCGGTGATGCTATTCTGCTATATAGCGGTAACGATCATATTTCTGGGCCTATTCAAAGGCGTCGACGCAATGCTTTCGCGCATCGCCGCCGGGTTCAGCATGATCGGCATCGCCGTGCTTTCTATAACCGGGATATTCCACGCAGCGCCGATGCTGCTGCTGCAAAATGCCCCCTATCTCGACGCCGACATGCAACAGCAGTTGGCGCGGCTGGCACTCGACTTACATACCGAAGGCTATATCATCAGCCTGCTCTTTTTCGGGGCCTACTGCTTATTGCTGGGCGTGTTAATCTGGCGATCGCGTTTGATTCCAAATTGGGTGGGTGCATTGATGATGGCGGGCGGAGCCGCGCATCTTTTCAACAACTTCGCTTTCATACTGGCACCTGATTTTGCCCGACAAATCCCCGATCTGTTCAACTATCCCCCGCTGTTGGGCGAACTTGCTCTGGCGCTGTGGTTGGTGTTTTTTGGCATAAGGACCGCTGGCGACAGCTAGTCACGCGACGAACAGCTACTATTCATGCAGGGATTTGTGCGGAAACGCCTATAGACCGCTGGCGCACCGGAAGCTTTGGGTCAGTCGCACAAGGAATTGCGACATGGAAACCCGACTGATCATTGCCTATTTGCTTATCGCTATAATGGCACTTTGCGCGATTTTCGGCGTTGTGATGATTCGGCGGAAACTGGCACACAACCGCCGCCGCGACCATGGCAATGGTGGTGATTGACAGCTGCTATCCTTTTCGCAGCAGGAACGCGAAAAAGCCAAGCGTGAACAGCGCATCTCCCGCTAGAATATAGCCGGTTCCCGCCGCCGCTTTTCCGGCGATCACATCGGGCAGAAGCAGCCCGACTATGCCAAGCTTTCCAATAATTCCCGCCCATAACACCGGTCCGAACCGAGCTGGGTCGCGCCCGACAAACGCATAGACAATGCCAAAACCCAGCACGAGCAATCCGACAATCCGGTCATTCACCGGTGCCGCAGCGTTGGCCAGACCGGCACCGCCGATGACAAAATTATAAGTAGCGGCAGCGTAGAAGAACCAGCGCCAATATTTGGCTATTGTGATTGGTTTTGTGTTCATCTTGCTCCCCTTCCCCTTTGGGCGACGACCAAAAGAGCCGAAGCGAGCCAGATTCACAAGTACCTAAAACTGTCTTTCAACGTCGAGCACAAACAAACCCCGTTAGGCGCCTTCGAGCACGTCCGCGCCGTTGACGGCTAGCCGGGTGCGCTTGTCATAATCACCCAGAACAGCCTTGGTCAGGCCAAAGTCGGTGATCGCCAGAATCACCAGCTCGTCGATTTCGGAGAGGTTTCTGGACTGGTGAAAATGCCAGCGCGGAACAAAGGCCAGTCCGCCGGGTTCCAGCGTCAAAGTGGCATCACCAATCCGCACTTCGGCCTTGCCGCTGATGACATAGAATAAAGATTCATGGGCATGCTTATGCAGTTCATTATTGGCCCCGGCAGCAATCCGCACCACGCGCGCATCAAATGCCTGGGTTCCTGGAAAGTCCAGAACATCGACCGAGAAATCGATGCCAAGTTTCTCATTCCGGTTGCGATATATTTCGCGATGGGTGTTCACCAGATCTGCATGAAATTCCTCCGCCTCATGGCCGGTAGCCAGCGGCTGGCGATCCTCGATATTCTTGATGATAGTCAGGATGTCTGCGTTCATTTTCGTATTTCCTTGCAGGAACGGCGGGCAGGAAGCGCAACGACCTAGCTACCCACCCGATCGTAATTTCCCCGAATGTCAGGATGCCATCGCCAACTCTGGCTGGTCGGCGCAAGTCAGCGCGCGATCATACATCCAGTCCCAATAGGATGACCGCAGCGACAGCGCCTTGATCATGCCACGGCGCAGATCGCCCTTGCCCGACGGCGTTGCCGCAAAATCGAGCGAGATTTGCTCCAGCGCTTCCTGATGGTGATCATCCACCGCCGTGTGCAGCGGGAAAAACACTGTGTCGCGCGGATGGAGATCGGTGCGTTTCAGCGCTTCAACGAAGGGGATATAAATGGTGCTGACAATGTTTTCGGTTCCCAGACCCAGCGCACCCAGTGCTTCGGCGGCGGACCCATAGGTCAATGTCGCCAGAAAGGATTCGCGCCAGCACACCAGCTCGATCGCTTCGTCCGACGGCACATAAGGGGCAGTGATGCCGGCCGCCTCACGAAAGCGGCGGAACAATTGCGGGTGTGGTACACCCTCAATCCATTCGCGCTCTACCCCGACTGCCGCGAGCTCGGCATATTCCTCATCCTCGTAAATCCCCGATTCCTCAGTCAGGTTTTGCAACAGGCTGTTGCGATGCGCGGCAACTTCCAGTTTTGAAATCACCGTCGTCAGATAGCGGGGGAAATGAAGCGAATAGCCGTAATAATGCTGGGCAAAGTCGCGCAACGCCCAATCTGTATCGGGCAAATCACCCGAACCCAATGCTTTTAGATAGGGATGGTTGACCGCACGATGATTGAGCGATTCTTCGATAAGATCTTTGATGGAAACAGACACACGACCTCCGATTATTGTTAATCTTCGGTCGGTCTAATAGTGTGAGTTCGCAGGCAAGTTGAACAAGTCTAAGGAACTAGTGCACTTTTGCCCCAATGCCTTACATCGGCTTGGGTTCCCACAATTCAATCTTTCGACCTTCCGGGTCCATGATGTGCGCGAAGCGGCCATTGGCTTCATCGGGAAAGGTTTTGACCGGTTCCACGCCATGTTCAGCGCAGCGGGCGAGCATGCCATCCAGATCATCGACCATCAGGTTGAACATGAAATCCTTGTCCGAAGGCGCAAAATAATCCGTGTCGGCTTTGAAGGGCGAAAAGACCGTAGCCGCCCCCGGATGCGCGGCAGCGGCCTCTGGGGTAAAAATAATACCCCAGGGCTCCACCTTGATACCAAGCACCCGCGCATACCATTCATTGGTTGCGGACGGATCTGCCGATTTGAAAAACAGCCCGCCAAGACCGATAATATTGGCCATCGTCGATCTCCCTGAGCCAGTAATCAGTTGAACTCAAACCGGCCGGGCAAACCGCTCTCGATCCGCGCCTTGTCGCGGTGGAACCAGCGTCCAGCGAGGAAGAAGGCCGGAAGTGCCAACAGCGAGGCGACCGACATAGTCATCGCTGCATGGGTATAAGGCTCCAGACTGCCCGCCGTGCGGAACATGTCAATCAACCAGCCGGTGCCGGTAATGCCCAAGCCAAGGCCCACAACATTCAAGCACAATATGTTGAACGCGATCACCGTGGCGCGTGCGGTGGGCGGAGAGAGTTCCTGTATCGTCGAAATAGACGGGCCGTAAAAGGCGCAGAGGATGAAGATACCCAGCCCGATCCCCGGCACGAACAGCGCCGAATCCGCTGGCAGGATGCGAAAGATCACCGAAAATGGCCCGACAATCAGGAACATCCAGAACAGCAGCATCGCCCGGCCCGATTTTCGGTATTTGTACCACCAATCGCCAGCAAAGCCTCCAAACAGCGTTCCTGCGATTCCGGCAACCACCGTGATAAAGCCGGTCAGCTTTGCGATTTCGGCACGTTCGAACCCGCGTTCCTCGACAAACCAGATCTGGTCGAACGCCGCCGCGCCCACCGCAAAGTGCAGCGCAACCCCGCCGCCGATCATCATGCACAAGGCCGGCGATTGCTTCAATGCAGCACCGAGCACCCGCATATGCCCGCGCATGCCGGGCCCATGTTCATGGTGCTGTACACTCGGCACGCGCGGGTCGCGGACAAACAACATAAACACTGCAAACAGCATTCCCACCCCGCCCAGCAGATAGAAGCAATTGCGCCAACCAATTGTCGGCCCCAGATAGCCCGCGACCAACAGGCTGAGCCCGGCCCCCACCGGTACACCAAGATAATAAAGCGCCGCCGCCATCCCGAGTTGCGAAGGCCGGAATCGGTCGGCGAGCAAGGAGGTCGCCGCAGGCGTCAGCGCCGATTCCCCAACGCCGATCAACGCGCGCGGGATCGCCATCGATACGAAACCTTTCGCAGCGCCACTCGCCGCGGTCAGCAGGCTCCAAACCGCAATCGCCGCAGCAATCAGCTTTCCCCGGTGCATCCGGTCGGCCAATATCCCCATGAACAATCCGGCAACCGCGTAGAATATGATAAAGAACAGCCCAGTCAGCAGGCCATATTGGGTGTCGGTCAGCCCGAGCTCGGGTTTGATGAAGTTCGCAAAGCTGGGCAGCAATTGCCGGTCGACAAAGTTCAGCACATTGATGATCGTAAGCAGACCGAGCAGCCCCCATCGGGACGCGGAATCCTGAACGGATTCCTGCTCCGCAGCCTCTAACTTATTGGCGGACATCGGCTCTCCCTCCTCATCCCGTCCGGCCACCATGGGTGAGCGGACGAGGGATGCCAAGAGATATTATGCGGCCCGCCGGTTGTTTTATGGCCCTAACGTTTTGGGCTAACTGCACATCCGGCTGCGTTCATTTTCCCAATAATGGCGTTCTTCGAGCAAGGCGTTGTGCTGATCCACGGCCGCGCGATGGCCTTCGTCATTCTCAATCCGGTACGCATAATCGGCCAGCTTTTCGGCCAGAATCTGCGCCTCCTTCAGATCAGAGATCAGCCCGTCCAAAAGCGCGCAGCCCCGCGCAAAATCCCTTTCGGTTTTCATGTCCGTCTTGGCTTCGTTAACGCGATCAATCGCTTTGTTAAATTCGCGGATGGTGCTGTTGTACTGGAACACATAAAAATCGCGTCCCTGCGCCACCGCCGTCTGGGGTAAGGCCAATGCTAAGCAGATCAGCAGCGACAAAATGTAGCGGCGCATGGCGGGAAGTTCCTTCGGGACACGGTTTGATGACATCCCATAACTTTCCCGGACGGCAAAAAATTGGAAAAATCGCGCAAATCCCAATCCCGCCAATTATAGGGCATGTTTGGCAATTCCTTTACGCAACCATGCTATGGGCGATGCCATGATATCCGGCAGGAAAGACAAGGACATATTGGCCTATCACCGCAGCGCGCGGCAGGATGTGCGCGCCTGGGCGATGTTCCTGATCGGCGCAGTGTTCGTCTTTGCCGGATTGACCATCGACCCGCAAAGCAACTGCAACGAAGCCGGTGAATGCGCGCCTTGGCTGGTGCCAGTGGCGTTGGTGATGGGTGCAGCGGTGGGCTTGGGCGGGCTCGGGCAATTGCTCGCCAACCCCAATCGCGGCAGCCATATCGATGCCGAAAGCGGCAGGCTGATCTGGTGGCAAAACCGGTTTGGCCGCAGCGGCGGCGACGAAGGCAGCATAGACCCCGCCGACATCGCGCTGATCCGCATCATCAAACAGGATGAAAGCAGCGACGGCATTCACCTCTACAACCAAGCGGGCGAGCGCCAATTCTACTTTGACGAGGAAGTCATCGGATGGGACCAGATGGCATGGGCCAAGGCGATGACCGACCGCTGGCCGCATATCAAGCTGGAGGTCCGGGGCTAGGCACCTGTACCCGCAATGGGCTCAGCGGTTGAACTCCACCAGATCCCACAAATTGCCATAAAGATCGGCAAAAACCGCCACCTTTCCATAGGGCTGCACCGCAGGCGGGCGGATCCATTCGACCCCGACCGCTGTGTACGCCGCATGATCGCGGTCGAAATTGTCAGTTGCAAGGAACAGGAACACGCGGCCGCCGGTCTGATTGCCGATAAAGGATTCCTGCTCGGGCTTCGATGCGCGGGCGAGCAATATCGTGGTGGCCTCCTCCGCTGCACCGGGCGGGCGGATGAGTACCCAGCGCTTGTCCTGTTCGGGCTGATATTCGTCGGCAACCTTTGTGAAGCCGAGTTTTCCGACGTAAAAGCCAAGGGCTTCGTCATAGTCACGCACGACAAGGGCGATGTGGGCAAGATGGGGCATGGCCCGACAATGGCGGATTTGTCCGCGCAGTAAAGCGCCAAAATTCTTCCGGAAGAGCTAGCACAAGCACAGCATTGACAGATTTAGTGATATAATACACCACTACAGTTTGCCGCACCCAATTCCGGTGCATGGGGGAATATCATGAAGACGCTCAACGACACCCAATTGCCACCCGTCGCCATGTGGCGGATCAACGCGATGCGGTTTTTGTTCCTGCTGATGGCAGGTTTCATGGGGGCGATGTTTGTCTGGCCGCAATTGCTGTTTGAATGGGCCGACTGGGATGTGAACCGCGGCCTCGCCAAATCGATGCTGGCGGCGCTCGCCCTGATGAGTCTGCTCGGCGTGCGCTATCCGCTGCAGATGCTGCCACTGATGCTCTATGAAATTGCGTGGAAAACGATCTGGATCGTCCTGATCGCGGGTCGCGCCTGGATGGCGGGCAAATGGACGCCCGATATCGAAGGGCTGTTCTACGACTGCATCGGCATCATCATCGCCTATTTCATCGTGCCGTGGCGCTATGTCTGGGCGCGCTATTTCGTGCAGCCGATGGAGCCGTTGCGCAAGACGGCGTAGCTATTTCGCCAGCCGTTCCCGGTTGCGGCGCACGCGGCGCGAATAGTGAGCGATGCTGCCGCTGAGGATCTGATCGGGGCTGGTGCCGAGCTTTCCGGTCATCAGATCAAAGCCCAGCGCCATGTTCGCGGCGACCTTTTCCGAAACCATCCGCTCCGCCTCTTTCACTGCCGCCGGGCCGCCAAAGGCCAGCGTACCCAGCCGCATCGCGATCACCATGCTGGATTCAGCAGCCAGCGCCCAGGCATCCATCGTGATGGTGAAGTGGTTGGGGCGTCGTGTGCGGACGGGGGAGTTTGTTGGGCTGGTCATATAACGCTGTCCTAGCCGGATGAGGGAGAATGTCACGCGGGGATTGCCAAAGGCATCGATTTGTTGACCATTTATTTGTCATTCTTCATGATAATTAAGATTATGCCACCAGAATTACTTGCCTTGATTGACCGGCCATTGGTTTTGCTCGCGGTACTCGCTGTCGGAGCCGCGATCGGTATTGGCGTCGAACGGCTGGTTGAAGGCCAAAAGCGTGCAGAGCGCCGCGCCTATTGGCAGGGGCGCAATTCTGGCAAGCGTGGCGGCAAGACAATAGCCTTGAAAAAGGACGGGTTGGCCGAGGCGGCAAAAGCCAACGGCACCGCGACCGATCAGCTTGCCCGCGTGATGGAGGCGGATTTCAGCGCACGGCCCTTGCTCAACAAACCTGAGGCCAATCTGTTCAAGGCGCTCGACGCAGCCGTAATCGCGCGCAATCCCGGCTGGCAGGTAATGGCGCAGGTATCGCTGGGCGAATTCCTGTCGAGCCCGGACAAGGATGCCTATTGGGCGGTCAATTCAAAGCGTGTCGATTTCGCGCTGATGAATCCCGACGCACGTGTCATCCACGCCATCGAATATCAAGGCAGCGGCCACCACCAAGCCGGAGGTGCCGCCGCCGCGCGCGACGCAGTGAAGAAGGAAGCGCTGCGCAAGGCGGGCATCGGCTATCATGAGGTGGTCGCAGGGCACACCACGGCGGGTGAGTTGAAGCGGCTGGTGGAGAAGTTGGTGCCGGGGGCGTAATTGCTCTATAGCCCCCGCGTAGAAATGACGACCGACAGCCCCGATCCCCTGCCCGATACTTCGCCCTCCGCTGGTCCACGCATTCTCGTCGACGCCGATGCGTGTCCGGTGAAGGAGGAGATTTACAAGGTTGCCTGGCGCCGCAATGTGGCCGTCGTGCTGGTCAGCAATGCGCGCTTTCGCATTCCCGACCACCCGCTGATCTCAAGGGTCATTGTCTCAGACAGTTTCGACGCGGCGGATGATTGGATCGCGGAGCAAGCCGGGCCGCGCAGCATCGTGATTACCGCCGACATATTGCTCGCCGACCGCTGCCTGAAGGCGGGCGCGGTGGTGATCGGTAACAACGGCAAACCCTTCACCACCAGCTCCATCGGCGGCGCCATAGCCACCCGCGCCATTATGGCCGACCTGCGCGCCGTAATGGACGGGATAACCGGAGGCCCCGCGCCCTTTGCGAAGGCGGACCGCTCAAGGTTTTTGCAGGCACTGGATGCGGCTTTGGTTAGGTTGGGGTGATTAAGGGCTGGGTTTAATTAGGATTAGGGTTGGCGACTAATGAAAGGTAGCCTTTAATTAGGCCTTCCTTCTCCTGTAAACAACGCCACTAGCGGCGCGTTGACGAAATAGACATTACGCCCCGACTGATGCTTCACCAGCAAGCCCGCAACAGCTAACTGATCAAGATATTTGGCAGCAGTTTGCCTAGACACGCCGATCTCGTCGACGATGTAGTCGATGCGCGTGTAAGGGTGCCGGAACAGGTTGTTCAGCAAATCCTGAGAATAGATTTTGCCATGCTCGGATCGGATTTTCTGTTTATACTCGGCCATAAGGTTTCGGATGCCCGTAATTAGGTCGATGGTTTCTGCCGATGTCTCGGCCACCGCCGTTAGCATGTAAATTAGCCATGGTTCCCAATTGCCGGTTTCCCGAACGGACTGCAGCAATCGGTAATAATCGGCTTTATTGCGAGTAATGTAACGACTGAGATACAAGATTGGAATATCGAGCAGCCGTTGTTGCGTCAGATACAGCACATTGATGATGCGTCCCAACCGGCCATTGCCGTCGGGAAATGGGTGGATACTTTCAAACTGATGGTGGATAATCGCCATTCGCACCAGAGGGTCGATATCCTTATAAGCATCGTCATTGATGAACTTTTCCAGCGCGGTCATGTGGATGACGATGTCATCGCCGTTTTGCGGCGGGACATAGACGATCTCGCCAGTTTGGTCGTTTTTCAGTGCCGTTCCTGGCGTATTGCGAAAACCACCATCGGTGCGCTTTAATATCTGAAACATTGAAATGATCGAGTTGTTCGAAATGATGCCCTGCCTTTGGCGCGCATCATCCAAGCCAAGCCGCAGTGCATCCCGATAAAGCGCGACCTCTTTCGCCGCCGGTGAAGAAGGGTTTTCCGGAAACAATGTAGCTTGGAACAACTCGTCCTGCGTGGTGACGATATTCTCGATTTCAGAACTTGCCTTGGCTTCCTGCAGCGAAAGCGTGTCGATAAGAATGCCCTGATTGGGAATAGTTGCCGCACGGCCTTTTAGCTCCGCCAGAAAGCGATGAGCTACAGCCGCGATTTTAAGAACCGCTTTGCTTTCAAGCTCCCCCGGCGGAGGAAGGTCGGGGATTTGGTATGTCTCTTTTAACATGTGCGCGGGATCTGACCAGAATTAGCAATTTTGCTAACATATCAGGAAAACATGTTAAGGAAAGTAGATTATTTTAACATGTTTGAAGATGGACTGAATTTTGCCGGTTCTAACACGTGTAACTGATACTCACCCCGCAACTGCTCCAATCCAGTTGTTATCGAAATTCAGCCTTTAAGTGAGCGTAAAACTGTCATCGATTCCAGACTTGGAAATTGTTTCGATCAACTCCGCGGGCCAAACGATTCCGAGTTGTGCATCAAGCGCATCGGCGTGAGCCAGACGACCGCTATAGAGACCGAGAAACTTTGTCGCGATCTGAGCGCCTACTACCAGGGCTCCATTATCACTTAAGAAAGAACCGATCGAGCGAAGAAAAACCGGAGCACCAGACATGCCTTCACGAGAAGCACTATCGATTAAAATCCGACGCGATCCTTCTTCGTCACGAAACAGATCAGGTTCGCTTGCTATGGATGCCCGTTTCCAGATTGGTAGCCCACCTTCAACAATTCCTTTTGGGTAGCCGACTATAAAGGCCTCAGCACCCACGGGCGCCGCAATTGGCTGTTGAACGAGTTCGTTGACGGGACTGGCAAGAGCCGTATCGGGTATCGGACCAAGTAATTTCAGAAGGGCAATATCCACCTGTTCGGCTGCTACCGGGTGTACCTTCCAAAGGGCACGTCCAGATGAGTCATAGAGAGGCTGATTTAGAATCAAATCTTGCCCCGAATTCCCGGTCTTAAAAGTTGCTTTGATCCGATCAGGTCGCCCCCCATTCCTCGATATGGGTTGTCTGGTTGCTGGATGGGTTCCGGTCAGATTATGCCAGGCCGTAACTAACCCAGCCCCTGCGGACGACTTCCAAAGAAAAGAACTACCAACAGCCAGCAGAACGTCGCCAAAATACATTTCCAAACGAACAACACTCGCCGAAGCTGGGTCGATCCCTATAGTCCGCATTGCAATCTGCGTCTCGGGGCTGCCCATGGTACCTAAATGCTTCAACATCCACTCCTATTGCGCAGGTCAAATAAGGAATTACCGCAATAACAGGAATTTTTGGAATTTCGATTTGTCTTATTTAGCCATCAATCATGCTCCAAAACACCCAGCCCCATATATAATTCGCGCCCAGCCCCATCATAGACCCTCCTCATCGTGGCCATGCCAGCCGCGACCCTACCCCCCCATCAACACCCCATCCGCTCAGCAAGCTCAGTCAAACTCCCCGCCTCATAATCCCATGGCTGCTGGAACTGCAGATCGGGCGCCGGGGCGCCGCCATATTCCAGCGGACGGTGGATGAAGGCGGTTTGCAGGCCTGCGGCGCGGGCGGCGAACAGGTCTCCATGGTGCGCGGCGACGAGGCATAGCTCGCCGGGTGCGATATCCAGCGCCTGCGCCGTGCGCTGATAGGCGGCGGGGGCGGGCTTATAGGCTTGTGCAACCTCCGCCCCCAATATCGCATCCCATGGCAGGCCCGCATGCCGCGCCATGTTCACCAGCAAGGCGATATGGCCGTTGGAGCAGGTGACGAGCGGGAAGCGCCGCTTCAGCCGGTTCAGCCCTTCGACGCTATCGGGCCAAGGCTCCAGCCGGTGCCAGCCCATCACCAGCGTGTGCCGATCCGCCTCCGCCAGATCGAGCTGCATATCGACCAGCAACGCGTCGAGCATTTCGCGGTGCAGGATATCGAGCTTCACAAAGCCGCGCCCCGTCTGCCCGAAATCACGCATCCCGATCAGATAGCGCATCCGCCAATCATCGGTGAAGGCAAAGGCATCGATATCGGGGCGGCCCACAGCGCTGAGCACCTGCCCAACCAAGGCCGCAATGCTCGTCCGCCAGTCAACGACCGTGCCGAACACATCGAATGCCAATGCTTTGGGCGGGGTATTTGCTGTCATGGTGTCAATCCTCAATCATGCTCGCGGTCGCCCTGCCCCATATAGAGCTCGCGCCCGGTTTCGTCATAGACCTTGCTCATCTCCGCCATGCCCAGACTGCCAGAAGGAGTGCCAAAACACCGGCAACTATCGCGCCAGCTCCAGCAACAACGACCATGCCATCGCTATAGCTAATGCCCGATGCAGCATCAAAATACTGCCCTTCCTCTCCATAAGGCAGCGCGCGCCGCACCAGCCACAACCGGACCAAGCCGACGGTCAGAAGAGCGGCGGCAAGAGCAGCGATGACCTTTAGTGCACGCATAGCCTAGTCATGCTCACGGTCACCCTGCCCCATGTACAACTCCCGCCCGGTTTCGTCATAAACCTTGCTCATCTCGGCCATGCCGGCCTCGGCCTCTTCCACGGCGACAAAGCCGTCGGCGGGCTGGTTTTGCAGCTTGGCAAATTCGCGCACTTCCTGGCTGATCTTCATCGAGCAGAATTTCGGCCCGCACATGCTGCAGAAATGCGCGGTCTTGGCGCCTTCTGCGGGCAGTGTCTGGTCGTGATATTGCTCCGCCGTATCGGGGTCGAGGCTGAGGTTGAACTGGTCGCGCCAACGGAATTCGAAGCGCGCCTTGCTCAGCGCATCGTCGCGCACCTTCGCCGCCGGGTGGCCCTTGGCCAAGTCCGCCGCATGCGCCGCCAGCTTGTAGGTGACAACGCCGACCTTCACATCGTCGCGGTCGGGCAGGCCCAGATGCTCCTTGGGCGTGACGTAGCAAAGCATCGCCGTGCCGTACCAGCCGATCATCGCAGCACCAATGCCGCTGGTGATATGGTCATATCCCGGCGCGATATCGGTCGTCAGCGGCCCAAGCGTGTAGAAAGGCGCTTCGCCGCACGCCTCCAGCTGCTTGTCCATATTCTCCTTGATCTTGTGCATCGGTACATGGCCGGGGCCTTCGATCATCACCTGCACATCCTGTTCCCAGGCGCGCTTGGTGAGTTCGCCCAGCGTGTAAAGCTCGGCAAATTGCGCTTCGTCATTGGCGTCGGCGATGCTGCCGGGGCGCAGGCCGTCACCCAGCGAATAGGCGACGTCATAGGCCTTCATGATTTCGGTAATCTCGTCAAAGCGTTCGTAGAGGAAGCTTTCCTTGTGATGCGCGAGACACCATTTCGCCATGATCGAGCCACCGCGTGAGACGATGCCCGTCACGCGCTTCGCCGTCAGCGGGACATAGGGCAGGCGCACGCCCGCATGGATGGTGAAATAATCGACGCCCTGTTCGGCTTGCTCGATCAGGGTATCGCGGAAGATTTCCCAGGTCAGTTCCTCGGCAATGCCGCCGACCTTTTCGAGCGCCTGATAGATCGGCACGGTGCCGATGGGCACGGGCGAATTGCGGATGATCCATTCGCGGGTGTCGTGGATGTTGCGGCCGGTGGAGAGGTCCATCACCGTGTCCGCGCCCCAGCGGATCGACCAGACCATCTTGTCGACTTCGCTGGCGACGTCAGACGCGACCGCGCTATTGCCGATATTGGCGTTGATCTTCACCAGGAAATTGCGCCCGATCGCCATCGGCTCGCTCTCGGGGTGGTTGATGTTCGATGGAATGATCGCCCTGCCCCGCGCTACTTCCTCACGGACAAATTCGGGGGTGACATAATCGGGAATCGCCGCACCAAAGCTTTCGCCGTCGCGGATATATTCAGCGAGCCGGGCACGGCCCAGATTTTCGCGTTCCGCCACATATTCCATTTCGGGCGTGATGATGCCGCGGCGAGCATAGTGCATCTGGCTTACATTCATGCCGCGCTTTGCGCGCAGCACTTGCTTGCGGACATTGGGGAAAGGCGCGACGCCGCCGCTGCGGTCGGGGCCGAGCTGGCCATTATCCTCGGGGCGCACCTCACGCTGGGTCACTTCCTCGACATCGCCGCGCGCGACGATCCATTCACGGCGCAACTCGGGCAGGCCCTGCGCGATGTCGATGTTCGCATTGGGGTCGGTATAGGGGCCGCTGGTGTCATACACCCGAACCGGCGGCTCGCCGCTCGACGGCTCCAGATAAATCTCGCGCATCGCGACCTTATAGGGGCCGACATGGATTTTCTTCGAACCACCGATCGGGCCGGTGGTGACGGCGGGTTGTTCTGTGCGTGCGGGGGCGTCGCCCATAATTTCTCTCCATATCAACGGAGAAAGGGCGGAGTTTCGAATGAAGCCGCTCCCTCCCTCCGCCCGTGCTAACGGGTTCAGGTTCAACGGGTCGGATGGAGCTTACCCATCCCTCTCAGCCACAGCAGGCTCCCCGGGGATGGGGGGATGATAGAGGGGTCAGAAGCTATAGGCAATCCCTGCCACCGCCAGAAACTGGTCAGCATTGCCCGCGTCGCGTACAATCGGGCTGCGCGAATATTGGCCGAGCAGTCGCTTATAGCCGGTCAACGCGAACAGGCCCCAGCCCTTGCGGTTGTCGCCACCCAGATCGTGGGTGAGGAGCAGCGTGGTACCGATGCTTTTGAACCCTGCGCCATCGGTCGCATAAGCGGGCAGCGCGCCGGGTGTGGCCAAAGCGGGGACGTCGAAATAGGTGCGGCCATAGCCCGCCCCGACATAGTCCGCCGAAACCCCCAACCGGGCAAAAGTCCGCTGCGATACCGGGCTCGACAGCGACAGGCCGGGGCTGAGGATGAAACTGTCATGCGCGCCTGCAACGTCATGGACGAAGCTCAGGTCAAATGTCAGGCTGGCGGGCGGAATCAGAAAGCCCTTTTTGCCGATGCCGATATGCCCACCAAGCTCGACAGCGGTCTCGCGCGTGCCGAGCAGCGCGACGCGCGGGTCATCGAGATCGCTACGGCTCGTCCGCTCCAGCCGGATTTGCGCGACCGGGCCGAGGATCAGGTTGAGCTTGCTGTCATCGGCATCGCGGATCAGGTCGACATAGATGTTGGTGCCACGCACCTGGAAATCAAAACCATCGACCTTGCCTTGAATCACCCCGCCGGGCTGGAAGCCATAATCCCCCGACCCTTCATATTCGGGCGCTATGCCACCGCCGATGCCCAGCGTCAGGCTGTTGCGATCGGGCGCGGGTGGGCCATAAGGCGCCTGTGCAGAAGCGGGAACGGCGGTGGCGGCCAGTAGCAACGGGGCCAACAGGGCATGGGACAGCGCGTTCATCGAAAACTCCTGATATATCGCCCCCCGGTCAGTGTCCCGCTAGCAGCCGGTACCGCCCGGGGCACGACAGGAGTTTGCCCTATAACACAGTCGAGCGTCAGGATTCAGGGAATACGGCGCATCGACAACAGCTTTTCCTGCGTCGCTGCATTGCTTTCGGACGCGTCCATCATCGGCAAAATCTCGATCGACACATTTTGCCGGTTGTAGTTCAAATATCCGCCCGTTTCACTGACAAACTGCATCCATGCACCATCGGGGTCACCCGCAATGTCCACCTTGCGGCCTGGCTTCATCTTTTTCATCGAGGCCACGGCCATGTCGAAATAGCCGGGATCATGGGCGATGAAATTGATCCGCAGACTGCCTTTGTCACCCTTATAGGTGCAACCCGACATCTGCCCCATCTTTTCCGGTTCGGTGGTTGCAATGGTGATGCCAAAGGTCTTTCCGACCTCTTCCTTAGTGAAAATGCACGGGTCTTTGAGTTTGGCCGGATCCATCGCAGCGACACTTGGCTTTGGTTGGGATGCTGGCTTGGCAGATACAGAATCGGGTTTGGCCTGCGCGTTTGCTGCCGGGTCGGCGGGGGCACTCTCCCCACCACAGGCTGCCAGCACTAAAGTCAGCGGGAGAAGCGAGAAAAAGCGGGACATGGTTGATTCCTCCAATAAAGCCCGCCCGTCTAACGCCTATCCGGGCCGATGCGCGCTACCTATTGGGGTAGGAAATCGCTGTTACGCCATGCTAATGCCGCGCCATGGCCAAAGCGAACGACCTGTCCGTTTCCGATATCTGCGCGTTGATCGATGCGAAGGGCGAACTCGCACTGCGTGTCGTACCCGGCGCAAAGGTGGAACGCGCGGCAATCGAAAATGGTGCGCTCAAATTATGGACCCGCACTGCACCCGAGGATGGCAAAGCGACCAAGGCGGTGCTGGCGCAGCTTGCCGGGCTGCTCGGCATCGCTGCACGCGACATCGAACTGGTCAGCGGCGCGACGAGCCGGGAAAAACGCGTCCGTATCCGCCAAGCCTAAGGCGTTAAATCCAGCCGTTCGATTTGAGCAGCAGGCGGCGTTCTCGAGATACCGGCACGTCCAGCCCATTTGTCAGGCGCAGCTGCAACGCATTGCCTGCGGGCACAGCTTCGACAACTGCATGGCGCGCAACCCACCAGCTGCGATGGACGCGTAGCCCGTCGATCCCGCCCACCGCATTTTCCGCATCGCCCATGCGCAACAGGACCAACGCATTTCCGGCCTCTGTATAGACCCGCAGATAATGATCTTCGGTCTTCATGCAGAGGATCTTCCGGCCGAGATGGCGCGGCAGCTTGTCGAACAAAATCTGCTCTGCGCCCGCTGACAGGCTGGATGCTGCTTCGCCGACAAGGGGCTGCGATGCCGCAATGTGGACCGTATCATTTTGGAGTATCAGATGAATGATAAATTGCAGCGGCAGGCACAAAACGGCCACCGACGGATATAGCTGCCAGAAAGCGGACAGCCGGATATTGCTGTTGAGCGCCGGACCCAGCGCATGGACAATCAACGTGGTGGGTATTGCTGCAATGATAGCCGACAGCGGCAACCAGATGCGTGGCGGAATATCCCGGGTGCGGGCGGAACCCTGCGCCACCAAGTGCAGAGCGTAAAGCAGATAGCAGCCGAAAATGCTCGACAATGCCCAGAAAGCCGTAAGCTCCCATAAGGTGAAGATGTCAGCCGTGCGAAAGGGCGCGAGCAGCGCGAGCAACAGCCCCGTTGCGACAGCAAGGCCCAGAATCTTGCCGTGCGCGGTCGCAGAAGTTGGGTGGCTGGTTTCAGGCATCGGGGCGCTTCTCTAGCATTTCACGCAGACATTTCCACCGTTCACGAAGCGCCAACCGGCATTCACGCAATCGCGCTTGCTGCCCCTGTCCTGCCTTGCCCATCTTTGGTCGCACTCGCTGGCATATCCCCCGCAGCCAGCCCAACACAGGAACCCAAAATGCGACTTTCACTCTGGATGTTACCGACACTCATCTGCGCAGCATCGCTGTTACACGCCATCGACAGCGCGGAATGCGCCGACAAGGATGGTCTGGTTTTGACACTCAAAGTCGAAGGCGTCCGTTCGTCCAAGGGACAGATACGGGCAGAGCTTCTCGGCAAGCAAGCCGATGATACCAAAGCCAAAACGGTGACCTTTGGCGTCAAGGATGCGCGGACCGGAAGCGTAGTTATCGAATTTCCCGGCCTCACCCCCGGCGACTATGCCGTCCAGCTTTACCATGACGAAAATGCCAACGGCAAAGTCGACATGAATATGGTTGGCATTCCGCTGGAAGGCTTCGGCTTTTCCAATACACCCTTGGTCGCAGGCGGTATTCCGGAATTTGACAAAATGAAGGTCAGCCTCTCCGCCGACGCCTCCACCACCGCTGTTTTGGCCTACGCCCCATGAGTGGCCCACACAGGACGGAAGCCAGCAGGCGCGGGTTCCTAACGGGCACTGCAGGCGGTCTTGCAGCCTTCGCCGCTACCCGGAGCCTGCCTGCCTTTGCGCAAGAGCCCTATCATCCGATCGACGAAATTGCCCCCGCATTTGCCAAAGCGCGCGCATCGGACCCAAGGCTTGCTGGCTTTGCCAACGCAGCGGGTGAGTTCGATTTCACGCATATCCGTATCGAAGGCAAAATCCCCAAAGGACTGCGCGGAGCCTTCTACCGCAACGGCCCGGCCCTGTTCGAACGCGATGGCGTCCGCTACCGGCACTGGTTCGACGGCGATGGTCTGGTGCAGCGTTGGTCGGTCGGCCCGTCAGGCATCAGCTATCGCGGCCGTTTTGTCGCGACACACAAGCGCGCGTTGGAGGAAAAGGCCGGCAAGTTCGTCGTCGCCACCTCGGGCGGCGGTATTGCCATCAAGGCACCGCTCACCGGATCCGACAGCACTAACCCGTCCAACACCAGTATCCTGCCGGTCGATGGGGCGATGTGGGCGCTGTGGGAAGGCGGCAGCGCAGTCGAGTTGGACGCCGAAACGCTGGCAACCAAGGGCTATGTCGATCTCGGACAAGGCTCCAAGGGCGCCCCGTTCAGTGCACATCCGCGTGTAGGCGAAGACGGTCGAATCTGGAATGTCGGTTCACTGGGGTCGCGCGTCATTCTCTACCGGCTCAGCAAGAATGGAAAGCTGGAACAGGCCCGCATCCAGCCACTTGGCCAGCCCGGTTATTATCACGACTTTCTGCTGACCAGCCGGTCACTGGTGGTCATTCAAAGTTCGACCCAATCCGACGCCACCCGGTCGATCGAAAATGGCAGTTTCGGAAGCATGCGAGCTATGCCCGGCAAACCCATGAAAGTACACATTTTCGACCGTGAAACTTTTGATCTGATACGCCAGACGGAACTGCCCGAGGGCTTCGTTTTCCATTTCGGCAATGGCTGGGAAGAGGAAGACGGCACGATCCGTTTTGACATGGCACACGATCGCAATGGCGACCTGATGCTGGAATTTTTCAAGCCGATGCGTGGCATTTTTCCGGATTGGAACGCCCGCGCCTATCGGGTCACCCTGCCCGCCAAGGGTGCACGTCTGGTCGAGCCGCTGCAAAAGCAGGTCGAGTTCCCCAAAGTCAATCCGCACTTTGAAACCAGGCGGAATCGTTTTGTTTATATGAGCACCATGGCCACGGCGGGTCGCACTGACTGGTTTGATGCGGTGGTCAAAATCGACCTGGAAAATGGCAAGGATCAGGTCTTCCGCTATGGCCCGGAATGGATGATCGAGGAACATCTGTTCGTTCCCCGTCCCGGCAGTGTCAAAGAGGATGATGGCTGGCTGGTCGGTACCGCACTCAACTGGAAAAAACAGAAGAGCGCTCTCACCATTTTCGACGCCGCGCATCCGGAGCGTGGGTTTCTAGCCCGGGGCTGGCTCGACACCGCGATGCCGCTTGGACTGCATGGCCAATTTGTTCCTGCATCAGCCTGACACGAACGAAATCGCGCTGGGTAACAAGCAGCGCGCAGGAGCGGGGAGGCGCACACCACCCCTGCAATCTTCCCGCTCCTATCCGTTAATCGGGATCAGCCGAGGCACAACCAACCGGTTTTCATCTGCATTTGGCTCCGTTTAGGCTGCTTTCCAGTCGCCTACGGTGTTGAATGCGGGCAGGCCCTTCTTGCGAACCGGCTCTTCATTTTCGTCATAATAGCCCGGCGGCAGATTTTTGATCGGCATCCCCGCCGCTGCCATCATATAGGGCGAAACGCGACGGCTGGTGCAGAGGCCGCCATTGCCATCATTGACCAGTCGCTCCTCGAATTCCAGACCCTGCTGCGGGCCCATGGAACGAACCACGGTTGAAATCGCCAGCTGGCCGTCGCCAAAGTCGAGTACGAATCTTGTGCCCAGCGGCACATCTTCGATACCCTCGATCAACGCGCCCGAAACCGACAGATTGCGCAACACGACATTATAATAATGATCCTCATGGATCGCGCCGATCTTGCGATACATTGACTGGCGGTCGCTGCGCTGGACGGCAGGGCCGGCGGGGGTGATTTCCCATTCGCCGGCTTCGCACCGCTCCAGCAGCACGTCATTGGCGACTGGCTGGCTGTACACATAACCCTGCACATGGCTGACATGCAGGTCGCGGATCAAATCGAGCTGATCGAGCGATTCAATGCCTTCCGCCGTCGTTTCCATCCCCAGTGCGTTGGCAAGGGCGACGATCGCCGAAATGATCGCTCCGTTGCGCGAACCGGGTTCTGTCGCACCGCGCACAAAGCTCTGGTCGATCTTGATCTTGTCGAACGGCGCGGTCTTCAGATAGCCGAGCGAGGAATAGCCGGTACCGAAATCGTCAAGCGCCAACCGCACGCCGATGTCTTTCAGTCGCTGGAACATGTTGTCGGTATCATCCGAATCCTGCAGGAACACGCTCTCGGTGATTTCCAGTTCGAGCCGCCCCGGTGCCAGGCCGGAAACCGAAAGCGCTTCCCTGACCAACTTGGGAAGGGTGTCCTTGGCGAACTGGATGGGTGACACATTCACCGCCACCTTCATAACCCCCGGCCAGGTAGCTGCCTCTTCACACGCCTTGCGCAGCGCCCATTCGCCCAGTTCACCAATCATATTGGCTTCCTCGGCAATCGGGATGAACAGTGCCGGAGAAATGTTACCTCGCTCCGGATGGTTCCAGCGCATCAGTGCCTCAAATCCGGTGACGATATTGGTCTGTGCGTTGACGATGGGCTGATAGGCCAGCCAGATTTCATCGCGCGAAATTGCGTCGCGCAAATCTTCTTCCAGAACGCGCCGGTCTTCGGCGGCCTGCAAAAGATCGCTCGAATAGAAACGGAAGCGCCCGCGACCACCGCCTTTGGCGGCATAGAGCGCAAGGTCGGCGTTGCGGATCAGGTCTTCGCTTGATTGCCCGTCAAAGGGACTGACAGCTATGCCGACCGATGCACCAATGATGCAGCGGCTGCCGTCGATCGAATAGGGGTGCGACAGGCTGCGGATAATCTTGTCCGCCATGTCGCCAAGCTCACCGCGATCATCCTGATCCTGCAATATGATCTGGAATTCGTCGCCGCCCAGACGGCTGACCTTTTCGCGGTCGCCAACCACTTTGATCAACCGTTCGGCCACCTGCTTCAGCAGCGCATCCCCAGCGGGATGGCCCAGCGTATCATTGACCTGTTTGAACCGGTCGAGGTCGATGAGCATGATGGCACAAGCGCGCTTCTGGAGCTGGAAAGCCGACAATGTGCTTTCGAGCAACTTGGCCATACGGTGTCGGTTGAGCAGCCCGGTCAATGCGTCATAGGTCGCCAGCCGATCATTGTCCTTCGACGCACGGCGTTGTTCGGTGATGTCGGTACCGCTGCCGCGATATCCGGCAAATTCGCCATTGGCATTGTGATAGGGTCGACCCGACACCGCCCACCAGATTTCATCTTCGGTTTCGGATGCCTGCAAAGCCAGATCGTCAAATTTTGACTGGCGCATCAGCACCCAGGGCAAAGTACGCTGCCGGTCTTCGCTGCTGTCTGGCTTCAGGAATAGCTCGACAAAATCCTTGCCTGTCAGTTCGTCGCACGATTTTCCGAGGCGCTGGCACACCGACTCGCTTAGATAGGTTATGCGGCCTTCAGCATCGGTCGACCAGAACCAGCCACGCCCGCTTTCTTCAAAATTCTGTAGCAATAACAACGCGTCTTTCGACGTCGCAGCGGGCGACGCCGATGGCTGGCGCTGGCCCAGCTTACCGAGCAAACCACGGGCTGACGGCTCAGCCGATTTCTCGCTGGTTGCTCCCCATGAAAATTTTCTTGCGGCCATTATGTTCTGGTTTCCTGTCGGATTACCAGACGCGTTTATCCATATCGCGTTTCAGAAGCGTAAACGTTAGAATTATTGCCGCAACCATTCGCAAATTTTACATTTATCGGTTTGGTAGGGTCGGCTTGGGTGCAGCCTGTTGCGATGACAATGCCGACAACCATTCGACCGATTGTTCCAACGCCTTGTTCCCTGCCTCGATATCCAGATTGAACTGATATTCGTGGCTCAGCGGCGGCACATAATCTTTCGGGTAGAAAAGACTTGTCACCTTTACGCCTTGAGCCCGCAATTGCCGGTCAAGCACAACCGATTGCGGGCCTAGCGGATCGGCATTTCCCGCGCTGATGAATGTCGGCGGAAAGGCTGGTGTCAGATAATTTCCGAGCGAAAAGGTTTCGAAACCCGGTACATCTCTCCAGTCGCGCTTGCCGCTATAGGACCAGGTAACCGTGCGCACGAACCAGCCGATGACGCCGCCTTGACCGGCATCCAGTGCGGCAGCGTCATAAACCCCGCAATAGAGTAGAGCGCCCTTCATCTCGGCGGCTGCGATCGGCGCCTTCACGCCTACTTTTTGCGCGTAATCGGGGGCGGTAACAATATTGGCGAGTTGCGCCGCCAACTGCGCCCCGGCTGAATCGCCCGCAAAGACAAAGGCGTCGCCATTGATACCCAGCTTTTCGGCGTTTTGATCGAGATAAGCCACTGCGCGCCCGAACTGCCGGACCGGCGTCGGATAGGTGGCCGTGGGAGCTATGGTGTAGTCAACATTGACGACGACAAAGCCCCTGCCCGCCAGCACCTTCAGATAGTTTTCAATATCGCTGCGCCGCCCCGAAACAAAGCCTCCGCCGTGGATCCACACCACAGTGGGCTTGGTCAGGTCGGCATTTGCCGGTCGGTAGATGTCAAGAAAAGCGTCGGCATCTTTCGCGTCGTATTGGATGCCCTTTTGCGCCGTCACATTGTCAGGCAAATGTTTGACCAAGGCGTCCGACGCGGATTTGGCACCGCTGTCGAAAATTGCGCGCACTACCCAGACACTGGGCCAGGGCGTGATGTAGAGGACGGTAACCGCGGCGAGCGCGATAAATGCAACCAGGCCGAGGAAAAATTTCTTCATGCGGTTACCCTCCCCTATCGGTTTGGCTTATTGCGGCGGGACAGCCTCCCACGAGTAAATCCCTGCATCAGCCTGCAGCGCCAGATGCAATTGTGTGCCGCGAATGGTGTAGCTGCGGATGAAACCCATATCGCGAGCGATGGTCGAATCCATCGCACCCGGCTGGCACATTGCGCGGGTCATCGCCCCGCCGCTGATTGTCAGGCCGCCGCCCGTCGGAGAGCTCGGCTGCGCTTCCCACTTTCCTGCCAGACGGTTACAATCGAGCTGCGCCGAGAGCGAGCCGTCACTCGCAAAGGTCAGCACATATTTTTCCGGATTGGGCGGAACCTTGGTACCGATGCTGTCGTCCATCGACTGGAACTGCACCAGACGCCAGGTCGTACCCGGCAGGCCGCGGGTGATGGGCGGGCTCACGGGCGGTTGCACCTGCGGCGGGTTGGCCGGATCAAATTCAAAGCAACTGAGTTCTTCACCATTGGGCTCCGTCCAGGTAGCATCCGTGCCCTTGCCGCGCAGGCTGTGGCCGTCTCCGGCATAGGAATAGCCCGAACCGGTCGGCTGTTGCATCAGATTATAGGTGTTCGCACCAACTTTCACTGCAGCCTTTTCACCGGTGAAGATCACGTCGAGACGCTTGCCGACACCGCACATATAGCTGGCTTCGACCGCTTCTGTCGGCGGTGTGACTGTTTCGTCGCCATAGGTTGCGCAGCCAGCCAGCATCGTCACCGATACAAGTGCCCATATCGCCTTCTGCATAACCATCACTCCTGCAATTGCTGGGTTAGTTTGAATTAGTTCCTGTAGCTGGGATCAATCCGGTCGAGCTTGCGCAGCAAAGCAGGCCAAGCGAGGCTTTGCGCAACCATCGCCATGCCACCAGCAGGCGACTGGCCCTCGACCTTGCCCTCGACGCCCTGCGGCGGGGTGTGGAGGTTTTCGCGACCTGCAGAGAGCATCTTCACCTGCGCATCGCAGGCACGCTCAAGGAAATAGAGCCGCAAGAAACAATCGGCGACGCTCTGCCCCACGGCCAGCGTGCCGTGGTTGCGCAGGATCATCGCATGCTTTTCGCCGAGATCCTCGACCAGCCGTTCGCGCTCGTCCAAGTCGGTCGCGATGCCTTCATATTCGTGATAGGCGACATTGTGCTTGGCGATCATCGCGGTCTGGGTGTGCGGCAGTAGGCCCTCCGCCATCGCACTCACCGCCTGCCCGGCAGGGGTGTGGAGGTGCATCACCGCATGGGCATCTTCACGTGCCATGTGGATCGCCGAGTGGATGGTGAAACCGGCGGGGTTCACCGGATGCGCGGTCGGCACCACCGGCTGCCCCTCAACGTCGATTTTCACGAGCGAAGAGGCAGTGATCTCCTCAAACATCATGTCATAGGGGTTGATCAGGAAATGATGCTCCGGCCCCGGTACGCGCGCGGACAGGTGGGTGAAGATCAGGTCGTCCCAGCCATAAAGCGCAACCAGCCGATAGGCCGCGGCGAGATCAACGCGCACCGCCCATTCTTCTGCGCTCACCGTGCCGCGGATATGCTCGTCATTGGCGGCGGTCGCCGTGTTCATCATTACCGACATGGGTCTCTCCCGTAATTGCTCTCATCTGCTGTGAGTCGCAATATCGCGATTGCGGGCGTCATGCCAGCCCCGAATGGCAGGCGGTAGGGTGTGTGTAGCGCTGGATTGCACATAACATTCGCCATCGCCTAAACTTATAAAATAATGTAACAATCGAGTCGGTAGGAGGGCAATATAATGAAAGTTTTAGTTTCTGCAGTTTCCCTTGCGGTACTGGGCCTGACAGGCGCCGCGTTGGTTAGCCAACCCGGCTATTCGCAAAGCGATCCTGAGGCCAGCCGCTTCATGGTCCAGCCCGAAGCGACGATTTATCGCGATGCCGGCTATCGCGGCCCGGCGGTTTTTGTGGGTGAGGAAGAGCGCGATCTGGGGCTCAACTGGCGGGTCAATGCGATCCGCGTGAAATCGGGCCGCTGGCAATTGTGCGAACGCACCAATTTCCGAGGTACCTGCCATATTTTTGACTCAAGCCAGTCGATGCTCGACACGCCCTTTCGCGGGCTCGTGATCCAGTCGATGCGCCCTATTGGTGGCGGTATCGGCGGTGGTGGCGGCGGGATGAATGACGGCGGCCCTTCGCTGCGCGGCCTGTCTTCGCAATATTATGCGCAGCCGACCCAATATGGCTTCCGCGTCCGCGCCTGCGCAGGCATTTCCGCCACCGCAAGCTGTGCCGCGCGCAATGCCGACACTTTCTGCCGTCAGATGGGCTGGAACGGTGCGGCATGGCAAACGATGGAAACGGTCAACCGCGTCACATATCTGTCCGACGTACTATGCACACGCACAGGCTATTGAAATCAAAGCTTCACTGGGGAGTATGGCAATGAAGAAACTAATGATCCTTGCGCCGATGGTGCTGCTGGCAGGCTGTGAGTCGATTGGCGGGCCGGGCGTCAGCGAATATTATGAATGCAATCGCGGAACGAAGCTGAAGGTCGATAATATCGGCCAGGCCGCAATCCTCGTCAGCGTGAATGGCGGTCGTGTCATGGGGCTGAACCGGATCGAAAGCCCGTCGGGCAACGAATATTCGAGCGGTACGTACAGCTTCAGCAAAAATGGCGGCACCGTCACATGGACGGTCGGTCGCATGGCACCCGAAAGCTGCTCGACCGTGGCCGTCCCGCGCTAATCGACGCCCGCCCCTCTCTCCTTCAGGGGAGAGGAGCGAGACTTATGAGCGCAGCGCATTAGTCGCAGCGGAGAGGAGCTGCGACGGTAAGATTGCGCCCCCCTCCCCCTCTCAACTGCGCCTAACTGCTTTCAGCAGTAAGGCTTGTATCTCTCCCCTGAAGGAGAGAGGGGGGCTGGGCATAGCTATTGATAGGAACCCCCATGATCCCCTTCGTCACCCTGATCGACACCCGCGGCCAGAAAATCTCGGTCAATGCAGAGATAGTCCAATTCGTGAAAGCCGCCGACAATGCATCCGACGAATGCCTCGTGGTGTTCGGGAAAGACCAGTTGCTGCGCGTGCGCGGCACGTTGGAAGAGGTGACCAGGGTTTTGAGTGAAGGGTGAACGAAAAGTTCATTTTAGCACGATCGAAGCGCTATTTTTGAATATTCAGCCCTTTAAACTGTTGCAATATGGATGTGTAGGCTGACAGTTCGAAGGGTCTCCATCGCCTCCATCTTCTTTTCTCTTTACGTGGTCGTACGAAATTGATTTCGCTGGATCGAGGTACCCATTACACAACGGACACTTCAAAGATTGTTTCAAAGCATCGCGCAAAAATGCTGAGCTTTTAGCATCGTCTGTGAAATTAGAACCTGGCTTCGATTGGATAGAATAAAGCCTACTTTCCAATCGCAAAGTTTGAGCGATCCCATCAGGAGTAACCTCTGCTCCTGTTATTAAGGATTCTAACATATAATTTATTACTTTTTTTGCGCCGTCCAGCCTTTGTTTACTACCGACCGCAGATATCAATAGCGTTATTATTGTTTTATGTTCTATCAGAAGCTCTTCTAGTCTACCTCTATTTTCTGTAAAATTTTTGAACCATGACTTGTCATTGTTTCGCACTTTTTCCGCAAATATTGCAAAAACAGCCATCATAAGCGGAGGGTAATGCCTTCCTTTACTTGTATAAAAATATACAAACGGGTGCAATCCGAGGCTTCGCGGTCTATTTCCGATAAGTCTAGATGTTACAGCTTCTAAGTCTTTCAATATTTCTACTGTTTCTGATCCATCTTCATCATCTTTATAATGTTCAACAGGTTTTGCATTTGGCTCCACCATTTCGCAGAGGCTAATCAATAAATCGAGAGAGTCTGTTACAGAAGCAGCTCCTCCAATAGGTAAGTCTATAGTTTTGATAGGAGTGTCGATTTCAGGAGAAAATAGAGCCTTGTGGATAGCCGATGCCTTAGCTTCGATTTCTTGTTGAACAGATGGATCGAATTTTGACCAATACTGATGACCGGTCGCAGATCTAACAACGGAACGAGCTGCAATTGCGGGCGCCTTTCTTCGATTTTGCAGTATCCGACCTTCTGTCGGATCGAGAACCGACCCTTGGGTGTTTATCTTAAAAAAAGATGACTCGGCCTTATCTGCATCGCCATAAATCCATTGCACTTGTAGACCACGCCGCGCGAAATTACCAATTCGTCCAGATATCTTAGGATCAACTTCTGAAGTGTCACTAGATATTTGAGATGAAAAGTGCTGAAATGTACCTACTTTCTTTTCAACCTCTAGTTTTGTCTTACGGGCCAGCTTTTTCTGCGAATTAGGAATTAGTCCATTAAAATATTTATATGAGTGAGGCCCATCGCCATAGTCATCTAACACCCATGCAAGCAACGCACTTAGCCTATGACCTCCATCAATTACAAATATATGAGATTTCGGTCCCCACAGAATGACAGCAGGTATCAACTCACCGTCAAGAAAACTTTCAATCAATGTTGATATTTGATTTGGTGACCATTGCGTAGTTTCACGTTGAAAATCAGGTTTTCTCAAAAGCTTAGGAAGCCAAGCCCCTTCACCAGCTAAATCTTTTAATGCGATTTCAGCAAAATTGTTCGGGGACTGCGTTACCTCACTTTGATCGATTGAAGCGAAGTCTGATCTTTTGATCATCGCATCTAGATTAACCGTCCCCGCCATGACATCTCCACAACCAAATCTATAATAACATAACGTAAGTGATATTTTTATTTCAATCAACGATGTAATCAGATGCAACAGTAATGGGTTGCGGTTCCACTCCAGTGAGACTTCCTCTATTTCGCCCCTACCCCACCCCCATCAACTGCGACGGAAACGGCACCGCCAACGCTCGCGCTTCGGCGGCATTGCCCTCCAGCCAGCGGGCATAATCGCTTTCGTGCAGGATCACCGGCATCGCCTTTGGGTGTAGCGGCGCAACCAGCGGGTTGGGTTCGCAGGTCAGAAAGGCAAAGACCTTTGCCCCCGCGGCATCCAGCCGCCACAGCCCGGCAAAGGCGCCGATAGGGCGTTCCTTTAGCGTGAACCAATGCTCCTCCCGCCCTGCGCCGATCTTTGGCTCGGCAAAGCGGGCGAAGGGGACGAGGCAGCGTTGCTGCGGCTTTGCCAGCATCGATCGCCAGAAGGGACTATCGAGGTTGCGGATGTTGGTGACATATTTGGTCACGCTGGTCCCCGGCCTTTTGCCCGGCAGTGCCAAGGGCACGCCCCATGCCATGACATCGGCAAAGGCCCCCGCGCCCGCCTGCCGCACCACCCATGCCCTGCGCCGGGGCCAGACCTCTTCCTCGACCGCGTCTGCCTCTGCCTCTGGTGGCAGCGGGGCTTTCAGATCCCATGCGATAAATTCGCGCCATGTCGAAAGCTCTGCCTGGATTTCGGGGCTGTTGGCGTAGTGGTTGCACATAGGGTGGATGGTAAAGGCTGACAGCCAGATTGCAATCGAGCGCCCCTCTCTCCCCTTGCGGGAGAGATAGACTTGGCTTGGCGGCAAAGGCGCCTAGCAAGTCTTGAGAGGGGTGACGCGCCCCCCAACCGCGCACCCTCTCTAACTCCGCCTAAGCAGCAAGCTGCCAAGGCGTCCTATCCTCTCCCGTGAAGGGAGAGGATGTCAGCCTTCCGACCAAAGTCGGCCCCGCCCCCTCTTGCCCCTGCCCCCCCATCGCGCTAAGGCGCCCGCGATAGTCGAATCTCCCGCTTCTGCGCTGGTTTGACGGCCCTCACCGACCGGTTTTCGCGCTGGCGGTTTACAGCAGGCGCCGTCTTCCCCAATCCCGCGCATGGGCACCGAACACAGAAGGGGTAATTTACCATGACCGCCGTTGGACAAGACTCGCTTGGCACCCGCTCGACGTTGAACGTCGGGGGCAAATCCTATGCCTATTATTCCTTGAAAAAGGCGGCGGAAAAGCTGGGCGATGTGTCGCGCCTGCCGTTCAGCATGAAGGTGCTGCTCGAAAATCTGCTGCGCTTTGAAGATGGCGGCTTCACCGTTTCCACCGCCGATGCGCAGGCACTGGTCGATTGGCAGAAGAACCCGAGCGAAAGCCAGAATGAAATCCAGTATCGCCCCGCGCGCGTGCTGTTGCAGGATTTCACCGGCGTGCCTTGCGTGGTTGACCTCGCGGCGATGCGCGATGCGATTGCGAAGCTGGGCGGCGATACCAGCAAGATCAACCCGCTGGTCCCCGTCCACCTCGTCATCGACCACTCGGTGATGGTCGACGAATTCGGCCACCCCAAGGCGTTCGAACAGAATGTGGAAATCGAATATTACCGCAATGGCGAACGCTATGACTTCCTGAAATGGGGTTCGAAATCGCTGGATAACTTCAAAGCGGTTCCCCCGGGCACCGGCATCTGCCACCAGGTGAACCTTGAACATATCGCGCAGGCGGTGTGGACCTCGACCGATCAGGATGGCGCAACCGTCGCCTACCCCGACACCTGCGTGGGCACCGACAGCCACACCACGATGATCAACGGCCTGGGCGTGCTCGGCTGGGGCGTAGGCGGCATCGAGGCAGAAGCCGCGATGCTGGGCCAGCCGGTATCGATGCTGATCCCCGAAGTTGTCGGTTTCAAGCTGACCGGATCGCTGGCCGAAGGCATCACCGCGACCGACCTTGTGCTCACCTGCACCCAGATGCTGCGTGCGCATGGCGTGGTTGGCCGCTTCGTCGAATATTATGGCCCGGGCCTTGCCTCGCTGACGCTCGCCGATCGCGCGACGCTCGCCAATATGGCACCCGAATATGGCGCGACCTGCGGCTTCTTCGGGATCGACGACAAGACGCTCGATTATATGCGCCTGACGGGCCGCAGCGAAGAGGCTGTTGCGCTCGCCGAGGCCTATGCCAAGGAGCAGGGTTTCTGGATCGATCCTTCGGTTGAGCCGATTTTCTCCTCGACGCTCGAACTCGACATGTCGACCGTGCAGCCTTCGCTCGCCGGGCCGAAGCGGCCGCAGGACAAGGTCGTGCTGCAGCAAGTCGACGATGTGTTCAATGCGGACCTCGCCGAAGTCTACAAGCATGACGGCTTCAAGCGCGTGCCTGTCGAGGGCAAGAGCCACGACATCGGCGACGGCGACGTTGTGATTGCGGCGATTACCTCGTGCACCAACACCTCGAACCCGGGCGTGCTGGTGGCCGCCGGCCTTGTCGCAAAGAAGGCGAATGAGCGCGGGCTGAAGCCCAAGCCTTGGGTGAAGACCTCGCTCGCGCCGGGATCGCAGGTTGTCACCGACTATCTGGTGAAGGCTGGCCTGCAGGAGCATCTCGACGCGGTTGGCTTCAACCTGGTCGGCTATGGCTGCACCACCTGCATCGGCAACTCCGGCCCGCTGGCCGAGCCGATTTCGAAGGCGATCAACGGCAATGATATTGTCGCCGCCAGCGTGATTTCGGGCAACCGCAACTTCGAAGGCCGCGTCTCGCCCGACGTGCGCGCAAACTTCCTGGCATCGCCGCCGCTGGTCGTCGCTTATGCGCTCAAGGGCACGGTGACCGAGGATTTCACCACCACCCCGATCGGCAAAGGTTCCGACGGTGCGGACGTGTACCTCAAGGATATTTGGCCTTCAAATCAGGAGATTAACGACCTGATGACCGCCAATGTCAGCCGCGACATGTTCCTCAGCCGTTATGCGACGGTCTATCAGGGCGACGAACATTGGCAGGCGATCCAGGTCGAGGGGTCGGAAACCTACCAGTGGCGCGCAGGCAGCACCTATGTCGCCAACCCGCCCTATTTCGAGGGGATGAGCATGACCCCGGCCCCGGTTTCGGACATCATCGAAGCCAAGCCGCTCGCCATCCTCGGCGATTCGATCACCACCGACCACATCAGCCCCGCCGGCAGCATCAAGGCAGACAGTCCCGCCGGAAAATGGCTTATGGAACATCAGGTTAGCAAATCCGACTTCAACAGCTACGGCGCCCGCCGCGGCCACCATGAGGTGATGATGAGGGGCACGCTGGCGAATATAAGAATCAAGAACGAAATGGTCCCCGGAATCGAAGGCGGCATGTCGCGTTACGGCGATGGTCCGGCCGAGCCGATTTACGACGTCGCCATGAAGCATAAGGCCGATGGCACCGCGATGATCATTGTTGCAGGCAAGGAATATGGTACGGGTTCATCGCGCGACTGGGCGGCGAAGGGCACAAACCTGCTCGGCGTCAAGGCTGTGATCGTCGAAAGCTTCGAGCGTATCCACCGTTCGAACCTCGTCGGCATGGGTGTACTGCCGCTGCAGTTCAAGGAAGGCGAAAACCGCCAGAGCCTTGGCCTCAATGGCGATTGCAGCTTTACAATCACCGGCGTCGCCAATCTGAAGCCGCGCCAGACGGTGACGGTCAAGGTCATCCGCAAGGATGGCTCGACCTTCAATTTTGACGCGCTCTGCCGCATCGATACCGCCAACGAGCTCGAATATTTCCTCAACGGCGGCATTTTGCACTATGTGCTTCGGAAGTTGGCTGCCTGATCAGCCGCCACCCATAAGAGTTAAGAGGGCCGCGTCACTCGCGGCCCTTTTTTGTTTCAGGCTGCGTCTTCGATCCGCACCAGCAACGCCTCGACCTGCACCTGCGCACCGGCGACGGCGTTAAGCTCTGCCACCACGCCATCAAAGGGCGCGGTAAGCGTGTGCTCCATCTTCATCGCTTCAAGGGTGAGGAGTTTCTGCCCCTTGGTCACAGTCTGCCCTGCCGCCACATCAACCGCTATGATGCGCCCCGGCATGGGGGAGAGGATCGTGCCGTCACCTGCAACCCCGCCATGCGCGCCTTCATGGCGGTCGAGCGTGTAGCGGCGGGCAAAGCCGCCAGTAAAAGCGAGCACATCGCGAGCAGGTTCGGCAGCATTCACTTCGTCGAGAGGCACTTCATAGACAGCGCCCGCATCATCGCGCAGCCGAGCAACCGCATGCGGGGCCGCGTTCAGGCGGAAGCCGAGTGCACCGCTCCACGGCCCTTCGCCGGGGCTGGCGGCGAGCAAAGCTGCGACTTCGGTCAGTTCCTCAACCTCGGCCTCAATCGGGTGCACCAGTTCATCGCCATCGCGCCCGATCAGGCCGGTATCGACATCGCCTGACAGAAACTCCGGATGGCGCAGCAAATTGCCGAGGAATCCGGCATTGGTGCGCACCGGCCAGACTTCGGTGTCGTCAATGCCCGCCTCGAGCCGTGCGATAGCCTCGTCGCGAGTAGAACCATGGGCGATCAGCTTGGCGATCATCGGATCGTAGAATGGTGAGACTTCGCCGCCCTGCTCCACCCCGGTATCAACGCGCAGACTATCGGGCAGCACCAGATGTTCGAGCTTGCCGATTGAGGGGAGAAAGCCCCTCTCCGGATCCTCGGCATAGAGCCGCGCCTCCATCGCCCAGCCGTTGATGCCAAGCTGTGCCTGCGTCAGCGGAAGTCGCTCTCCTGAAGCAACGCGCAACTGCCATTCGACCAGATCGACGCCGGTAATCGCTTCAGTCACCGGATGTTCGACCTGCAGGCGGGTGTTCATTTCCATGAACCAGATGCGATCGGCGCGAAGCCCTTCGCTGGCATCAGCAATGAACTCGATCGTGCCCGCCCCGACATAGTCGACCGCCTCGGCGGCGCGAACGGCGGCGGCGCAGAGCGCCTCGCGCGTTGCGGCATTCATACCCGGCGCGGGGGCTTCCTCGATCACCTTCTGGTGGCGGCGCTGCAGCGAGCAGTCGCGTTCGAACAGGTGGACGATCTGGCCGTGACTGTCACCGAACACCTGCACCTCGATATGGCGCGGGCGCTGGATATATTTCTCGATCAGCACATGATCGTTACCGAACGAAGCCGCAGCTTCCCGACGGCAACTGGCGAGGGCATCGGCAAAATCCTCCGGCCGTTCGACCAGCCGCATCCCCTTGCCACCGCCGCCTGCAACCGCCTTGATCAGCACCGGATAGCCAATGCCGTCGGCCTGAATGGCGAGGAAGCCCGGGTCCTGATTGCTGCCCATATAGCCCGGCGTCACCGGAACGCCCGCTTGCTGCATCAACTGCTTGGCCGCATCTTTCAGGCCCATTGCAGTTATGCTCGCAGGATTGGGTCCAACCCAAACCAGCCCGGCATTGATAACACGCTGCGCAAATTCGGCATTTTCGGAGAGAAAGCCATAACCCGGATGGATTGCCTCCGCGCCAGTTACGCGGGCAATGTCGATGATCTTCTCACCCACCAGATAGCTTTCACGCGCTGCGGAAGCACCGATATGCACGGCATCGTCCGCCATTCGCACATGCAGCGCATTGGCATCGGCATCCGAATACACCGCAATGGTACGGATACCCATGGCGCGTGCGGTGCGAATGATCCGGCAAGCAATTTCGCCGCGGTTGGCGATGAGGAGGGATTCGATCATCTGCATTACATCCTGAACACGCCAAAACCGCGCTCTTCAACTGGAGCATTCAGCGTCGCTGCCAGCGCCAGCCCGAGCACATCGCGGGTCTGCGCGGGGTCGATTACCCCGTCATCCCACAACCGCGCGGTCGCATAATAGGGGTTGCCTTCATCCTCATATTTCTGGCGGATCGGGGCCTTGAAGGCTTCGGCCTGTTCGGGGCTCCAGCTTGCGGCATCGCGGTGAACCGTGGCGAGGACGCTGGCTGCCTGTTCGCCGCCCATCACGCTGATCCGCGCATTGGGCCAGCTGAACAGGAATCGCGGCGAGTAAGCCCGCCCGCACATGCCATAATTGCCCGCGCCAAAGCTGCCTCCGATCAACACGGTGATCTTGGGCACGGTCGCGGTGGCGACGGCAGTGACGAGCTTTGCGCCATGCTTCGCAATCCCCTCCGCCTCATATTTGCCGCCGACCATGAAGCCCGAAATATTCTGCAGGAACAGCAGCGGAATTTTGCGTTGCTGCGCTAGTTCAATGAAATGCGCGCCCTTTTGTGCGCTCTCGCTGAACAGCACACCGTTATTGGCAAGGATCGCGACCGGCATGCCCCAGATATGGGCAAAGCCGCAGACAAGCGTGCTGCCATAGAGCGCCTTGAACTCATGGAACTCGCTGCCGTCGACCAACCGCGCAATTACCTCATGCACGTCATAAGGCGCGCGGACATCTTCGGGGATGATGCCGTAAAGTTCCTGCGGGTCATATTTGGGCGGGCGAGGCTCACGCTTTTCGACCTTGAACCCGTCATTCGCGCACAAATGGCTGACGATATCGCGCACAATGGTCAGCGCATGTTCGTCATTTTCCGCCAGATGATCGACCACACCCGATTTCTTGGCATGCAGGTCACCCCCGCCCAGATCCTCTGCGCTGATCTCCTCCCCTGTCGCGGCCTTCACCAATGGCGGACCAGCGAGGAATATGGTGCCCTGTTTCTTCACGATCACCGTCTCGTCGGACATAGCAGGCACATAAGCGCCGCCTGCGGTGCAGCTGCCCATCACGCAGGCAATCTGCGGAATGGCTTTCGCCGACATATTCGCCTGGTTGAAGAAGATGCGACCGAAATGTTCGCGGTCCGGAAACACCTCTGCCTGATGCGGCAGGTTCGCTCCGCCGCTGTCAACGAGGTAAATGCACGGCAACCGGTTCTCCATCGCGATTTCCTGCGCACGGAGGTGCTTTTTCACTGTCAGCGGATAATAAGTGCCGCCCTTCACGGTCGCGTCATTGCACACAATCATGCACTCGCGGCCCGAAACGCGGCCGATGCCGGTGATCAGGCTCGCGCCATGCACATCGCCTTCATACATGCCATTGGCGACCAGCTGGCCGATCTCGAGAAACGGCGCGCCGGGATCGAGCAACCGTTCGACACGATCCCTCGGAAGCAGCTTTCCACGCGCCACATGGCGCTCGCGATGCTGCTCGGGCCCACCCAACGCAGCTTGCGCCACCTTGGATCGCAATTCGTCCGCCAGCGCGCGATTATGCGCAGCGCGGGCAAGGATTGCCGGATCGTCGGCATTGTAGCTGGTCGATAGGACAGGTGCGGTCATGCCCCCATCTATAAACGGTTGCACGACGAGCGAAACGTAATTTTATTACGCCGTTATTGAAGGACACCACCGGGTGGTGTGTAATGCACCTGCGCCCCCGGCCCGAGAGGCAAATCGAGTGCGACCCAGCCCACCGTCATCGCAATGCCCGCCGCCATGAAACACAGCGCATAAGGCAGCATCAACGACAACAAGGTTCCAACGCCCACATCACCATCCCAGCGCCGGGCAAAGGCAAGGATGAGCGGGAAATAGCTCATCAGCGGAGTCATGATGTTGGTGTAGCTATCACCCATGCGATAGGCGGCTGTAGTCATTTCAGGACTGATCCCCAGAAGCATGAACATCGGCACGACCACCGGAGCGAGCGCGCTCCACTTTGCGCTGGCCGAGCCGATGAAGAGATCGAGAACGGAGGAAAGCAGCAACACACTGACCAGCAGAAACGGCGCGCTAAGGCCGAAGTCTTTCAAGAAAATCGCCCCATCAATGGCCAGAATTGGCCCGAGGCGTGACCAGTTGAACATCGCCACGAAATGCGCGGCGAAGAAGACAAACACGATATAGGGCGCCATCGACCTGATGCCGTCTTGCATCATGCGAAGTGCGTCATTGCTCGATTTCACGCTGCCCGAGCCAATGCCGAAAGCAAGACCGGTGCTAACGAACAAAAGGAAAAAGCCAGCAATCAGCGCAGAATAGAAAGGCTGCATCTGCGCCGTCCCTTCCTTCGCTTCATCAAGCAGCGGGGTGTATCCCGGCGCAAGCGCAAGCGCAGCAAAAGCTCCGACGACCAGTAGCGCGGTCAGCCCTGCAAGTCGCAAACCCTTGCGCTCAGCAGGCGTAATGTCCGATTTCGCCAGCTCGGCACGTAATTCATCATCGGGCTCCTTACCCCACACACCCAGACGTGGCTCAATAATCCGGTCGGTGACGAACCAGATGATTGGCGTAAAGACTATCACGATCGACAGGATGAACCACCAGTTGCCGACAGGGTTCATCGTCCAGCCCGGTTCCACAATGCGCGCTGCCTCTTGCGTGAAACCGAACAGGAGCACGTCGATCTGCCCTGGGGTGATGTTCCCCGCATAGCCACCCGAGACCGCCGCAAAGGCCGCAACCAGTCCCACCAGCGGATGCCGACCGACAGCGGCATACAAAATCGCCGCTAGCGGGATGAACACGACATAGGCAGCATCGGATGCATGATGGGAAACCATGCCGATAATGGCCACCAGCGGCGTCATGATGGCGCGCGGCGCATTGCGCAGCGAACCCCGTATCAGCGCCGAAAACAGACCCGCCTTTTCGGCAACCGAAGCGCCCAACACAATGACCAACACCAAACCCAAAGGCGCAAAACTCGACATGGTCTTTGGCATCTCGGTCAGTAGCCGCGCGATATTCTCTTCGTTGAACAGGCTGGTCGCGCGATAGGTAAGCACGCCATCCTTGAGTTCGCCCCATTGCGGCGCTTCCTTGCCTGTATAGGGCAGCGAGGCGGACCAGCCGAGCCACGCCCCTACCTGCGAGAGGATCATCAGGAAGAGGATGAGCCACACGAAAATCATGATCGGATCGGGCAGCTTGTTGCCGAGCCGCTCGATCATGTTGAGAAAGCCGCGCTGGCGGATCAGGTCTTGGGAACTGGTCATTCGGACATCCATAAATGTTTAGCCCGCCAAATATATGGCAGGCTAAATGCTAATGTCCCCGAATGAAACCCGCCCTAGCCGAAACGGTTGCGCAGGTCCAGCAGGGCTATTGCAGCCTTCGCTGCCTCGCCGCCTTTGTCCTTTTGCTTGGGATCGGCGCGCACCAGCGCTTGCTCTTCATTTTCAACCGTCAGGATGCCATTGCCGATCGCTACGCCATCCATGGTCAGCGCCATGATGCCACGCGCGCTTTCGCCAGCGACGATTTCGAAATGATAAGTCTCGCCGCGAATGACCACGCCAATTGCTACAAAGCCATCATACAAGTCGCTCTGGTCGGCCAGCGCGATGGCACCAGGAATTTCAAGAGCGCCCGGAACAGTGATAACTTCAACCTCATGACCAGCAGCCTTGAGTGCAGCACTTGCGCCCGCAACCAGCATGTCGTTCAAATGGTCGTAGAAACGCGCTTCAACGATCAGGAATTTTGCCATTATTCTTACTCCGGAATGGGGCGTTCGCCGACGACACGGATGCCATAGCCTTCAAGGCCGACAACGGTGCGGTGCGAATTGGTGAGCAGCGTCATATCGTGCACACCCAAATCGGCAAGGATTTGCGCACCGATGCCATAGACGCGCAACTCGCTACCGTCCGTGGTGCCACCAACTTCGTGCTGCAGGCTCTGCGGACCGCTGGGCATCAGCACGACGATCAATCCGCGCCCCTCCCTGCCGATTTCGGCCATGCAACGCTGCAGCGTCCGCTTGCGCGGGCCCGAACGACCCAGAACATCATCGAAGATCGAAATGGCGTGCATGCGCACTAGTGTCGGTTCATCGGGCAACACCTTGCCCTTTTGCAGAACGACATTGGTGCTGCCGTCGATCTTGTTGCGATAGGTCATCGCGCGCCAATCGCCGCCATAGTCGGATTGGAAGGCACTCTCGCTTGCCTTTTCAACCAGATGGTCATTGCGCATGCGATATTCGATCAAGTCGCGGATCGTGCCCATCTTCAGCTTGTGCATGCGGGCGAAGGCGACAAGATCGTCCATCCGCGCCATCGTGCCGTCGTCCTTCATGATCTCACAGATCACGCCGGAGGGATTGAGGCCAGCCAAACGGCTGATATCGACGGCGGCCTCGGTATGGCCTGCCCGCACCAGCACGCCACCATCGCGCGCGGTCAGCGGAAAAACATGGCCGGGCGATACAATATCCTCCGGCCCTTTGGAGGCATCGACTGCAACCGAGATGGTCCGCGCACGGTCAGCAGCGCTGATCCCAGTGGTGACACCCTCTTTTGCCTCAATCGAAACGGTGAAGGCGGTTTCCATACTCTCGCGATTCTCGCTTGCCATCGGCGCGAGGCCTAGCTGGTTGCAGCGCGCCTTGGTCATCGCCAGACAGATCAGGCCACGACCGTGCGTCGCCATGAAGTTGATTGCATCGGGCGTCGCCATCTGCGCGGGGATGATAAGGTCGCCCTCATTTTCCCGGTCTTCGTCATCCACGAGGATGTACATGCGACCATTGCGCGCCTCCTCGATGATTTCCTCGATGGGCACCAACGCAGGCGTATCATCGTTCGAAAAGAGGTAGCTTTCCAGCTTGCGCAGCGTCTCCGCCGTCGGGTTCCAATCCGGCGCATCGAGATCGCGCAGCGTATTGGCATGAAGGCCAGCGGCGCGCGCAAGGCCCGAGCGTGATAGCCCGCCTTCGGTAACTAGGTGGCGGAGTTTTTCGATCAATTGGGTCGACATTTCACATTTCCATGAGAATCACGCCCCTGAATTGGAGCCAATCCGAGTCTGATTTCACATCATGATGTGAATGTCAAAGCACAATCATCACATTGTGCTATTTATTCGTCAGGTAGCAATCCCCACCGACATGCTGTCGATCACCGCATCAATCAGCGCATCATTGGTCGGTACCTGATTATCGAGCATCAGCATTGCCAAGCCATGGACGATCGACCAGGCACGCAAGGCTGCGATCCGCCTCTGCTCCGGCGAAGCGCCTTCCGGGGTGAGGCTGGCGATATTGTCGCGCAACAATTGTAGCGCGCTGTTGTCACGGCCCTCAGGCATGTCGAGAAAATCGACCGCCTGCCGTGTCGTCATCATCATCCGGAACAGCGTCGGATTATCAAGCGCGAAACGCACATAGGCTCGTCCCACCGCATCGAAGCCAGCGCGGCCGCCGCCCGATCTTTGCATCGCCTCCAGCTGCAACCGCCCGAGTTCGCGCCCGCCCTCATCACATAGCGCACCGAGCAACGCAGCTTTATCCGGAAAATGCCGGTAAACTGCTGTCGCGCTGACCCCCACCATGCGCGCGATTTCGCGCAGGCTCACATCTTCTGCGCTGCGGGTTTTCAACAGTCCCAACCCCGCCTGCACAAGCGCCGAGCGCAAGTCGCCATGATGGTAGCCGCGCTTGTCATTTTTAATGTTGACACTGTTATCATTAGCACTCATGTTATCGCCGTAAACATTGCCGAGTCGAATAGCAAGACAGAGGAGAACAGATATGGCCAGCGCAGTCGAAACCCTCATTCGCGGAGCCGTCACCAAGGGCGTGATGAAGGTCGCGGAATTTAATCGCGAACACCGCAAAGCCCCGGCTGAGCCCAATCCCTATCTGTCGGGCATTCACGCGCCGATGGACACCGAACTCTCACTCGACTCTTTACGCGTCACGGGCGCGATCCCGGTCGAACTTGACGGACGCTACATTCGCATCGGCCCTAATCCGATCAACCCGAACCCCGCCGCCTATCACTGGTTCATGGGTGACGGCATGGTGCATGGCGTGCGACTTCAAGGCGGTAAGGCGCTCTGGTATCGCAATCGCTGGATTCGCTCGAATGCAGTCAGCGCCGCGCTGGGTGAGCCCAACGCCCCCGGCAAGCGCGCCGAGCGATTTGACACCGTCAATACCAATGTCCTTGGCCACGCTGGGCAGACTTGGGCGATTGTCGAGGCTGGCGGTTTCCCCGTGCGCATTGACGAAGAACTCAACACGATCGCGCACGATCCCTTTGGCGGCACGTTACATTATGCCTTTTCGGCGCACCCCCATCTTGATCCGGACAGCGGCGAAATGCATGCGATTTGCTACAAGGGCGATGTGCAGGACACGATCTGGCATGTTGTCGTTGACGCAAGCGGTAAGGTTGTCCGCGAGGAACCCGTTACTGTCGTCCATGGCCCGATGATCCATGACTGCATGATCACTAAAAGCTATGTCATCGTCCTCGATCTGCCCTGCACTTTCTCGATGAAAGCACTGATTTCCGGACATCCCTTTCCCTATCGCTGGAACCCCGATCATAAAGCGCGGGTCGGCCTGTTGCCGCGCAACGGCAAGGGAGAGGACACGATCTGGTGCGATGTCGAGCCCTGCTATGTTTTCCACCCGTGCAACGGCTATGAAACCGACGATGGAAATGTCATTCTGGACGTCTGCGCCCATGACCAGATGTTCCGTCCCGATGCCTCCGGCCCCGATTCAACCCGCGTGCCTCTCGAACGCTGGACCATCGATCCGGCCGAGAAACGGGTCGAACGTCAAGTTATCGACGAAGAGTCGCAGGAATTCCCCCGGCCCAACGAAAACCGGATCGGTAAATCCTATCGCTATGCCTATACGATGGCTCTGCCTGACGGGTTCGACGCAGCCTCTCCCAACCAGTCGAAACTGTTCAAGCATGATCTGGAGGCCGGGGGAAAGCAGGTGCATGATTTCGGCGCGGGTCTCATACCCGGCGAGTTTGTCTTCGTGCCACGCGACGGAGGGGCTGCGGAAGATGACGGTTGGCTGATGGGCTATGTCGTTAACATAGCCGAACAAACCACCGACCTCGTAATTCTGAATGCGCAGAATTTTGATGGTCCGCCAATTGCGATCGTGCATATTCCGCACCGCATCCCGCCTGGCTTCCATGGCAATTGGGTGCCTGCCTGAGCATAAGGCCTAACTTTGTGGGTAACGATTGAGCAAAAATGGTGGGGTGGGTAGGGCCCACCCCATCCAGGTCAAATCCCGTCGACGCTTTTGCTGACAAGGATATTGACGGCAACGCGGCGATTTTGCGCCTTGCCTTCTTCGGTGCTGTTATCCGCGACTGGATCGGATTCAGCCATACCGGTCGGCGTCAACATGCGATACGGAGCCCAGCGGCATTTCTGTTGCAAATGGTTGATGACACTGTTCGCACGGCGCTCACTGAGCATCTGGTTATAGTCTTCGCTGCCGACTGAGTCGGTATAGCCGACAACAAGCAGCAGAGCGTTGCTGGTTGAATCGGCCTGAGCTGCAGCTGCACAAAGCTCATCCTTCGCCTGCGCAGACAGCGCCCATTTTCCAGTGTCGAAATAGACGTTGGTTGTGCCCTTGATGTTATATTTGTCGATGTCACCCATGCGTCCGCGCAGCGCCTCGGTCGCGGCCGCCTGCTCACCAAATCGCTGGTCGGTGCCATTGTAGATCATATTGGCGGTCTTGAAATCACCTTTGCGGAAACTGATGTGGCTAGCCAGCAAACCCTCGCTCCACTGCAACGTCTTGACAGTTACGGGCAAGCCGTTGAGCAAAGCAGCTGTTCCCAGCTTGCTCTTACCGCCAAATAGTCCGCTACTCGTCTTGATCTTGGTCGCCTCACTGATCGCGATGACGGTACTGTTGCCATCCGCAGTCGTGATCTTGATCCTGTCATCGTTGCGCGCAGAGATGATGCCCTTAATTTCCGGCCCCTTGGGCATTGTTGCCGGGTCGGGAATGGGCGTACCATTGACTACGATATTCGGCTCGGTTGCGTCCTGCTGCGCCGACAAGCTAGCCGACGCCGAAATTGCAAGCGCTGAAACAAGGACGAGGCGTCCTGTCTTTTGGAAAACAACACGCATTGAGAACTACTCCTTCTACCTGCCCCTGCCAATTTGCCTGTTGTGACAAACCTTGCTGGTGTATGAACAGGTTTTAGCAGATTCATTCTTCTGCCGATAGTAAGAGCGGTTGGTGCGACAAGCCGAATGTCGCGCTTCTCTGATGCCGACGAAATTTCGCACGCATAAAGACAAGCTAGAAGAATGCAGCATCATACCATTTCGACCACACACTCGGCGATTGCTCAGCGATTGCCGAAACAGCTGCATATGTTCCTGCTGGAAATAGGAGCCGGATGACCCGCCGAAAAATCGTTACGGCTGCTTCCGTCAGGATCTGACCGGGTTGGCGACGACAGCGCCCATCCGACTCCCGCAGCGCATATGGCAGCGAAGTCCTGCATTTTCAAGCACGGTCATTTTTTCGAATAATATTCGGGGAAAAGCAGCATGTTGGCTGGTTTAGTCTTTGTTATCCATTCTTAGTTGCCCCGCATTAACCCTGACCACGCAATGTGCGCGTTCAACTGGCAGGATTTCCGTCAATGATTGTACCAAGCACAATCGACCCCACTTCGCTTCGCTACGACAGCGCAGCTCTTGAAGATCGCTGCGCACCGCGCATCAAGATTCGCATACCGGCATTGCTGCGCCAATCGGGAAACACAGGTTTCGCAGTTGTTGTGACCGATTTGTCGATTGCAGGGTTTCAATGCGAAGCCCTGACCGGAATGCCAGCGGGCGCGCGTTGCTGGCTCGCGCTTCCTGGGCTTTCACCAATCCAGGCAGAGCTGATTTGGAACAATGGGCGCGCAGTTGGCTGCGCATTCACCAATTTGCTCAACGAAGCAGTACTTGACTCGATCCTCAAGCGCTTCATCGTCGGCTGATTTCAGAATAATCGGGTCAGTAGATAGAAACTGGCCCCTACGGCGGCCGACGCTGGAACCGTCAATATCCATGCAGTCAGCAAATTGCTGGCGACTCCCCATCGTACCGCAGACGCACGCCGCGCGGTCCCGGCGCCGATGACAGCCCCCGTAATCGTGTGTGTTGTCGACACCGGTATGCCCATCGCGGAGGCGCTGAACAGCATGATCGAACCTCCCAATGACGCGCTGAAACCCTGGTGCTGCGAAAGCCGGGTAATCTTTGTCCCCATAGTCTCGATTATCTTCCAGCCACCACAAGCTGTGCCAAGGCCAATCGCGACATAACAGCTGATTGCCACCCAGTGCGGGACATGAAATTCGCCCTGCATGTAACCAGTCGAATAGAGCAGCACTGCTATGATCCCCATTGTTTTTTGAGCATCGTTCAACCCGTGGCTGAGCGAATAGGCCGCGGACGACAGGATGTGCATCACCTTCATCCCGCCTTCGGCTTTGCTGGCAGTTGCGTTGCGCAGGGCCCACGAACTGACGAGCATGACCAGCATAGCCAAAATCATGCCTAAAGTCGGCGACAGGAAAATAAACAGGACAGTCTTATTGAGGCCCGCCCATTGCACAGCACCAAAGCCATTTGCCGCCACGCCTGAACCAATCAATCCACCGACAAGGGCATGCGACGATGAGGATGGAATTCCCTTTACCCAGGTCAGTATGTTCCAGAACATCGCGCCGCAAAGAGCGCCGAAAACAACGGCTGGTGTCACCAGATCCTTGTCGATCAAGCCTTTGCCAATCGTGTCGGCGACCTTATGCAACCAGGGAAAGTAGAGCGTCAGGAAATAGGCCGCAAAATTGAAGAAGGCGGCAAACATGACCGCATGAAACGGCTTCAACAGCTTGGTCGAAACTATAGTAGCAATCGAATTGGCGGCGTCATGCAGTCCGTTCAGAAAATCGAACAACAGCGCAAGGATAACCAGCCCGACGAGCAGCGGAAAGGCGATTTCCATATGTGCCTCCCAGATCAGGCGTGGTCGATCACGAGGCCGTCAATTTGGTTCGCGACATCTTCAAACTTATCACAGACCTTTTCGAGGTGGCGGTAGATTTCGTTGACGACAACGAATTGAGTCGGGTCGGTTTTGCCATGTTCAACGAAGGCGTTGCGTAGCCCGTCAAAGTTCAACTTGTCGGCTTCGCCTTCCAGTTTGACAAGGCGTGCCGTCATTTCATGCAGCGGCTTTGCATTTGCGGTAACGTCGCGCAACAGCGGAAGCGCCTGATCGATGATCGTCGACGCCTCAACAATGATATCGGCCATCCCCACCATCTCGGGTGTAAAAGTCGAAACGTCATAAAGCTCAACAGCACCGGCAGTCTGTTGCATCTGGTCGACCGCATCGTCCATCACGCCAATCAACGCCGTAATAGATCCGCGATCAAATGGCGTCAGGAATATGCGACGGACATCTTGCAGCACATCGCGAATAATATCATCGGCCTTATGCTCTTCGTCCTCGATAGTCTTGATGTGAACGGCAATGTCGGGTCCACCGCGCACAAGTTTGGCCAGCGCTTGCGAGCTGGCAACAATCGTTTTGCCATGCGCTTCAAACTGTTCGAAAAAATTGCCGGTGCGCGGCAGCAGCTTTTGAAACCAAGCGAACATATTTCCCCCTGAACGCTAAAAATTCCGGGGCGCGAATCGCCCTCTTGCGATGTCATCTAGTTGTAACCTTTCCGTCATTATATGGTAACATTCAAATGCCCAGAATTATTCACTGTTGTCCGTGTCAATCGCTGTGTCCGCGTTGCACAACTTCCCGATTGAGGAAATCGCCCTTTCGCTTAGAATGTATTTATGGACGAATTTGCGAACCAACTGCTGTCATTGATAGAGATCCCGATTGTGCTGATTCAGGGGGATAGGATTAGCTTTGCCAATTCAGCGGCCAAAACCTTGCTTGGCGGCCATATTGAGGGGCAGGATATCCGCATCGCCCTGCGCGATCCCGAAGCACTCAAGCTGGTCAAATCGCCAGAAGGGGGACGAGCCCAGATCACAGGCCTATCCGTTCGCGGCAGCGTCTGGGAAATGGTGTGCAGTCCGCTTGCCAACAACAACCGTCTGATTTCGCTTAGGGACAAATCGGTGCAGGTCAGCGTAGCGCGTGCGCATGCCGATTTTGTCGCCAATGCGAGCCATGAACTGCGCACCCCGTTGACTGCGATATTGGGATATGTCGAAACGCTGTCCGACCCAAAGGCGGGCGAAGATTTAGTAACCCGTCAGCGCTTTCTCGACATCATCAAGCGCGAAGCAACACGTATGCAGGCGTTGGTGTCCGACCTGATGTCGCTTTCGCGTATCGAGGCGGTGCGCCACGAGGTGCCATCGGACGAAGTCGAAATGGTCAGCCTTTGCAGGGAAGTCATTGGCGAGCGTTTGCGCGAATCCGAAGTGGAATTCAGCAGCAATGTCGACAAGGTGATTGCAACGGGCGATCATGCGCAATTGGCGCAGGTTGTTCGCAACCTTGTAGATAATGCCGAGAAATATGGCCGATCCGATGTCGGCACAAAGGTGCGGCTCGAATCGAGCGACAGGGGTTGGCTGACATTGACTGTGACCGACCATGGCGAGGGCATCGCACCCGAACATTTGCCCAGACTGACCGAGCGCTTCTATCGCGCTGACACCGGACGCAGCCGCGCGGCCGGCGGAACAGGACTTGGTCTAGCAATCGTCAAACATATCGTCGAACGCCACCGCGGAAGGTTCGACATAAGCAGCCGGCAAGGTGAAGGTACAACCGCGACTATCATGCTTCCTCAGAGTTAATTGAGCACGAGTCTCAAAACTGTAACATGATTGTCGCATTTGGCGGGCCAGTCACAAAAGTGAAAGGTGTTTTGCAATGCGTAAATGGGGTCTTATCGCAATGGCGTCTGCCACTGCTCTTACAGTTTCAGCATGCGGCGGCAGCGGCTCGGGTGGCAGTGAAAATCGCGACTTCCTGCGCGTTGTCGGCTCGTCGACCGTATATCCTTTCGCAACCGCAGTTTCTGAAGCGACTGCGAAAGCCAATCCCGACATGAAGTCACCGGTGATCGAATCGACCGGCACTGGTGCAGGCATGAAGTTGTTCTGCGGCGGTGTGGGAGCCCAACACCCCGATATCGAAATGGCTTCGCGCCGAATTAAGAAGTCAGAATTTGAAGATTGCGTCAAAAACGGAGTAAAGGACATCATAGAGGTCCAGGTCGGTCTTGACGGTATCGCCTTTGCCGAAGCCACCGCAGGCCCCGAAATGAAGCTGACACCCGAAGACGTCTATAAGGCGCTCGCCGCCAATCCGTTCGGCAAGCCGCAGGCGGCGAAAAACTGGAGCGATGTAAATCCTGCGCTTCCAGCCATCCCCATCGTCGTTTACGGCCCGCCGTCGACTTCGGGCACCCGCGATGCGCTCGCCGAATTGATCCTGACCAAGGGCTGTGAAACCGACCCTGCCATGAAGGCGCTGAAAGACAGTGACAAGGATAAACACAAGGATCTGTGCACCAAGGTGCGCACCGATGGTGCCTATGTCGAGCAGGGCGAAAACGACAACCTGATCGTGCAGAAGATCGCCGCCAACCCGAAAGCTATCGGCATTTTCGGCTTCTCTTTCCTCGAAGAGAACATGACAAAAATCAAAGGCATTCCGATGTCGGGCGTCATGCCAACTTATGCCAGCGTTTCGGATTTCTCCTATCCAGGCGCACGCCCACTTTACCTTTACGTAAAAGCGGCCCATGTGAAGGCAATCAAGTCGGTTACGCCGTTCCTTAACGAATTTGCGAAGGCATGGGGTACCGATGGCTATCTGAAAGCCAAGGGTATGGTTGTCGCTCCCGAAGATGTCCGCACAAAAAATGCTGACATTGTCTCGAAAATGACATTGATGGATGCCAGCGGCCTGAAATAAGCGGGAAAGCTGGGGGCAATGCCAATATCCTTTGTTTTGATTTGTGTATTTGGCCTGGGCGCTATCGCCTGGGCCATCGCACGTGCACGTTCGGCGCATTTCGCGCCGGTTTCGGGCAAGCTGAAACTGGCATTGCCTAGCCACTATGGTGTGTATGCGGCAATCTGGGCGATTGTTCCTGCACTGATTATCGCATGGCTATGGTCGCTAATTTCACCGGGACTGGTTCATGGAGCAATCCTTGCGGACCCTGCAGCGGCGCAACTTCCGGCCTTCGAGTTCGAACGCAACACCATTTTGAACGAAGCTTTTGCGTTGGCTCAAAATCCTGACGCGTTTGCCTCTAGCCCAATAGCCCAGCAGCTGGCCCCAGCCATCGCTGCAGCACAGACCAAGTTCGGCTGGATCGGCGCCGCACTCTCGATGTTGGCTGCATTTGCCGGCATGGCTTTCGGTTATACGCGGGTCAAAGCCGGATTCCCCGCGCGCACGAAAATCGAACGGATCGTACTGGGTGCATTGCTGCTCGCCTCCTTCGTCGCCGTTATCACGACAGTCGGCATCATCGCCTCACTGATATTTGAATCCGCGCGCTTCTTTTCGATGGTTAGCCCAATCGATTTTCTGTTCGGCACCAACTGGACCCCCGACACAATGTCCTCGCCGACATCGGACATGGGAGACGATCTAGGAGCCGTACCGCTTTTTTGGGGTACTTTCTTCATCGGTGCAGTGATCGCTATGATTGTTGCGATTCCCTTTGGATTGATGAGCGCAATCTATCTGACGCAATATGCTAGCCCGCGCGCGCGCAGCATTTTGAAGCCAATGCTGGAAATCCTCGCCGGGATACCGACGGTGGTTTATGGCTATTTTGCAGCGTTGACCGCTGCCCCGTTCATTCGCGATCTGGCCAATGCCATCGGCATCACCAATGCATCGACCGAAAGCGCGCTGGCCGCGGGTCTGGTGATGGGCGTGATGATCATTCCTTTCGTTTCATCGATGGCCGACGACAGCATCGCCGCCGTTCCACAGGCGATGCGCGACGGGTCACTCGCCATGGGTGCGACCACTTCGGAAACGATCAAAAAGGTTCTTATCCCGGCCGCGTTACCAGGTATCGTCGCGGGCATCATGCTGGCAATCAGCCGCGCGATTGGCGAAACCATGATCGTTTACATGGCGGCTGGGGCTTCAGCCAATCTGTCTGCCAATCCCTTCGAACGCATGACGACGGTAACGTACCAGATCGCAGCCCTTCTGACCGGCGAAGGTAGCTTTGACCATCCGACCACATTGTCGGCGTTCGCCCTCGGGTTGGTGCTGTTCATCGTCACGCTCATCCTCAACATCATCGCACTGCGCGTCGTGAAGCGCTTCCGGGAGGCTTATGAGTAACTGGCAATCCCCCGAAGCGACCGCACGCCTCAACAAGCGCTATGCCGCCGAGCGCCGTTTCAAACTGCTTGGCCTGGCTGCCATCGTTTTGTCGATGCTGTTCCTGGCCGTGTTGCTGTTCACGATGCTTAAAAACGGCATCTCCGGGATCGACTGGTCATTCCTCTCAGGATCGGATTCAACCGATCCATCAACCGCAGGCGTGTGGAGTGCGGTAAAGGGCTCCATATTGACGATGCTGGTAACGCTGGCGCTAGCTTTCCCGATGGGCGTGTTGGCCGCTATATATCTTGAGGAATTTGCCCCGCGTTCGCGGTGGGTCGATTGGATTGAGGTATCAATCAACAATCTGGCCGCGGTCCCTTCAATCATCTTCGGGCTTCTGGGTCTAGCCGTTTTCATCCAGTTTTTGCAACTGCCCCGATCCTCACCGCTGGTGGGCGGGATGACCTTGGCATTGATGACAATGCCGGTCATTGTCATCTCCGGACGCAACGCCATTCAAGCGGTTCCGCCGTCGATCCGCGATGCGGCGCTCGCTGTCGGAGCAAGCAAGGTCCAGACAGTATTTCACCACGTCCTGCCGCTGGCACTGCCGGGCATATTGACTGGTACAATTATCGGCATGGCACGTGCGTTGGGTGAAACTGCGCCGCTGCTGATGATTGGCATGCGTGCGTTTGTATCAACTCCGCCGGGAAGTGTTACCGATCCGTCGTCGGTATTGCCGATGCAGATATTCCTGTGGTCGGACGAAGTCGATCAGGGCTTTGTCCAGAACACATCTGCAGCGATTATTGTGCTATTATTCGTGCTGATCGCCATGAACGGCGTCGCCATCTACCTCCGCAACAAGTTCGAGACCCGTTGGTAAAAACATGTCAGAAAACTCCACGCTCAAAATTTCCGCGCGCGACGTCAATGTCTTCTATGGCGACAAGCAAGCGATCCGCGACGTCTCGATCGATATTGCGACCGAGCATGTGACGGCCTTTATTGGTCCGTCGGGTTGCGGCAAATCGACTTTCCTGCGGACGCTGAACCGTATGAACGACACCATCGCCGGATGCCGCATTGATGGCGAAATCAAGCTCGACGGTGAAGACATCTACTCTAGCGGAATGGACGTGGTGCAGTTGCGCGCGCGCGTCGGCATGGTTTTCCAGAAACCGAACCCCTTCCCCAAGTCGATCTATGAAAATGTCGCATACGGCCCACGCATTCATGGACTCGCCGCCAGCAAGGCAGACATGGACGCGATTGTGGAAAAATCGTTGCGTCGCGCAGGCCTGTGGGACGAAGTCAAGGACCGTTTGAACGATGCGGGCACAGCATTGTCAGGCGGCCAGCAACAACGACTCTGCATTGCGCGTGCCATCGCTGTTAGTCCTGAAGTCATCCTGATGGATGAGCCCTGCTCGGCGCTCGACCCGATCGCCACCGCTCGTATCGAAGAGCTCATCGATGATCTGAAGGGCCGTTACGCCATCGTAATCGTGACTCACTCGATGCAACAGGCAGCGCGCGTCTCGCAGCGCACCGCCTTTTTCCATCTGGGTTCGATGGTCGAATATGGCGAAACCTCAACCATCTTCACCAACCCGCGCGAAGAGCGCACCAAAGACTATATCACCGGTCGTTACGGATAAGGACCCGACATGGCAGAAAACCATACCGTCAAAGCATTCGACGAGGATATCAGCAAGCTGCGCGGCCTGATCGCCGAAATGGGCGGCTTAGCCGAGGTCGCCATTGCAGATGCCGTCGACGCCCTCAGCCGCCGCGACGAAGCCAAGGCTCAACTGGTGGTTGCTGCGGATGCCAAGCTTGACGCGCTGGAAGCAGAAGTCGACCAACTCGCTATTCGCATCATCGCACTACGCGCGCCGATGGCCGATGATCTTCGGGACGTGATTGCCGCATTAAAAATATCCGGTGTCGTCGAACGTATCGGAGACTATGCCAAGAACATCGCAAAGCGTGTGAAAGAATTGAATTCAAAAGGCTCGATCGAGCCTTTGACACTGATCCCTGCGATGGCAGATATCGCCCAAGGCATGGTGCGAGATGTGCTGAATGCTTATGCTGCGCGCGATTCCCAGCTGGCGATGGAAGTGATTGCACGCGACGAGAAACTAGACAATTTCTACAACAGTCTTTTCCGGAATCTGGTGTCGCACATGATGGAAAATCCAGCCACCATCAGCACAGCTGCGCATTTACTATTTGTTGCCCGCAATCTGGAGCGGATCGGCGACCATGCAACCAACGTTGCCGAGATGGTCTATTATGCGGCCACCGGAAGCTATTTCACCGACCGTACAGTCCAGGTTCGCATCGAGGATGACGAATGACCCCAAAAATCCTGATTGTCGAGGATGAACCGGCGCTTGCCGAATTGCTTTCGTGGAATTTTGAAAGCGCTGGATTTGCCGTCCAGCAAACTGCGGATGGCGAAGAAGCGCTCTTGCTAGCACAGGAGTTCGGACCTGACATTATCATCCTCGACTGGATGATCGAGCAATTGCCCGGCATTGAAGTTTGCCGGCGCCTTCGCCGCGGCAAGGAAACCGCTGCAATCCCGATCATCATGCTGACTGCGCGCGGTGAAGAAGAAGACCGAATTCGCGGCCTCGAAACTGGTGCTGACGACTATATCACCAAACCCTTCTCTCCGCGTGAACTGCGGGCGCGGGTAGAGGCCGTCCTGCGCAGGACACGTCCTGCGGTTACCGGCAGCACGCTCGTGGTGGGCGATCTTGAGCTTGATCCGATTGCAGTGCGGGTAAGGCGTGACGGCGCGCAAATTGCACTGGGCCCCACAGAATTCCGTCTGCTCCGCCATTTCATGGAACGTCCCGGCAGGGCCCAGTCGCGCAGCCAGCTGCTCGATGCGGTTTGGGGGCATGATAGCGATATCGAATTGCGCACCGTCGACGTCCATATCCGCCGCCTGCGCAGCGCGATTGAAGTTGCTGGCAAGGGCGATCCCATCCGCACGATCCGCTCGGTCGGCTACGCACTTGATGGCTAAAAACTAAACCTGGATTTTGCGCCATTCCCCCGGCGCAAGCCCCTCAACTGTCCAGTCGCCTATCGACCAGCGCACCAGCCGAAGTGTGGGAAACCCAACCGCCGCAGTCATCCGCCGCACCTGCCGGTTGCGCCCTTCACTTATGGTCAGCTTGATCCAGCAATCGGGCACCGATTTGCGAAAGCGGACAGGCGGATTGCGCGGCCATAGTTGCGGTTCATCGATGTGCTCAGCCTCCGCAGGCAGGGTCAGGCCGTCCTTCAGCAGCACGCCGTTGTGCAACTGCCGAAGTGCTGCATCGTCAATGTCGCCCTCGATCTGCACCAGATAGGTTTTGGGCATCTTGAACTTCGGTTCTGTTATCCGCGCCTGCAGTTTTCCATCGTCGGTCAGCAGCAATAGACCTTCGCTATCGCGATCAAGCCTGCCTGCAGGATAGACGTACGGCACCTTGATGTGATCCGAAAGCGTCGCCCGCGCTCCGTCGCTGCCACGGTCGGTGAATTGCGACAGCACACCATAGGGCTTGTTGAACAGGATCAGCCGGGACATGCGATCAAGACCAGAATTTCAGTTCGCCAGTGTTTTGCACGGAAGACGCAAGCTGACGGGGTTCTTTGGATAACAGGGCGGCTGCAATCACGCCCGACAGCGCGCCGAACAGATGCGATTCAAAGGAAATATAGCTATCGACCGGCAGCACGCCAAAGACCATGCCGCCGTAGAAGAATGTCACCGCCAAACTGATAGCTATGTTCCGCCAGCTGCGATCAAACCAGGCCAGCGCGATGACAAGACTCCAAAGCCCGAAGATCCAGCCGCTTGCGCCAATATGGATGTTATCGCGTGCCAGCAACCAGACGAGCGCGCCGGTGATCATAATGATCAGCAGACTGGCTTTTAGAAAATAGCGGATTCCATTGAGCAGACAAATCGCCGCAAGCACGATGAAGGAAGCGAGATTTCCAAAAAGATGGCCGAAGTCCGCATGCAGCCATGGGGCAGTGAAAATAGTGTAAGCACTTTCCGCATTCCGCGGGTCGATACCAAAGCTAAGCAATGCGCCACCCAGCGCGAGGTTCAATATATGCAACGCAATCATCAGTGCGCATATCGCTGCCAGAACTGAAATGCGTTTTGCCATCGCAGATGATGTAAGGGCTATAGTTCCAAATACCAACAAAAAGGGCCGGAGAGTTTCCCCTCCGGCCTTGCACTCAAACCACCAGTTGCGCGCCTAGTGCAACAATCCGGTTCGAGGGAATCTGAAAAAATTCCGCGGGATTATAGGCATTTCGCTGCAGGAAAATGAGGATCATATCCTGCCAGATGGGCAAACCTTCGTCCTTTGATGCCGACAGCACGTTGCGCCCGACAAAATAGCTTGTCGTCATCGGGTTAAGCTTGTCCATGCCTTTGGGGATTGCGGCCGCCAGATCATTCGGCACATCAGGCGTATCCATGAATCCATAGCGAAGGATCACGCGCGCGAAGTCTTCGTTCACGATTGTATATTCCGCGCGCTGGTCGGCTGGCACATGCGGCACGCCCGACGTGCGAACCGTCAGCACCAGATTGCGGGCGTGCAGTACACGATTGTGTTTCAGATTGTGCAGGATTGTACCCGGCACGCCGTCCGGATTGGCTGAGAGATAAACAGCTGTCCCATCAACCCGCGACGGCGGGCGCTTGGCCAGCGTTGCGGCGAGTTCGGCCAGCGTCATCGTCCCTTCATTCTCTTTTTCGTCGATTACACGCTTGCCGCGCACCCAGATCCAGATGATCAGGCAGATGAATGCACCGACCGCCAAAGGTACCCAACCGCCATCAACAACACGGAGGATATTGGCACCGAAGAAGATAAAGTCGATCGTCAGGAACGGAACAATCACCAGCAGCGACTTTGCGAGACTCCATTTCCAAAGCTTGTGCACCACGACAAAGGCGAGGCACGTCGTAACGACCATCGTGCCAGTTACCGCAATGCCATAAGCCGAGGCCATGGACGACGAATTGCGGAACTGCACGACCAGCAGCCAAACGCCCAGCAAGAGCATCCAGTTGATCGCCGGAATGTAAATTTGACCAGAGCTGCCCGGCGACGTTTGAACAATTTTCATGCGCGGAAGCAGCCCAAGCTGAATGGCTTGCTGGGTCAACGAATAGGCGCCGGTGATTACGGCTTGGCTCGCGATAATCGTTGCAAGCCCCGCCAGAATGATGAGCGGGACGCGCAGAAATTCCGGCGACATCAGGAAGAACCAGTCGCGCGTTTCCAACGCTATACCTGCCGCCTGTGCCTCACGCAACGCTGCCATGGCAAAGGCGCCCTGACCAAAATAGTTTAGTGCCAGTGCAGGGAACACCAAAGCAAACCAGGCCAGTCGAATAGGGAAACGACCGAAATGGCCCATGTCCGCGGTCAGCGCCTCGGCACCGGTAACGGTCAGAAAGACAGAGCCAAGAACGATCAGCCCGATCATCCCGTTGCTGGTGAGGAAAGAAACGGCATGGTGCGGCGAAAGTGCGCCCAAAATGCTTGGGTAATCCGAGATGTGCATCGCGCCCAATCCGCCGATGGCCAGAAACCAGACGACGCAGATCGGGCCGAACAGTTTGGAGACGGCAGCCGTTCCGCGAAATTGAATGGCAAACAGCGCGATGAGGATCACCAGCGTGATATTGATGATGACTTGTTCGGAGATATTCTCGCCGATGCCGGGGATGGTCTTCGTGCCCTCAACTGCCGAGAGAACCGAGAGCGCAGGCGTGATGATAGCGTCGCCATAAAACAGCGCAGCACCCACGGCACCGAGCGCCAATACCGCGCCTTTGCGCCCACCAATGCCGCGACCGGCAAGCGCCAAGAGTGCAAGCACACCGCCTTCGCCGTCATTGTCGGCACGCATCAGGAAGATTACATATTTGACCGTGACGACGAGGATCAGCGACCAGAGCGCGAGGCTGAGGACGCCAAATATCGCCGCTTCCTGAATGCCGCTGGTCGACGAGTGATGCAGCGCTTCTCGAAAGGCGTATAGCGGGCTGGTTCCGATATCACCGAAAACCACCCCAATGGCGCCAATGGTGAGGGCCGCGAGCGAATGTTTGTGAATGTCTTGAGAATCAACTGAACCCGAATGCGTATCATGCATGACCGGAAACCTCTGTTGTGGGGCGGCGGCAAATACGCTTCTTATTTTGCAATGCAACAGAAATCTGAGAGCATTTTTTTCTATTAATTACTATGCATTTATGGTCGCATTTTTCTCAATTTCGAAAGTTGAGATTAGATTTTTCTCGCAACTGCACCATCCGACTCAACAAAAAGGCCAGCGAGTTTCCCCACCGGCCTCTCTGTGTTTCAGCCTGAACTGAACGGCGAACCTTAGAAGTCCATGCCGCCCATTCCGCCCATGCCACCCATACCGCCGGGCATTCCGCCACCGGCGCCCTTGTCTTCAGGAGCGTCAGAGATCGCTGCTTCGGTGGTGATCAGCAGGCCAGCCACCGATGCTGCGTCTTGCAACGCGGTACGGACAACCTTGGTCGGATCGATAACGCCAGCGGCAACCAGATTTTCATACACATCGGTCGATGCGTTGAAGCCCTGTGTTTCGTCATTTTCGCGAAGCAAATTGCCCGAGACAACCGCGCCGTCAAAGCCGGCATTCTGCGCGATTTGACGCACAGGTGCCATGATCGCCTTACGCACGATATCGATACCGCGAGTCTGGTCGTCATTTACGCCCTTGAGGCCTTCCAACGCTTTGGTTGCATAAAGAAGTGCGGTACCGCCACCGGGGACGATGCCTTCTTCAACGGCTGCGCGGGTTGCGTGCAGCGCATCGTCAACGCGGTCTTTGCGTTCTTTCACTTCGACTTCGGTCGAACCACCGACCTTGATAACGGCAACACCACCAGCGAGTTTCGCCAGACGTTCTTGCAGCTTTTCTTTGTCATAGTCGGAAGTGGTGGTTTCGATCTGCGCACGGATCGCTTCAACGCGGCCCTTGATCGCATCGGCATCGCCAGCGCCATCGACGATAACAGTGTTGTCTTTATCGATGGTGACGCGCTTGGCCTGACCAAGCATACCCAAAGTGACCGATTCAAGCTTGATGCCCAGATCTTCGCTGACCATTTCACCAGCAGTCAGGATCGCGATATCTTCGAGCATCGCTTTACGGCGATCGCCGAAGCCAGGGGCCTTAACGGCAGCGATCTTCAGGCCGCCACGCAGCTTGTTGACGACGAGGGTAGCCAGCGCTTCGCCTTCGATGTCTTCTGCGATAATCAGCAGAGGACGACCCGATTGCACAACCGCTTCCAAAATCGGAAGCATCGACTGCAGCGACGACAGCTTCTTTTCATGGATCAGGATGTAGGGGTTATCCAGTTCAACCGACATTTTTTCGGTGTTGGTGATGAAGTAAGGCGACAGATAACCGCGGTCAAACTGCATGCCTTCAACAACGTCGAGTTCGCTTTCACGGCCTTTGGCTTCCTCAACGGTGATGACGCCTTCTTTGCCGACTTTGTCCATGGCTTTCGAAATCATCTCACCGATTTCAGCTTCGCCATTGGCAGAAATCGTACCGACCTGAGCAATTTCAGACGAATCTGCGACGGGCTTTGACCGTTTTTGCAGGTCAGCGATGACAGTGTTTACCGCCAGATCGATACCACGCTTCAGATCCATCGGGTTCATGCCGGCAGCAACCGAGGTCATGCCTTCGCGAACAATGGCTTGGGCAAGCACGGTTGCAGTGGTGGTGCCGTCACCTGCCGCGTCATTTGCCTTTGAGGCAACTTCGCGGATCATCTGGGCACCCATATTTTCGAACTTGTCTTTCAGTTCGATTTCCTTGGCGACGGTGACGCCGTCCTTGGTGATGCGGGGTGCGCCGAAGCTTTTGTCGATAACGACATTGCGGCCCTTGGGGCCGAGGGTTACCTTCACCGCGTCGGCGAGGATATCTACGCCGCGCAGGATGCGCTCACGCGCGTCGCGGCCGAATTTTACGTCTTTAGCAGCCATGTTCATGTTCCTTCAAAAATGGCGGATTCTTCAGAAAGTAGAGGGTATATCCCCCCTATCGGGCCAGTGTTCAGCCCACGATTCCCAAAATGTCCGATTCCTTCATGATCAGCAGGTCTTCGCCGTCGATCTTGACTTCGGTGCCCGACCATTTGCCGAACAGGATTTTGTCGCCAACTTTGACGTCGAGCTTAATGCGCTCGCCATCTTCGTTATAGGCGCCTTCGCCAGCGGCGACGATTTCGCCTTCTTGCGGCTTTTCTTGCGCGCTGTCAGGGATGATGATCCCGCCAGCGGTTTTTGCTTCTGCCTCGACACGACGGACGAGGACGCGGTCATGCAACGGACGAAATTTCATGCCATGCCTTCCTTTTTGGGTTGATGACGCGGAAGAGAGGCAGAAATGCGCACTCCCCATACGCCTGAATCACTATTAGCACTCACTCATGTTGAGTGCTAACGGTGGCGAGATAGGGATTATCCCGCTCAGGTCAAGCGCCGCCGCGCAAAAAAATGCACAGAGCTGTAACTATTACTGCATCGCTGGCGAACCCCGTTGTGAAGCAGGCATTGCGTCGTGCTTCCGGACCATCCCCCTGGCCGAACACACATTCCTATCTGGAGGATATTATGACCGTTTCTGTATTGAAAATCGCAGCCGCTGCTGCGGCTCTTTCCGCCGCTGCCGCAATTGCAGCAACGCCCGCTACTGCTGCCGCCGGTGCCAAGGAAAAATGCTACGGCGTTGCCCTGAAAGCCAAGAATGATTGCGCCGCGGGCCCGGGCACCAGCTGCGCCGGCACCTCGACTGTCGACTATCAGGGCAATGCCTGGAAATATGTTACCAAGGGCAGCTGCGTGAAGATGGGCGGATCGCTCAGTGCAAAGACTGGCAATGCCAAGCCGGTTCCGCAGAGCTGAGATCTGCGCTAAAGTCTGCGGATGGACATGACGGCCAATCAGACGGCGCAACCCGGATATTCCGGTGCCCTCCCCCCCAAAGCCGGGATCGGGTTGAAGCCGCAACATTATGATGCCGTCCTCGACGCAGAAACCCAACCGGGTCGCCCCGCCTGGGTCGAGGTCCATCCGCAAAACTATTTCTGCGATGGCGGCCCTCCGCATCGCTGGCTGGCCGCTGTCGCAGAACAATATCCGATCAGTTTCCATTCGGTCGGCTTGTCGCTGGGTACGGCTGACGGACTGATCGACGACCAACTCGACCGTCTGGCTGCACTGTGCGAACGATATCAGCCAGCGATAGTATCCGACCATCTGAGCTTCAGCGGCAACGCGCATGATCGCTATGCCGATCTATTGCCTGTCCCCTACACCAAAGAAGCACTCGATCATTTTGTCACACAGGTTGACCGCGTCCAGCAACGGCTCGGCCGTTCGATTCTGATCGAGAACCCCTCCTGCTATCTGGCCTATGCCGACAATGAAATGTCGGAGACCGATTTCCTCGCCCAACTGATCGGGAGGACGGGTTGCGGACTTCTTCTCGACATCAACAATATTGTCGTCACAACGGGTAATCTGGGCGAAAATCCGCGTGCATGGCTTTCGCAGATTGAGGCGGAGTGGGTTGGTGAAATCCATCTTGCAGGCCATGCGACCGAAATCCACGAAAGCGGCCCGCTTTATATTGACGATCACGGCAGTGCGGTGGGCGATGTTGCCTGGATGCATTATTTCGATTTCATCGCGACACATGGTGCGAAACCGACGCTAATCGAATGGGATACCAATACCCCCGATTATGCGACCTATATGGCCGAGGCGGACAAGGCGCAGGCGATCCTCGATGCCGTCGCTCGCTGACGCCCAGCGCAATTTCATCGCGACGGTCAATGAAGGGCCGGATGCACTGGATGCCAGGCTGTTCGCCGGGACGCCGGAGCGCATCATCCTGGGCCTGAAGGCTCATGCCAATACGATCAGCCATGCCCGCCTTGCGGCACTCGAAGAGAGCTTCCCGCTGACCCGCGCCGAAATGGGCGAAACGCCTTTTAATGCACTGTGCCGCGATTTTGTCGAAACAACGCCCGCCAAAACTAGTGACCTTGCTCACATCGGCCGTCACTTTGCGTCGTTCCTTCAAAATTCAAACATTCCCGCTGCTATCAGCGATCTTGCCACAATCGAATGGGCCTGGCTGGAAAGCTATCATGCCGCAGATCGGACGCCGCTGACGCTCGAAGCGGTGAGCGCGATGGCTGAAGCGGATTTACTGGCCCTGCTTGTCGAATTGCACCCAGCCGCGCGCCTTCACGTTTTACACGCGCCGCTGACGGCTTCGCTCGCGCATCTCGCTAGCGAAACAGATATGCCACGTGCTATTTTGGTTGTTCGCCCGGAGGCCGAAGTACGGCTGCTCGCCATTGACGCACGCACGCTCCAATGTGCCGAAAAATGTCAACGCACCACCACCATCGGTAACCTTCTCGCACTCGCCAGCGAACTAGGGGATGACACCGACCCCATCGGGCCGGTTCTGACCCTGATCGGCGCCGGCGCGCTGATCGCGATGGAGTGAGAGATGTTGCAGACGCTGACCCAACCCTATGACCGTTTTGTCGCCCTGATTTCCGGCGGATTTGTCGAATCTCTGATGCTGCTATTTGTCCGTGTAACACTGGCGGGTATTTTCTGGCGCTCCGGGCGTACAAAGGTTGAGGAAGGCAGCTGGCTGTCCGTCAGCGAGAACACAATCTACCAATTTGCCGACGATCCGTTCAACAAGGTGCCGGTGTTGCCAAGCGAGCTCGCCGCTTATCTGACAACCTATGCCGAACATGCTTTGCCGATACTGCTGGTGCTAGGCCTCTTTACGCGACTTTCCGCGCTGGCCTTGCTGGGCATGACTGTGGTGATCCAGATATTTGTGTTCCCCGAAGCGTGGTGGCAGGTGCATAGCCTTTGGGTTGCGTTGGCGCTGGTGCTGATCGTGCGCGGCGGCGGCGGCCTGTCGGTAGACCCATTGCTTTCAGGCCGCCGCGCATGATTGCGAACGAGGAAGGGCTGCGCAGGCTGATGCGGATGTCGCAAACTGGCGACAAGCAGGCCTATGCCGTCCTCCTCGAACAATGTGGCAACTGGCTTGCCCGTTATTTCCGGCAAAAAATTGCCCCTGACGCGATTGATGATCTGGTGCAGGACACGCTGATTTCTCTCCACCGCAAACGGTCAAGCTATGACCCGTCACGCCCGTTTTTGCCCTGGCTCGCCGCGATCGCGCGCTATCGCTGGGTGGATCGGCTGCGGCAAAGCTATCGCCAGCAGACCGAGGCGCTGGATCACCATGACGCGGCCGAGGAAAGTCATGAAGAGGTCGTTGGCGCGCGCATCAGCATAGATCGTCTGCTCGACCTCATCCCGCCACCGCAGGCGGAGGTCATCCGCATCGTCAAGATCGATGGTCACAGTATCGCCGATGCCTGCAACCAGACCGGCCAGTCCGAAACATTGGTCAAAGTGAATATCCATCGCGGCCTGAAAAAACTGGCCGCCCTGATCGAGAATGAATGAAAAAATGAAACAGCCCTTCGACATTTTGCAGCTGGTCGACGAACTGGAGCCTGTGCGACCGATGAGCATGCGGCGCGCGTTGATCTTGCCGGTCGGAATGACCGTTGCAGCGATAGCTATAATTGCGGCTTATGCCGGTCTCCGCGCAGACCTGATGGCAGGCGCACCGCACCCGATGTTCCTGTTGCGCGCAGGGACGCTGCTATTGCTGGGGCTGGTTTGTGCGGCGACATTGCTGGCAATGGCCAATCCCGGCGTCGGTCGTCATAGCAATGGCTGGAAAACCGCGCTGGCTGCAGCTTTGCTCTTTCCACTGGCAGCGACGATTCTCGCCGTTGCGGAACAACCGAGCGGGTCTTCCGGCACGATGCAGTCCGGTATCCAGTGCCTGACCTTCAGCTTCGTCGGGGGATTTGCGACCGCCACTCCTATGGTGTTGTGGCTGCGCCGGGGGGCGCCGGTCGCGCCGGAAAAGGCAGGGTGGCTGACAGGGCTAGCCGCAGGTGGGTTGGGTGCCTTTGCCTATAATTTCCACTGCCCGTTCAACAGCATCGTCTACACGGGCTTTTGGTACTCACTGGCGGTCGGGATTTGCGCGCTGCTTGGTCGGCTGATCGTGCCGCGCCTGATCCGCTGGTAATCAGCCGCGTGCAGGCAATCCCGCCGCCCGCAGCGCGGCATGTGCCTCGGCGATGCTATAGGTGCCAAAGTGGAAGATCGAGGCAGCCAGCACCGCGCTGGCATGGCCCTTGGTCACCCCTTCGATCAGATGGTCGAGCGTTCCCACGCCGCCGCTGGCTATCACCGGCACATTGACCGCATCGGCGATGGTGCGGGTGAGTTGGAGGTCAAAGCCGATCTTGGTGCCGTCACGGTCCATGCTGGTGACAAGCAATTCGCCCGCACCCAGTTCGGCAAGTTTCAGCGCATGTTCGACCGCGTCGATACCCGTCGGCTTGCGCCCGCCATGGGTGAAAATCTCCCAACCGTCGCGGCCATCGGACCAGCGCTTGGCATCGACCGAGGCGACGACGCACTGGCTGCCGAAACGTTCGGCGATGTCGGCCACGACCTCGGGCCGCGCGACCGCCGCGCTGTTAACCGCGACCTTGTCCGCACCCGCGAGCAGCAAGGCACGCGCATCCTCGCTGCTCCGCACCCCTCCGCCAACCGTTAGCGGCATGAAGCACACCTCCGCCGTGCGGCGGACAACGTCCAAGATCGTGTCGCGCCCTTCATGGCTGGCAGTAATGTCGAGGAAGCAAAGCTCGTCCGCACCCGCTTCGTCATAGGCCTTGGCCTGCTCGACCGGATCGCCAGCGTCCTTGAGATCAACGAAATTGACGCCCTTGACCACGCGGCCATTGGCGACATCAAGGCAAGGAATGACACGGACGCGGACGGTCATCCCCGGTTCGCAATCCTGATCGCCGTCGCCAGATCCAGACGCCCATCATAGATCGCCCGCCCGGTAATCACGCCCTCAATCCCGTCCTGTGCGTGCAGGGCAAGGACGTGGATTTCGTCGATGCCCTTCACGCCGCCGCTGGCAATTACCGGAATATCGACCGCGCGCGCGAGGTCTACGGTCGCATCGATATTGCAGCCGGTCAGCATCCCGTCGCGGCCAACGTCGGTAAACAACAGGCTGGCAACGCCTGCGTCCTCGAACCGGCGGGCGAGGTCTATCACCGGCATATCCGATTTCTCGGCCCAGCCTTCGGTTGCGACAAAGCCGTCGCGCGCGTCGACCGCGACGACGATGCCGCCTTCAAATTCGCGCGCCATATCCTTGACGAATTGCGGGTCCTTGAGCGCCGCGGTGCCTATCACCAGCCGCGCCACGCCCAGATCGAACCAACGCTCAACGGTCTCGCGGTTGCGGATACCGCCGCCCAGCTGCACATAGCCGGGGAAATTTTCGATGATATATTCGACCGCTTCGGCGTTCTCCGGTTTTCCGGCAAAGGCCCCGTCGAGGTCGACTACGTGCAGATGTTCCGCCCCCGCCTCGGCAAACAGTAATGCCTGCGCAGCCGGATCATCGGCATAGACCGTGGCACGGTCCATATCGCCCTCGGCGAGGCGCACAACCTGACCACCTTTCAGGTCGATAGCTGGAAAAACGATCATGGGTTCCACTCCAGAAATCTAGCGAGCGTGGCAATTCCATAAGATTGGCTTTTCTCAGGGTGGAATTGCACTCCGAGGATATTGTCCTTTGCCACAGCAGCCACGCGCGGGCCGCCATGATCGGTGGTCGCCAGTACATGCGCAGAATCAGCGGCGTCGAAATGATAGCCGTGAAGGAAATAAGCCTCTCCGGTCGCCACAACCGGATGCACACCGCGCACGGTTACATCGTTCCAGCCCATGTGCGGCACCTTGAGACCCTGTACAGGTTCAATCGCGCGCACCGTGCCGCCGATCCAACCAAGTCCCTTTGTGCTGCCATGCTCGACACCTTCATCAGCAAGCAATTGCATACCGACGCATATACCTAGAAACGGCGCAGCATCGCGCAAAACACGTTGCTCCAATGCCTCGATCATCCCGTCGATGCCCGAGACACCCTCCATGCAATGTGCAAAGGCACCGACACCGGGGAGGACTATGCGTTCAGCACGCGCAACAATCTCGGGATCAGCGGTTACGGCGATATCCGCCGCCCCCGCAGCCTTCAGCGCGTTTCGAACCGATTGGAGATTGCCCGCGCCATAGTCGATCAGCGCGATGCTCTCAGCCACCTAATATCCCCTTGGTCGAGGGGATTGCCCCGCCCTTGCGCGGATCAATCTCGACCGCCTGCCGCATCGCGCGGGCAAAACCCTTGTAGATGCTCTCGGCGATATGGTGGTTGTTCTTGCCATAGAGCAATTCGATATGCAGCGTCAGCCCGACCGCATCGGCAATCGAGTGGAACCAGTGCTCGAACAGCTCGGTATCCATCTCACCCAGCCGTTCCTGCGTGAAGCCTGCCTTCCAGACGAAATAGGGTCGCCCTGAAATGTCGAGCGCAACGCGGCTCAAAGTCTCATCCATTGGCGAATAGGCGCTGCCATAGCGCATGATCCCGCCCTTATCGCCCAGCGCCTTCAGGATCGCTTGCCCGATAGCAATCGCACTGTCCTCAGCCGTATGATGTTGGTCGACATGCAGGTCGCCCTTGATGCGGCAGCTTATGTCGATCATCGAGTGGCGCGAGAACTGCTCGATCATATGATCAAGAAAGCCGATCCCGGTCGAAATTTCATACTGACCGGTGCCGTCGAGATTCACCTCGACCGCAATTTCGGTTTCCTTGGTGTTCCGGTCGATAGAGGCGGTGCGCATGGCTGTGCGCTATAGGCCGATAATGGCCAAGTGCAAGCCTGTGCGCCTTTCTTCGGCTAAAGTTCATCTTGATTTCAACGCGCGGTCAGTCCACCAAGGCGCGCATGAGCGACGACGCCCCTGACAGCCTGATTCCCTATGACGATATCGTGCAGGAAGCGCTGCGCGCGGTGGTAGGGCGTGTACTCGGTGAAGTCATGGTCAGCGGGCTTCCCGGCGACCATCATTTCTACATCACCTTCAAGACCCGCGCGGCAGGCGTTACCATCCCGGTGCATCTGATGGAGCGTTTCCCAGACGAAATGACCATTGTGATGCAGCATAAATATTGGGACCTGAAAGTGGGCGAGGATTATTTCGAAGTCGGTCTGTCGTTCAGCCAGGTGCCCGCACACCTCCACATTCCCTTTTCGGCGATTACCGCCTTTGTCGATCCAGCCGTCGATTTCGCGCTGCAATTCCATGTCGACGCCGAATCCGGCCCCGAGCCGCACGAGCAGGCCGAAAATGACGGGCCCAGCATCGAGCAGGAGGATGGCTCGAACGTCGTAACGGTGGATTTCGGGCGGAAGAAGTGACCGGGGCAACCCGCAGCGAAACCGACAGCTTCGGTCCTATCGATGTCCCCGCCGAGGCCTATTGGGGCGCGCAGACGCAGCGCAGCATCAGCAACTTCCCCTTCCCGCCGCATGAGCGCATGCCTTCGGCTATCATTCACGCTCTGGCGTTAGTGAAACAAGCCGCCGCAAGAGTGAACCGCAAACATGGGCTGGATGCGATGCTGGCCGACGCCATAGATGCCGCCGCGGCGGAGGTGGTTGCGGGCAAGCATGACGACCAATTCCCACTAACGATCTGGCAAACGGGCAGCGGCACGCAATCGAACATGAACGTGAACGAGGTGATTGCCGGGCGCGCCAATGAAATGCTGACGGGTGCGCGCGGGGGAAAATCGCCGGTGCACCCCAACGATCATGTGAATATGAGCCAGTCGTCCAACGACAGCTTTCCTACTGCTATGCATGTCGCAACTGTTCTCGCGGTTCGCGATAGCTTAACTCCCGCTTTGCACCGTTTGCACAATGCGATTGCGGAAAAGGCCCAAGCATGGCGTGGTCTGGTCAAGATCGGTCGCACCCATATGCAGGATGCGACGCCGTTGACATTGGGGCAGGAATTTTCCGGCTATGACACCCAACTAGCGAAGACTTCGGTCCGGATTACCACCGGCCTAATTGGCCTGCATGATCTTGCGCAGGGCGGAACGGCTGTTGGTACGGGGCTTAATGCACCAAAGGGATTTGACGAGGATTTTGCCAGCGAAATCAGCAACCTGACCAGCATTGAATTCGGCGCGGCCTACAACAAGTTCGAAGCTCTGGCCACCAACGATGCACTCGTCGAGTTTTCGGGTGTCCTCAACACCTTGGCCGTGTCGCTGACCAAGATCGCCAACGACATCCGCCTGCTCGGCTCTGGCCCGCGCTCTGGCCTGGGCGAATTGTCGCTCCCCGAAAATGAACCCGGCAGCTCGATCATGCCGGGCAAGGTCAACCCCACCCAATGCGAGATGCTGACGATGGTCGCCGCACAAGTGATCGGCAACCATCAGGCCGTGACCGTTGGCGGGATGCAGGGGCATCTGGAACTCAACGTCTTCAAACCGCTGATTGGCGCCAATGTGCTGCGCTCGATCGAGTTGCTCAGCATCGGCATGGAGACATTTGCGAAGAACTGCGTCGAGGGGCTGGAACCCAATCGCGAACGGATCGCCGAACTGGTTGACCGATCACTGATGCTCGTCACCGCGCTCGCGCCGGTGATTGGCTATGACAATGCGGCGAAGATTGCGAAGCACGCGCACCAGAACGGCCTGACGCTCAAGCAATCCGCGCTGGCGCTTGGGCTGGTTGACGAGGCGACCTTTGATACCCATGTCAGAGCCGAAGACATGGTGTGATTATCCACACCACCCTGTGGAAAAAGGAGTTATCCACATGCCCCTGTTGAAAACCATCGCCGGTGCCGTTGTTGGAGAAGTCGTCGGTCGCAAACGCGGCCATGGCATTTTAGGCGCTGGCTTGGGCATTGCCGCCACGCGGATTGCAACACGTTCGATACCCGGCGCGCTGCTCGTGGGCGGCGCTTTGGTGGCCAAGGCGCTTTACGACAAGCGCAAAAAACGGAACGGCTAAGCCTTCCCCGTCACCCAATAGCCGCTGGCACCCGCCTGCCATTCCTTGACGCTTTCGAGTGGCACCGTCAGCATCAAAATATTGAGCGCGAGATTGTCGCGGATCATCCAGCCGACGAATAGCTCCATCGCCAGCCCGAGCGCCAGCGTTGCCTTCCACGGCAAGCGCGAGGCCAGGAAGAAGCCGAAAATCATCCAGGCGATATCCGCGAGTGAATTGACGATACTGTCGCCAGCATAGCCATAGGATATCGTCACCTCGCGATAGCGGTCGATGATCACCGGCGAATTTTCCAGTATCTCCCACGCACCCTCAACCAGTATTGCGAGCGCCACCGCAACGCCCAGTGGGAACAGCGCAGGCCATTTACGGCGCAGCAGATAGCCCGCTCCGTAAAACAGGAAGCCATGGATGATGTGGCTCGGCGTGTACCAGTCGGCAAGATGCTGGCTGTTTTCGCTCGATTGCACCACGAGATGCAGCAACTTCACATCGCCGCACGCGCAAATCGGCGGGCGGCCCATTGACCAAAGAATTGCCCCGATAATTGCGAAAAGCAAGAAGGCGATCAGTGCGCTGAACTTGCTGATCCGAAGCGGCCAATTCATGCGTTATCCTCTCCTAAGGGCTTGACGCCCCGATACCCTTTCGCGCAGTAGCGGCTATGGCCGGTTCCCACAACCAACTCGAACGCCGCGGGCTCTTGTTCGTGCTCTCCTCGCCCTCCGGCGCAGGCAAATCGACATTGTCGCGGATGCTGCTGGAGGCTGACCCGCAAATCGCGCTTTCGGTCAGTTACACTACCCGCCCGCCGCGTCCCGGCGAGATTGACGGGGTGCATTATCATTTCACCGACGTGCCGACATTCAAGGCGATGGCTGCAAATGGCGAATTCCTCGAATGGGCGCATGTCTTTGGCCACCGTTATGGCACGCCGAAGGAGCCGGTCGAGGCCGAACTGGCAGCTGGCCGTGATGTGCTGTTCGATATCGATTGGCAGGGCGCGCAGCAGCTGTATCAGGAAGCAGGCCCGGATGTCGTCCGCGTCTTCATTCTGCCTCCGTCAATCGAAGAACTCGAACGCCGATTGCATGCGCGCGCGCAGGACAGCGACGCAGTAATCGGCGAACGCATGGCGCGCGCCAAGTCCGAAATCGGTCACTGGGATGGCTATGACTATGTCCTGATCAACGACGACGTAGATGGCTGCTTTGCACAAGTCCGCCAGATTTTGACCGCAGAGCGGCTAAAGCGGCGCCGGCAAAAGGGTCTTATCGGCTTCGTCCGCGATCTGGTGGCAAGCTAAAGTTCTTCGGGTAGCGGCTCGTCGAACAGCCGCCCCATAAATTCATCGCTGTTCTTCGCATAGGGATCGAGCGTGATCACCGTGCCATCGTTGAACAACAATTGATAATCCCCACGCCAACGACGGCGGAAGGCCGTGAAATTGTCAATCGACTGGCTCGCCTCACGCCCGTCGCTGTCAACATAAGCAATCTGGCGGCCTCGCATGCGCAATGCCATCTTGCATAGCTTGCGGATCAACACACCGGAATACACTGCGCCAATGCCGAATGTGAAAGACAACCAGAAGGCAATGCGCATCTGAAACGCAGCGTCAGAGCGCGCCGATCCGACGAATATCCAGACCCATGCGATCAGTGCAAACAGGGCAGCGCTGCAATAGAAGGAAAACCAGTGCATGCTGCCAGGGCGCACCAGCATCCAGCCTGATTTGGTCGCGGCCGGCGTTGCAGCAATTGCCGCGATCAACAGCGCGATGCAGGTTGCAATCGCACCGAGCATGATTAGGCCTGATGGCGTGACATAGTCCTGCATGCGAAACCTCCATCCCCAAAGCGTAGCAGCTTGGGACTAGAAGACCAAAATCCGGTTAAACGCGCAACAGTTGCAGGAAATGCGCCGCCGCCAAGAACTCAGCTTCGCGGTCGGCGCGGTTCTTTTGCGCCCAATAATCCTCACCCCAATTCTGTTCCTGCCATAATTCTTCGAGGCAGGTCGCCTCCCACAGGCTTTTTGCATCGCCCGCTTGCTCGACAATCGCGAGCACCGCGACCAGTGACCCAGCCAAATGGGCGAGCTTGGCCATTGCGGCCAATTCGAAAGTCCCGCGCGCCATCACCGTAGCACGCAGTTTCTCCAGCGTCGCCTCGGGCTGCGGCTGGTGCAGCACGCCATGCACGATCTGGAACGAAACATCGTAGCGTGCCCGCGCCCAATCGAGCCAGGGATCCCAGACCTCCGCCTGTTTCGGTGCCAAAGGTTCATCGGGTTCGGCGCGATAGCAAAAGGCGTCGCTTTCGGCATAGGCGGCGATAGCCGAAGCAAATTTGGCCCGGTCAGGTGCGACATGATCAATCGCGGCATTGGCGAAGCCGGTCATCGGCATTGTAGCGGGCTCGAACACGTCGCCCACAGCTTCCCATTCAGCCACAACCGCATCGGCCAGCGCCTTGGTCGGCAGATACAGTTCATTGCGCATCGGCGTTTTAAGCATGCGTGTGTCGAGCCGAATTCCATGCCCGTAAGTGCCCTGTTCCAGGCTGACCTGTTTCCAGAAGCGCCGCATGATCAGCCTTTATTGGCGTCCTGCTTTGCCCAGGATTTTTTGAGCAATATCGGTATCAGGAAAAAGTCGAGCGCGCCGATCAGCAGAAAGCCATAGCCAAGATAGGGCGCGGCATTGGGAAACAGCCGCCCGCCAATATTGGCGATTCCCATCATAACAAAAATGACCGAACCGAAGCGCATCGCGCTCAACAGAAAGAAGCGGTTCCTTGCCAGTGCTTCGCGTTCTTCGCTGGTCATACCCTGCTCTCCAATGCGTGCATCAATTCTTCCATGCTTTCAACCAGATGGTCCGCCCCCGCTTCTCGCAATTCATCAAGCGGATGATACCCCCAATTTACGCCTATCGTGCGGCAACCGGCAGCCTTGCCCATATGGATGTCGTAAATGGTATCGCCAATCATGACGGCATTGGCGGCGTCGGCGCCTGCATCGGCAAGCGCCTGCCACACCATCGACGGGTGTGGCTTGGACGGATGCCGATCCGCAGTTTGCAACGTCACGAACAATCCTTTGATACCATGATGGTCGAGACAACGTTCCAAGCCTCGATCCGACTTGCCCGTTGCCACACCCAGAAGCCATCCATTCTCGTCGAGTTCGCTCAGCACCGCCGCCATGCCGTCATAGAGCGGCTCATCGACCAGCCCGTTTCCTCGCAATGTATAGAATGCCTGCTTGTACCGCTCGGCCATGTCGCGGTGGAGAGCATCCTCTGCTTCGGGCAGCAACTGCCGCATCGCCTCGACAAGGCTGAGCCCGACTATACGTCGCGTTGCATGGCGCGGCGGCGGGGCCATGCCCATTTCGTCGAAGGCATGCTCCATCGCCATGCAGATATTCGCCTGGCTATCGACCAGCGTGCCGTCGCAATCGAATATGGCGAGGCGGGGTGTGGTCACTGAACCCATTCCCGCATCAAATGCGCCAGCGCTTTCTTGCCTTGCTTTTCGAGTTCATCCGCGGCGCGTAACCGGTCAGCATCGGGTTTGTTTTGCGACAGTTTGAAAGTCGGCCGCCAGGCCCGGATTTCCATTTCAAAGCCGGTGATTGCTCGTGTCATTTTGTCGAACAAGGCGCCGTCCATTTTGTCGCGTGTCCACGGCTGCTTGGGGGCAAGCCGCGCCTCGTTGACCGTGCTGAGATCGTCGAGCAATGCAACCAGTCCGTCATCGTCCATCTTGCGGACCGACCCTTCCAGCTCAAGGCTGATATAGTTCCATGTCGGCACCTGATTGGCACCTTGATACCAGTCAGGACTGATGTAGGCGTCGGGGCCGTTGACCACGACCAGCGCGTCGGTGCCGTGCAGATATTTGGTCAGCGCATTGCCATTGGAAAGATGAAACTGCACTGCACCGTCGCCGGTTGAAAATAGAGCAGACTGCGCAACGCGCGGGCCGTCGGGGGTTTGCGCAAAAACCATTCCGAAGCCGATTTCCTGAACCAGCGCTTCCATCGTCGCACGCTGATCGGCATCGCTACCTTTCAGACGGAAAATCGAATTGGGATGCATTATTTCTTTCGACCCTTGGGCTTGGCAGCGGGTTTTGCACGCGCAGATTTGGGTGGTGCCTTGACCTCGCCCCGACTGCGTCGTTCGCCCTTGCGTTCCTTGCGCACGTCCTTGGCACGCGCGGCGGCGGCGCGGCGTTTGCCCTCGGGCGTCTCGGATTTCTTGGGCTCATCGAGGACCAGCGCATCGCCCAGTTCGATGTCGAGCCCGAGATCGGCGAAGCTTTCCGCCATATGAGGCGGCAGATCGGCGCGTACATCGATATGCCCGCCATCGGGATGGTCGATACGGATGCGCCGCGCATGCAGATGCATTTTACGGCTGATTGTTCCGGTCAGAAAGGCATCCTTGCCGCCATATTTGCCGTCACCGACAATCGGATGGCCTATTGCCGCCATATGCACGCGCAACTGGTGCGTGCGGCCGGTATAGGGTTGCAACTCGACCCAGCAGCAGCGATTGCCTGCCCGCTCGATAACGCGATATCGGGTCCGCGCTGTCTGGCCTTCCTTTTCATCGACATGCATTTTCTCGCCGCCTGTGCCCGGCTGCTTGGCGAGAGGCAGATCGATGAAGCCATCGTAAATTTCGGGCACGCCCATCACCAGCGCCCAATAGACCTTGCGCGCGGTGCGCGACGAAAAGGCCTTGGAGAAATGCCCGGCAGCACGCGGTGTGCGGGCAAGCAGCAAAGCGCCGCTGGTATCCTTGTCGAGCCGGTGGACAAGCTTAGGCCGCCCCTCCAGCTCGAAGCATAAGGCGTCGAGCAAGCCATCGACATGGCTTTCGGTCTTGGTGCCGCCCTGTGTTGCCAGCCCGGCCGGTTTGTTGATCACCAGCGCCGCCTTGTCTTTATGGATGACAAGGCTACGCGCGAATTCGGCCATTTCCTCGCTGACCTGCGGTCGCGCCTTTTTGGGGCGTGCGTCCGCGACGGGTTCGGCGGGTGGGACACGGATTTCCTGCCCAGCCTCGATCCGGTCGCCGGGGGCCGCACGTTTGCCGTCAACCCGAAGTTGCCCCGTGCGTGCCCATCGCGATACGATATTAAAGCTGGCATCGGGCAAATGCCGCTTGAACCAGCGGTCGAGCCGGATGCCATCATCTTCGGCATCGACGACGAAGCGGCGTATCGATTGGCTGTCCTTGCTCATGCGAACACCGCTCTTCCAAGCGCCAGCCCAGCAAACAACGCCGCCAATGCTATCAGGACTGAAGCCACCGCATAACCAGCGGCCAGAGCCAGTTCGCTGCGCTCAACCATCTGCGCCATTTCAAGGCTGAACGCGCTGAACGTGGTAAAACCACCCAGCAGCCCAACACCTGCAAAAAGCCGGACATTCTCACTCACCGCTCCGTTGCGCAACACAAAGGCGGCGACAATCCCCATCAGCAGCCCCCCCAGCACATTTGCGACAAAGGTTGGCCAAGGCCACCCCGCTTGCGCGCTTGGTATCGCTCGCGCCAATCCAAAGCGTGCGGCTGCGCCAAGGGCGCCGCCGGTCATGACTAAAATATAGGGCTGCATGAAATCTGCATTAGCGGCTGAATCTCGTAAAACCAGCCCCGTTGGCAGGAACGGTCAGTTGACCCGTTTAACCCGACGCAGCGGACCATTGCCAATCTTGAGCATATAGCCGCCAGCAATGCCCTTTTTGATCAAGATCGCCTGTCCTTCGCGCGGGACCGATGTCAGCGCTTCGGTACTCTGCCAAGTGCCACCTTCAGGGATAGTGAATTGCCATTTGCCAAGGCCCAGGTCACGCACCGTTTCAAAGGTCGTTTTGATTTCTTTGATCTCTTCTTCGTCGGCGCTGTCGTCACCATCGAAGAAGGGCAGGTTCGGAAGGGTGAAACCGAATAGCGACCGGCGTGTTTTTCGCACATCGGCACGGTCGAGCAGGACAACTTCCTTGGCCTCGCGCGCCTTGTCCAGATCGGCACTCGATTTGTCAAAACAAACGAGACGTGCGCTGGCATCTTCGATGGAACGACATGCCATGAGGTCGGTGTAGGATTTGGGAGGTGCCTCATTTTCAGCCTGTGCCGAAGCCGCCATCAGAATAGCAAAAGGCACAATCATTACTGCAAAACGCATCACCAAATCTCCGTCCCTGTTCGAAGTGACTATATGGCGGTTGGTTCCATGTTCCTAGAAAAGAAATGGGAGGCCGAAGCCCCCCAAGTCGTTTCGGAACCAGATTGAATCTGTTCAGCGGCCGTTATTGGCCACGATATCGACTGCGGTACCCCCGCTTTTCAATGCGGTGAGCGTTATAACATAGGCGCCGCCATCATTGTCACGGACTCCACCGAGCATATGTTCGCCGTCACGGATTTCATAGTCAGCACTAAAGCCGGAGCGGCGCGCACGGGTGTAATAATAATCGGCAACCGCTTGACGACCCGCAGATGTCGTAAAGCTGACCACGCGAATGTCGCAAATTCCGCCTTCGACGCCAGCCGCTTCCTTGACGCGGCCTTTGGGATAGACGGGAAATTCAGGAGGCATCCGGTTCGACCAACTAGCGCCATATTGCAATTTGGCCTCGCAAGTGCCCTTGCCGCGCTTCACGCCCTGCGCTGCTGCGCGGGCCTCAAGCGTCTCACCACGGCCCGAAGCGCAATCGGTGCAATCCTCAGCGGACACAACCTTGGGTTTAGGCGCACGCATAAGCTTTGCGCCGTCCAGCTCCTCGATCGAAGCGGTCGAGCCATCATAGCCGGTGTCGGAAGGTACTTTGCCGTCGAGCGCCTTGTCTGCGGCGCGCGCCATATTGCTGTTCGAGCTGCCCGCCAGGTCAGGATCGACCAGAATCTTTTCATTCAAAGCCGACTTCATGACAGGATCGCTGCCCTTGCCAGTCAGTTTTGCGTCGAGCGCAGCGACATCGTCGCCCTCAGCCGACTCTTTGCCGCATGCGGACAGGCCCAGCGACAAAATGCATGCAGCCGAAGCCGCAATCAGGCTTTTGGTAAAACGGGTTTTATGTTGCACATTCAGGCTCCGGCTTTCGGTAAACCACAGGGCTGCGCGCCTTATTCAGGCGAATCCAGCCTAAAAGAAGGTTAACCCGGTCCTTGCCGCCATTAATGCTATTATTTGGCCGAAGCAATCGCCCCACTGTTCCACTGCGGGACAGTGACGTTTCTCATCCTGAAGATTTTGGCAGAATTGCGGTTACTTAATCAAGCCACGATAGCTGACTGATCCGGTTGCTCCTGGAGCAATCGCTGTGCTGAACACCCAGCGGACATGGGTAACATCCTCTGCCGTGGCCGCGCGCAAAACATCACCTGTGCCATCAGCATTTTTCGCTGTTACTTTAAGCTGTGCCAGCTTGCCCCAGATTTTGCCGCCATCAACCGACACTTCCGCCCAATCTTCGGCGACCGAAACGAATTGGACAGGCGCGGGCATGGGATTGGTTGCCCGAAATCCCGATGCCGGTTCTGCGCCATTGTTGACATAGCGCAGCGTGAAAATGATCCGGTCGCCGGGAACTACGATGACGTCGGAGGGCTTTTTCAGGACCTGCTTTTCCTTACCCGTAGCATCGGTTTCGCTGCGTTCAACCATGGCTTCGCTAGTCAGAACCACCGAATTGCTGGCGAGTAGCGCCGCAGCCTGGGTTGGAGTAGGCAAAGCAACTACTGCGGTACATGCCGTAAGGAAAATTTGAGCGAACCGAAAACGGTACAGCATTTGCGCGATCCTGATTATAGTTTCAAATAACGGGAAAGCCCCGATTTACGGCGTCTGTAACTGAACAAAAATGCTTAACAGTCGGTAAATTTCCGTCTGATCGGCCTTCGTTTCGTCGCAAATCGGATCAGTAAATTCCACCCTCTTTGGTCATAAATTCCTGATCGCGCTGGTTGGCGCTGGCACCGCTGTTCTGGCCGCTGCCACCCGCTCCACTCGCTGCATCAGTGGTGGTCGCTTTCTTCTTCGGCTTGTCGCCGCGCTTTTCAAGTTCGTCCTGCCGTATCGAACGCTTGGGTTCTGTTTCGGCGGCAAAAGCTTCCCAGATGACTGCGCCCTTGGGATCATCATCAGGCCATGCGCCGTAAACACGCTTGCCGGTTTTACGATCGATACGCACCAGACGAACACCTTCGGGTGCGGTGAACGGCAATTTGGGCATTCCGACATAGGCCTGCCGGGCGAACTGCTTGAAGATGGGTGCTGCGATTGAGCCACCCTGCGCATATCCGCCCATGTTCCGTGGCTGGTCAAAGCCAAGATACACGCCGGCGACAAGATTAGGCGATCCGCCAACAAACCAGACGTTGGTCGGGCCATTGGTAGTACCCGTTTTTCCGAACAAAGGCCTGTCTAGATCGCGCAATATAGTCGCTGTTCCGCGTTGCACTACGCCTTCCAGCATATGTACCACCTGATATGAAGTAACAGGGTCGAGAACCTGCTTGCCGGCAGGTTTGAAGCGCGGCATTGGCTTTCCGTCCCAGTCCTTCATGTTGCAGCCTTGGCAGGCCTTCCAGTCTTTGGGCCAGATCACCTTGCCATTGCGCGACTGGACGAAATCAATCAGCGTCGGCTTCAGTTCGCGCCCGTGATTGACCAGCATCGAATAGGCATTGGTCATCTTGAGAACAGTCGTATCCCCCGCACCCAGAGCATAAGAAAGATAGGGCGGATAATCACCGATGCTCACCGCGCGGAAGGTGTTGGTCACATTTTCCATGCCGGAGTCATTCGCGGCACGCACCGTCATCAGATTACGCGATTGCTCAAGCCCCCAACGCATTGTCTGCGGACCTGCGCCACCTCCGCTAAAGTTGCGGAAGCATTTCTGCCCCAAAGACGCACCTTGCCAAACGCAATAGGGCCCGTCGACGATGATGGACGCCGGCGTCATGCCGTTTTCCAATGCCGTCGCGTAGACAAATGGCTTGATCGTCGAACCGGGCTGGCGTTGTGCCTGTGTCGCCCTGTTAAAACTTGATATCCGCGAGTCAAAGCCACCTTGCATCGCCAGCACCCGGCCGTTGACCGGATTCTGCACAACCATTCCCCCGCCGACTTCGGGGACTGTGCGCAACTGGAATGCACGACCGCCGAGAGGTGCAACGGCGATAATATCACCCGCTTTAAGGGCGACAGGTGCCGCGTTCAAAACACCCGTATCTCCGTCCGCAAACCCGATCTCCGCTCCGCTGCCTCTTTTGCGCAGCGCCACCGCGATGCGCCAGTTGCTGTAACTTATGCCGATATTCGAACTGGCAAGACGCGACTGCCATTTGCCATCGTCCATCGGAATGGTTGCGATCGGTTTGGTCCAGCCACGGCCGCCATGATAACGCAACAACCCATCCCGCAATGCCTTCGTCGTCAGTTCCTGAAATTCGGGGTGGAGCGACGAGCGCACCCAAAGCCCGCCAGCATAGACGCTATAGGGCCCCTTTTCCGCGGTTTCGCCAAATTGTTCAATGAGCAAACGACGAACTTCTTCCGCAAAATAGCCGCCGTCATTCTTGAACTGCTGTGCCTGGCGGGGAATCAGGCCCAAGGGCATAGCGCGCGCCTCGTCGGCCTTTGCACGCGAGACCCAGCCATTCGACACCATCTCACCCAGAATCCAGTTGCGGCGAGCAATCGCGTCGCTTTCATATTTCGCGCGGCTGTATTTTTCGGGGGCCTTGGGCAGCGCCGCCAGAAAGGCCATTTCGTGCAACTGCAACTCATCGGCGCTCTTTCCGAAATAGGCCTGCGATGCCGCTTCGACGCCGAACGCCTGCCGCCCAAGCGCAATCTCGTTCATATAGAGCGACAATATCTGCTGCTTGGTCAGCGCGTTTTCGATGCGGTAGGCAAGGATCGCTTCCTTGATTTTGCGCGTATAGCTATATTCGTTGGTCAGCAGCAGGTTCTTGGCCACCTGCTGGGTAATTGTCGATGCACCGCGTGAACGGCCCGTACTGGTCAAATTGTCATAAATCGCGACCAAGATGCCGACATAGTCGATGCCACCATGCTGGAAAAAATTCTTGTCTTCGGCAGACAGATATGCGCGGATCAACATCGGCGGGAAATCGGCATATTCCAGCTGCACACGGCGTTCACGCGCATAGCTGTGGAACGGCTCACCATCGATGTCGCGAACCACCGTGGGCAGCGGCGATTGATATTCCACAAGCGCTTCGGCGTCGGGCATCGTGCGCAACACCAGCGCCCATAACAGCAGATAAAAGGCCAGCATTGCAGCCAGCGCATAGCTTGCAATCCGGAACCATCTTTTCTGCCAATAAACCTGCAACTGCTCCCATAGGCCACCGGCACTACGGGTCAGTTTGTAGCTGGTATTGGTTGGCGCGTTGTCGTCCATCGTTCGCTTCTCTAGCGAATTCGCGCCAAGGGTCCAGAACCTTGTCGACGGACCGCAATCGAATTTACGCCCGGTGGCGCGCTCCGGGCGGTGGCGGGTCTTGCGGCGGCCCGGCAAAGCATTGCGCTATTGCCATCCAGCGGGTTGCGACCGGGCCATACACCGACAGCGCGGTGTCGCCGATATTGCGGCATTGGGTAACGACTTGGCAGAATTCGCTGGCGCTGCCTTCGATCAAATCATCGCTGTCGCCATATTCCCAGAACGCACCCGAGGGCGCGGTTAGACGCAGGCGCGGCATCGGCCCCGGCGGCTCTTCCTTGCGGTTCTTGAAGGTCCAGCCATAGGTGTTGACACCCAGCCTTACGATATTGCCGATCCGGTCGGCATCGACACGCTCTACGCCCAATGCATCATATACCGCCTGCGCATGCGCCCAGCTTTCCATCAGTCGCGCAGTGATCGAGCTGAGCACGCTCATTTCCGGCCCGACCCATGGCACCCGAGCCTTGGGATCGGCAGCGGCAAAACGCGGCGTCATCGCCCTAACCTGCGTAATCCAGGAATCGCGCAGAGCTGTGCCTGAAAGGCCGTCAAGATAGACCTTCTCGAAATCGGGAAGCCTTCCTCCGCGAATCCCTGCCGCCATCTGGCCCAGAAAGGCGCGGAAAGCCTCCGCATCGCTCAATGCCAGATCAGCAGCGATATTCCAGACATGCAAATGGCGCAGGACCTCGTCGATGGTCCAGCCTTTGAACAGGGTTGGCTTCGCATAATCCTCGTCAGAAAGCGGCGAGAGCAAGGCATGTATTGCCTCGCTCTCATCCTGAAAATCCTGTGCCTGCTGCATCAGTCTCCTTACCCCATTAACCTTTGCTCATAAAACCGAACAAGTGGCCCGCCACCTTGCGCATCTGAATTTCCTCCGCACCTTCGGTGATGCGATAGCGGCGGTGGTGGCGATAAATATGTTCGAACGGTTTGTGCCGCGAATAGCCGATGCCGCCATGCACCTGCATCGCCCGGTCGGCAGCGTCGCACACCAAACGGTTGGCGCGGTAGTTGCACATTGAAATCACATCGGACAACCGCTTCGCCACTTCCGGCTTGGGCATCGTGTCCATCTGGGCGCTGGTCGCATAGATCAGTTGACGGAGCATGGCCGCTTCGGTGTGTAGCTCGACCAAAGGAAACTGGATCGCCTGATTAACCGCGAGCGGTTTGCCAAAGGGCTTGCGTTCCTTGGCATATTTGACGCTCTCATTGATGCAATATTGCGCTGCACCCAGTGAGCTGGCTGCCTGGCGGATACGGTTTTCGTGGACGAAATGCTGCGCCAGAGCGAGGCCATAATCGAGATCGCCAAGCACCATATTCGCCGGAATCCAGACATCCTTGAGCGCAACCTTGGGGTGATCGGTCGGCATGTTGAAAGTCCAAAGATATTCGCCAACCTCAAAACCCGGGGTATCAGCGGGCACGAGGAAGCAACCAATACCCTTCGCATCGCCATCATTGCCGCTGTGGCGGGCAAAGACCATGCAATGCGAATGATGGTGCGCACCTGTGGTCCACATCTTGTTGCCATTGATCAGCCAGCCATCGACGCCATCGCGCTTTTCGGGGACCGCGCGGGTATCCATCCATGTGGCGTCAGAGCCATGATGCTCTTCGGTCAGGCCAAAGGTACAGCGCATGCGCCCTTCGAGCATTGCGGGGATATATTCGGCCTTCTGCTCGGGGGTGCCGAAGTCGCGGACCATAAGCGGCTGGACTAAGTTACCGACGATCGAACTTTCATTCTGCAGGTCATTGTGCAGGCCCAGCCCCTTTTGAGCGAGATGCTCGCGGATGCACGCCATCGCCAGATGGCTGCCATTCTTGCCGCCATATTCCACGGGAAGGTTAAAGCGATAGTGCCCGGCCTTGTCAGCGCGGCGGCGCATCTCGACCAGCAGCTGCTCCCATTCCTTGCGCGGTAGCCCGTCATTGTCCCAATCGGTACGTGCCCATTCGCGGCGGTGGTCGAAGAAGCGCTCATTATCGTCCTGTTTCTGCAGCGGAACGATCTCGCGCTCGATGAAGTCATCCAGTTCGGCCAGATAGTCGGTTATATCCTTAGGGATTTCAAACAATGTCATGACAGCCTCTCCACTCGCTTTGGGGGAAAGTTGACAGGGCTGGGCGTCGAGTCAAGCGCAATTTAATCGAGCGATTAAATTTTGTACGTTTTGATTTGCCGCAATGACAGCATCAGCGCCGCGCCACGCGCCAATGTTGCAAAAAAAGGGTGGCGACTGCGCGATGCTCCTGCTAACCGCGCGGTTCGATAAAGCACCCATAGCTCAGCTGGATAGAGCGCTGCCCTCCGAAGGCAGAGGCCAGAGGTTCGAATCCTCTTGGGTGCGCCATCTTCTCCACAAACAAACTGATATCAGACCGCTTTGGAGAACTGCCGGCATGTCGCATGGGCGGCGATGGGCGCTTGCCACATCGCGCGCGCCCAATTTGCAATATCGGCCCTACTCAAGAGTTTGCGACTGCCAGATTTGGCATGCCCGCCATTTCGACACTCATTCTCCTTTTGTTATGCGCGCCAGATCGCCACTCCGGCGCGATCGACAGTTATTGACATAGAGGATTGTCAAATACATTCTGACAATGTTCTTTGTCACATGCTGATTCGACTGGCACGCTGGATTGGCAATAGGATTGCCGTATGCAGTGTTTGGAGAGCAGGCAGCAGCGAGATTTCTGGAAAGTATAAAATTGAGAGAGGAGACAGGCGTGAAGGCGAACGAACTTTCCCCGGTACGCAAATCCATCCTGCCGCAAAATGGCGACCGATGGGAAACTATTGCACGGCGTGAGCTTCCGGGCACAGCCGAAGGCGATGCCGTAGCCATGCTGCAGAGCTGGAACCTGCATGTTTTCATGCGAGCGGCTGGCGGCGTCGGGCGGTTGCGCAGCGACAATCCAATCCTGCCCAGCGATGTAATATTTGTCGAACCACCGCGCGCATAATCTATGGCAAGTGCGAATATCAGCGAAGTGCGCATCACCGCAGCCCATGATGGGGAGGCCGAGCTTTTGGTCACCCTGACCTTTGCTAATGGCGGCCGATCGCTCGTCACGCTTGATGAGTTCGCCGCGCGCACGCTGCTCGCCTCCACCAACGCCAGCACATCAGAGCAATTGATCGGTGTCAGCTGGGATCAGGTGCGCGATGCGTTAATTGCATCGTCCAACCGCTTCACCGAACACACAGCATAATCAGAATTTGAGGAGAATTCGAAATGTACGATCTGGTCATACGCAATGGGCGCGTTGTCGACGGCTCCGGGATGCCTGCCTTTAATGCCGATATTGCCGTTCAGGACGGTCGCATCGCCAAGATCGGCAGGGTTGCAGAAGCGGGTCGTCGTGAAATCGATGCCACGGCCAAGGTTGTCGCGCCGGGCTTCATCGATCCACACACCCATTTCGATGCGCAACTTCTATGGGATGGCTATGCAAAGCCCGCGCTGTCGCACGGTGTGACCACCGTTGTGGCCGGCAACTGCTCGCTCTCGCTCGCGCCGCTCAAGGCCGAGCACCGGATGAAGCTCGTGGGCATGTTCAACCAGATTGAGGAAATGCCGCTTAAAGCCTTTAAGGAAGGCGTTGTCTGGGATTGGGAGAGCTTCCCCGAATATCTCGCGCGAATCCAAAAGGGCCTTGCCATCAATGTCGGCCAGCTTGTCGGGCACAGCGTATTGAGGCTGTGGGTGATGGGCGAAGCCGCAATGGAGCGCACTGCCAACCAGCAAGAAATCGCTGATATGCAGAAACTGCTGCGTGAATGTCTCGATGCCGGGGCGATCGGTCTTTCGACCAGCTATGTCGACATGGACGAAACGCTGAAGCCCGTCCCCAGCCGTTATGCCGATGCCGATGAAGTCGATGCTCTGGCGAGTGTGCTCAGCGAATATGGTCGTATCCTGCAAATCGTGCCCGAATTTTACGATCCCGATCTGACCATCGCCCGGCTAGATCAGTTGGCCGAACTGTCGATCAAATATGCCATCCCGACCACCTTCTCTCCGCTGTTTGTCAGTGCAGATAATGTGGGCGCTGTCGAACGCGTCATGGCGCGTGTCGATGAACAGTTCGCGCGCGGCGCCCGTGTCTGGCCACAGGTGCAGACGCGCCCCATCGACATCAGCTTCAGCTTTGCCGTGCCTAGCCTGCTCTTCATCCGCCTGCCGGGATGGTACAATGTGATGCGCTTCGGCACGCAGGACGAGATCATCGAAGCCTTTTCCAATCCGGAAAGCCGGGCGAAGCTGGTTGCGGAAGCCAGCTCGCAAATGGCTTTGTGGTCGTTCTTGCGCCTGCGCCATGTCGCGAGCGAGGCGAACCAACAATATGTCGGCAAAACGCTGGCCGAAATTGGTGAAATGCGCGGTGTGAGCCCGCTCGATGCGATGATTGACCTGTCAGTCGAAGAGAGGCTGGATGCCCATTTCATCGCCGAAAATATGGGCCACAATCTGGACGACAAGGTTGGCGGTTTGCTCAAGCATCCGCGCGTTCATATCGGTGCCAGCGACGGCGGGGCGCATATCCTGTCCTTCTCGACCTATGGCGATACCGGCTATCTGTTCGGCCACTTCGTCCGCAATCAGGGCCTCCTCACCCTTGAGGAATCGGTGAAGAAGATCACCTCTGACACGGCGGCAATCTGGGGCATTCCCGATCGCGGCCTGCTGCAAAAGGGATTGGTTGCAGACATCGTCGTGTTCGATGCAGATGCGATTGATCGGGGCGTGGAAGTCTATGTCCAGGATGTGCCGGGCGATGGCAGCCGCTACATTCGCGATGCGCATGGTGTCGATACCGTCATCGTCGGCGGCGGCGTCGCATGGAGTGCGGCAGAAGGCTATACCAGCGACGCGCGCGGCGCCATTCTGCCGCCTGCAATCGATCCGGCTTTGGAGCGCATCGCCGCATGAGTTGGGAAGGCGTAACCGAGCGGCGCGTCGAAACCAACGGCATCGCCCTCAACATTGCTGAAGCCGGAGAGGGGCCGCTGGTCCTTCTCCTCCATGGCTTTCCTGAAAGCTGGTATAGCTGGCGGCACCAATTCGCCCCGCTTGCAGCAGCGGGCTATCATGTCGTCGCCCCTGATATGCGCGGCTATGGGAAAAGCGACCGTCCCGAAGACATCACCGCCTATAATCAGGTCGAGGTCGTCAATGACATTATCGGCCTGATACCGGCTCTCGGTTATGAAACTGCGGTGGTGATTGGCCATGACTGGGGCGCACCCACCGCCTGGGCAACCGCGCTGTTCCATCCGGATAAAGTTCGTGCGGTGGGCGGGCTTTCGGTGCCGTTCATGCCCCGCTCCCCGGTTCAGCCGATGCCGATGATGCGGGAGATGTTCAAAGGCCAGTTCTTCTATCAGCTCTATTTTCAGGAGCCCGGCGTTGCCGAAGCCGAGTTTGAAAAGGACTTGAAGACCGGTCTGCGCAAATTCCTGGTAATGGGTGGAGGAGAGACAGACCTCACCACCCTCGCCCCGAAAACCGAGCATGACGATCTGCTGACCAGCCTGCCTGATCCGCAGGTGCTGCCGCCTTGGCTCAGCGAAGCCGACCTCGATTTCTACGCGGCCGAATTCACCCGCTCGGGCATGCGCGGGCCGCTGAACTATTATCGCAACCATGATCTGACATGGGAACTGACCAAAGGCGCGCCCACCCAGATCCATCAGCCCGCAATGTTCGTGGCGGGAACGGCAGACGGCGTGGTGATGATGGCTGCAGAGGCCGTAAAGGCCCTGCCCCAATTCGTCACCGATTTGCGGATCAACCGGATGATTCCTGGCATCGGTCACTGGACCCAGCAAGAGGCACCAGACGCGGTCAATGAGAGCATTCTCGAATTCCTGAACATCATCGACGGCTGAGGAGAAGCGAGCCGATGCGTGAAAAGGTTTTGGTCATCGGCGCAGGCATTGGTGGACTGTGCACCGCGTTAATGCTTGCGCCATCGGGGCGCGAGATTGTCATGATTGAACGCGACGGCCCGCTCGATACGTCGGATCCCGACGAACTGTTCCGTAACTGGAAACGCAACGGCGTCGCCCATCTGCGACAGAGCCATGCCTTTCTGGCGCGGCTGCGCGTCATCATGAAGGAAGAACATCCTGCACTTATCGATCAGTTGCTGGCCAATGGCGTGCGCGAGCTGCCCTTCGACATCTGGCTGACCGAGCAGCAGGAGGAAGGCTATCAGCCCGAACCTGAAGACGAAGACCTTACCATGATCACCAGTCGTAGAACGACGCTGGAAATGACCATGCGGCGCTATGTCGAAACGCTGCCCAATGTCCGACTTCAATGCGGCTTTCGCGTCGAACGGCTTCTCACCCGCAAGGGAGAGGACGGCATATTGCAGGTCTATGGTGTCCAGGGAATGCGCGATGGCGTAGAAACCGAATTGCACGCCGACATCGTCGTCGATGCTTCAGGCAAAGGCGGTCGCGGTATCAAGCAATTGATCGATGAAGGCGCCATCATCAACGAGGAAAGCGAAAGCGCGGGCATACTCTATTTCACGCGCCACTACCGCTTGCTGCCGGGTCAAGAGGAACCCGACCGGCGGAGCAACCCGCCGGCCTCGGGCGATCTCGGCTATCTTAAATTCGGGGTATTTCCGGGCGATAATGGCAATTTCTCGATTACCCTCGCCGTACCAGAGGTCGAACTGGAATTGCGGCAAGCAATAGTCGATCCGGAAATCTTCCACGCGATTACGTTGATGCTGCCCGGGCTGTTCCCATGGACCAACGCCAACCGGTCTGAGCCGACCGGCAAGGTTATCGGTATGGGCGATCTGGTGAGCCGTTGGCGCGATATGGTGGTCGACCGCAAACCCGCTGTGCATGGATATTTTGCACTTGGCGACACGCTTGTCCGCACCAATCCGCTATTCGGGCGCGGCTGCTCCTTCGCAGCGGTCAGCGCCCAGTCGCTTCGCAAGGTGCTCGACACTCATAGCAAACCGACGGAACGGGCGATTGCATTCCATGAAGCCATAAAAACCGAATTGCGGCCTTTCTATCTCAACCAGCGGCAGCAGGATCGCGCCGCAATAAAGGAAGCGCGACGGGCGCTGACGCCAGGTGCGCGCGCAAAATTGCGCACGCGGCTGACAAAAAGTTTCATCAAGGACGGTATCGAAATCGCAATCCGGTCAGACACCAAATTGCTTCGCGAAGCCTTGCGCGGGTTCCATATGCTCGAGCATCCCGATGCCTGGCTGCGCCGTCCGCGCAATCTGGGGGGCGTGCTCTATTACTGGGCGCGGGGCAAGCGCCGCAATGCGGCCGCCTATCGGCCTGAGCCCGGCCCTGAACGTGAAGCGATGCTGCGGTCCTTGCAAATAGACCATCAGGCCGACATCAACCGCATTGCGTCTGAAATGGCACGGGCGGCATAGTGCTGGCGTGACAAAGCCAAGTCGATCGGCGCGGCGTTAAGCCAAAAAATCGTCACGCCGACCGTTCACGCGGTCAGGTCAGAACAAGCCCGCGCATTTCGCCGTCTGATCGCCAATCTTCAAGGATACGGAAAAACGCAACTGACCCTTTGCCATAAGAGCTGAAACTGGCGGCCTGCTCGCTGATTTGCCCCTCGCCATTGTAATAGCCGGGCGTGCATTCCTCGAGGAATTTACGACGGTCAAGCACGGCATCGAGAATTTCCTGCGTCCAGGAATCTTCGGCTTCTACAGTTGGCTCCACGCGGGTCTTCTGCTGTTTGAGCGCGGCGGAAATAATATGTGCAGCATGCTGGCTCTGCTCTGCCAGCGCGTGCGGATAATTGGCGGTAAAGCCCGATTGGATGGTCGAAAAGATAAAGCAGTTGGGAAAGCCGTTGACCGTCATGCCATGCAGCGTACGCCCGCCGGTTGCCCATTTCTCTTCCAGCGAGCGCCCACCGACACCGTGGATGTCATAACCTGTGCGTCGGGCAAAGCTGGTTCCCACCTCAAAACCAGTGGCAAAGATCAGGCAATCGAGCGGATACTCTTTGCCATTCGCAACCACGCCGCGCGCGGTAATGCGTTCGACGCCCTTTCCGTCGGTATCAACCAAGGTGACATTCGGCCGGTTGAAAGTCGGCAGATAATCATCGTGGAAACACGGGCGTTTGCAGAACTGGTTGTAATAGGGCTTCAACGCCTCGGCAACAGCAGCATTTTCCACCACTGAATCAACACGGCCGCGGATCGAATCCATTTTCTTGAAATCCGCGAGTTGAACCAATTCATCCGGATCGACATTTTTGCCTTCAGCGGCAGCCTTTTCGGCGCGCATCCGGGCGATCACGCCTAAGTTGCGAATAATGTCGGTCCAGCCGTCGGCGACAAGATCTTCTTCTGCCCAGCCGCCAGATACTAGAGTGTTGAAATTCTCCATCCTGTTCTGGTGCCAGCCGGGGGTCAGCGACCTGGCCCAATCCGGATCGGTCGGGCGGTCGCCGCGCACGTCTATCGACGATGGCGTGCGTTGAAAGACATAGAGATGCTTCGCCGCTGCTCCAAGATGGGGAACGGCCTGCACGGCTGTCGCGCCGGTACCGATTATTCCGACCACCTTGTCGCCAAGCTTGTCGAGGCCACCGGTCGAATCGCCGCCGGTATAGGCATAGTCCCAGCGGCTGGTATGGAATGTATGTCCGGCAAAATCTTCAATGCCGGGAATGCCAGGCAGTTTGGGCCGGTCCAGCGGGCCATTGGCCATCACCACAAAGCGGGCGCGGATGGCGTCACCCCTGTTGGTCGAAACAATCCACCGCCGCGCAGATTCGTCCCATGAAAGGTCGGACACCTCGGTCTGGAAAAGCACATCGCGGTTGAGGTCATAATGCTCGGCAAGCCGTTGCGTGTAAGCCCGGATTTCCGGCCCTTGCGAATATTTGCGTTCCGGCATGAAACCGGTTTCCTCTAGCAGCGGCAGATAGACATAGCTTTCAATGTCGCAAGCCGCACCGGGATAGCGGTTCCAGTACCAGGTCCCGCCAAAGGCTCCGCCTTTTTCAATCAAGCGGATATCCTCAATGCCTGCATCGCGCAGTCTTGCCCCGGCCAGCAGCCCGCCAAAGCCGCCGCCAATAACGACAACATCTTTTTCGTCCGAGAGCGGCGCACGCTCGATAATCTGCTCGACATAAGGGTCTTCGCGATAATGGGCGAACTTGCCCGCCATCTCGACATATTGCTCATTCGCATCGCCGCGCAGACGCTTGTCACGCTCGGCACGATATTTGGCTTTGAGTGCATTGGGATCAAATCCGAGTTCGCCAGTGTTCGCTTGGGTCTCTGTCGTCATAGTCGGGCTCGCTTTGCTAATAGAAACTATATCCGTTGGGCGCTGCAATTGCGTATTGGATGGAGGCGGCCAAAATCGGCCTGTGTCGAAGGTGCCTCATATCGAGCACACCGAGCTTTCCGGTGGCAGTCAGCTCGCGCGTCCCATCGTTTCTAAAATCGTTCCCAAACGACAAGCTGCTTCGACCACCTCTTCGATTGGCGTAGTGAAATCATTGATGATCCAGTCGAGCGCTATGTTAAGGATCGCGCCGACGGCGCCAATGGCAACCATCCGGTCAATGCGCGACAAGCGGTCCAAAGGCGCATCGACGATCAGCTCGGCAAATGTCTCGACCGCCGTTTCGAGATATTCGTCCACAATCGGGCTGATACCCCGAATTTCGACCAGAAAGGCACGGGCATGTGCAGGCTGTTCGCGCAGCATCCCGTAATAATTGGTCAATATTGTCCGCAGGCGCTCGTTTCGCGGAACCACCTCGCACTTGGCGCGCAATTCGCCGACCATATATTGCAAAGAAGCCGAAGCGACTGCCACCAGCATGTCTTCGCTGTTGGCGAAGCTTTCGTAGAAATAACGCTCGGTAAGGCCAGCTGCGTCACATACCGCTTTTACCGAGGAATGACGAAATCCACGCTCGCTATATACTTGCAGCGCAGCAGTCAGCAGCTGCGCGCGCCGTTCCGCCTTACGCTCGTCGGCCCCACGGCCGCGCCATCTTCTTTCAACTGCCTGTGCCATATTTCAAAGACAGCCTAACCGAACAATCGTGTTGTTGACAATCTAAATTGTCATTTTGGCAAAGCCTTTTGGACACAGGCGATTTCAGCCCGCTTTACGTAGCGCTGCGGGCCATATTCAATAGGACATCGTGTGGGCTAAAGCATCTTGATGATCGCCGAGAAATCGAGACCACCCTGCCCCGCCTTGTCAAAGGCTTCGTAGAGCGCAGCGGCCTTCTCGCCCATCGGCACATCGGCATCGACCGAGGCTGCGGCCTCCATCGCCAGCTTCAAATCTTTGAGCATCAGCGCAGTGGCAAAACCGCCCTGATAGTCATTGTCTGCAGGTGATTGCGGGCCGACGCCGGGGACCGGGCAATAGCTGGTCATCGACCAGTTTTGGCCCGACGCCTTGGAAGAGATGTCGTAGAAGGTCTGGAGGTCGAGGCCGAGTTTCTCGGCAAGCATGAACGCTTCGCAGGTCGCGATCATAGATGCGCCGAGCAGCATGTTGTTGCAAATCTTTGCTGCCTGCCCTGCCCCCGATGCGCCTGCATGGATCACCGCCTTACCCATTGCGGCAAGGATCGGTTCGGCGCGTGCAAAGGCGCTGTCGCTACCACCGACCATGAAGGTAAGCGTGCCGCCATTGGCCGCAGCAATGCCCCCTGAGACCGGTGCATCCACCATTTCATAACCTGCAGCGGTCGCATCCGCGGTCACCTTGCGCGCTGTTGCGACATCTATAGTCGAACAATCGAGCAGGATTGCGCCCGCAGGTGCATGGCCGATGACATCGCCTTCATAGACGCTGTCGACAATCTTACCGTTGGGCAGCATCGAGACGACCGCCTCCACATCAGCCACCGCTTCACGCACGCTGGTGAAGGTCGCGCAGCCATTTTCCTTCGCGCGCGCCAGAGCATCCGCCGACAGGTCAAACGCATTGACCGCATGCCCTGCTTTCACAAGGTTCGCAGCCATCCCGCCACCCATATTGCCGAGACCGATAAAGGCTATTTTCATTGGCGTAACAAATCCCTTCCGACGATCATCCGCATCACCTGGTTGGTGCCTTCGAGGATCGAGTGGACGCGCAGGTCGCGCCAGAAACGCTCGATCGGATAGTCGCGCAAATAGCCATAGCCACCGAACAATTGCAGCGCCTTGTTGACAATCTCGCTACCATTGTCAGTCGCAAGGCGCTTTGCCATGGCGGAGAAACGGCTCTTGTCGGGCGCGTTGGCGTTGACCTTGCAGGCAGCCATATAGAGCAAAGCGCGCGCGGCTTCGAGATCGGTTGCCATGTCGGCGAGCATGAACTGGGTGTTCTGAAAATCGGCAACCGGCTGGCCGAATTGCTGGCGTTCTTTCGTGTATTTGACCGCTTCGTCGAGGCAGCGTTGCGCCCCGCCGAGCGAGCAGGCACCGATGTTGAGCCGACCGCCATCGAGCCCCGCCATCGCAAAGCGGAAGCCATCGCCTTCTGCACCGACACGGTTTGCAACCGGAACACGGCAATCTTCAAAGATCACCTGCGCGGTCGGCGATGCGTTCCAGCCCAGTTTCTTTTCCGGCGCGCCAAAGCTGAGGCCGGGTGTGTCCTTGTCGACAACAAGACAGCTGATGCCTTTGGCTTTCTCATCGCCGGTGCGCACCATCACGACATAGATGTCGTTATAGCCCGCGCCCGAAATGAACTGCTTTGTGCCGTTGAGGACATAATGGTCGCCGTCCAGCTTAGCGCTGGTTTTGAGCGCAGCCGCGTCCGAACCAGAACCCGGCTCGGTCAGGCAATAACTGGCAATCTTCTCCATGCTGACCAGATCAGGCAGATAGCGCGCCTTCAGCTCAGCTGAGCCGAAGGTGTCGATCATCCAGGCGGCCATATTGTGGATCGAGATATAGGCGCTGGTTGCGGGGCAACCATAGGCCATCGCCTCCATGATCAATGCCGCCTCGAGCCGCCCCAGCCCGATCCCGCCATTCTCTTCCGAGATATAGATCGCACCAAAGCCAAGTTCACCGGCGGCTTTCCAGACATCGACCGGATAATGGCTCTTCTCGTCCCACTCGCCTGCAAAGGGCGTGATGCGATCGGCAGTGAATTTGCGCGCCATATCCTGAATGGCGAGTTGATCATCGGTGAGGTCAAACTGGCTGGTCATCGGTTAGCCCATCGTCGGAATGATGAAGGCGTTCGAACCATCGCCGCCGCCATCGGGCCAGCGGGCGGTGACTTTCTTCACCTTGGTCCAGAATTTGATGCCTTCCATGCCATATTGGTCGGTGTCGCCAAAGCCGGAGCGTTTCCAGCCGCCAAAGCTGTGATAGGCGACGGGAACCGGGATCGGCACGTTGATGCCGACCATGCCGACATTGACGCGGCTGGCAAATTCGCGCGCAGCATGGCCGTTGCGCGTAAAGATCGCGACGCCATTGCCATATTGGTGCTTGCTCGGAAGGCTGATTGCCTCTTCGAAATCCTTTGCGCGCACCATCTGCAGCACGGGGCCGAAAATCTCTTCCTTATAGCTTTCCATGTCGGTCGTGACATGGTCGAACAGGGTCGGGCCGATAAAATAACCTTCCTCATGCCCCTGCAGCTTGAAGCCGCGTCCGTCGATGACCAGTTCCGCACCTTCGTCGGCGCATTTCTGGATCCAGCCCTCGACTTTCGCCTTGTGCTGCGCGGTGACGACCGGGCCATAATGCGCTTCAGTGTCTGTCGAAATGCCAATCTTCAGCGCGTGGATCGCGGGGATCAGCTTTGCCTTCAGCGCTTCAGCCGTATCATCGCCCACCGGCACGACGACGGGCAGCGCCATGCAGCGTTCGCCTGCCGAACCGAAGGCCGCGCCCGTCAGATCATTGACCACCTGGTCGAGGTCAGCATCGGGCATCACAATGCCGTGGTTTTTCGCCCCACCCATCGCCTGCACGCGCTTTCCGGCGGCGACGCCGCGGTTGTAGACATAGTGCGCAATATCGGAACTGCCGACAAAACTGACGGCGCTGATCGCCGGATGGTCGAGGATTGCATCGACCATTTCCTTGTCGCCATGCACGACCTGGAAAATGCCTTCAGGGATTCCTGCTTCCAGAAACAGTTCGGCCAGTCGATTGGGCACGCTCGGGTCGCGCTCCGAAGGCTTCAGGATGAAGGCATTGCCAACGCTGGTGGCAACCGCACCCATCCAAAGCGGGATCATCGCCGGGAAGTTGAACGGGGTGATGCCCGCACCGATGCCCAGCGGCTGGCGCATCGAATAGACGTCGATGCCGGGGCCTGCGCCCTGCGTATATTCGCCCTTCAACACATGTGGCAGACCGCAGCAAAATTCGACAACCTCCAGCCCCCGCTGGATATCGCCCTTGCTGTCAGCAATCACCTTGCCATGCTCGGCGGAAAGCATGTGCGCCAGTTCGTCCATATGCTTTTCAACGAGCGCCTTGAAATCGAACATCACGCGCGCCCGGCGCTGCGGGTTCATCGCTGCCCATGCCGGTTGCGCCTTTTGCGCCGCTGCCACTGCCTGATCGAGGACTGCCTTGTCACCTAACGCAACGCGCCCCTGCACCCCGCCATTATTGGGGTCCATGATGTCACTGAACCGCGATGCCGCTGGCACACCGCCCACAAGGAAATGGTCAATCTGGCGCATTTTGGCTCTCCTATAGTCCCAGTCCGAATATCTAGCGGCCATCATGACCTTTTTGCGAGATTCGGTAATAATCCATCATAGTCGCGCAACTATCGAATAGCAAACTTCTGCTTTTCATTGGACGCACGACTCGTGCTGTAGGCTAACCCAGCTTAGCTGAAGAGGGCATAGAAATATCACCGGTACAATGGGAACAATCGACCGCAATCAGCGCGGCAGCTCACTTTCGCCCATCAAGTGCAGGTCAACGGCGCGCGCGCACTGACGGCCTTCGCGGATGGCCCAGACAACCAGACTTTGGCCGCGCCGCATGTCGCCACAGGCAAAGACGCCTTCGCGACTGGTCATATAGTCGCTGACATTGGCGGCAACATTGCCACGCGGGTCGAGCACAACTTCGGACTGTTCGACCATCCCGGGCTTGATCGGGCCAACAAAACCCATTGCCAGAAGGATCATATCAGCCTTCAGCACGAACTCGCTTCCGGGCACATCTTCCATTCGGCCGTTCGACCAATCAACGCGAACACATTCGAGGCCCGTTACCCGGCCATTTTCGCCAATCACACGGCGGGCGTTGATTGCCCAGTCGCGCTCGCAACCCTCTTCATGCGAAGACGATGTGCGCAGCTTCAAAGGCCAATCGGGCCAGCTGAGCGCTTTGTCTTCCTTGATAGGCGGCTTGGGCATGATTTCGATCTGCGTCACCGAGGCCGCACCCTGGCGGTTCGATGTTCCGACGCAGTCAGAGCCTGTATCGCCACCGCCGATAACGATGACATGCTTGCCCGTCGCGGTCAGCGTACCGCGCGGCGCGGCGCGGGTTTCGTCGTCGCCGGCATTGCGCTTATTCTGCTGGGTCAGGAATTCCATGGCGAGCCGGACGCCCGCCATTTCCGCGCCGGGGATGGTCAGTTGGCGCGGATCCTCGGCGCCACCCGACATCACCACCGCATCGAAATTCTCGCGCAGCGATTCCATCGACACATGCACGCCGACCTCGGTCGAGGTTTTCAACACAACGCCCTCAGCCTGCATCTGCATCAAGCGGCGATTAATCTGGTCCTTATCGAGTTTGAAGTCCGGTATGCCGTAGCGCAGCAGCCCACCCATCCGGTCATTCTTTTCGAACAATGTGACGCTATGCCCCGCGCGCGCCAGCTGTTGCGCACAGGCCATGCCTGCCGGTCCTGAACCGACGACGGCAACCGACTTGCCTGTCTTCCGCGCAGGCGGTTGCGGCAAAATCCAGCCTTCTTCCCAACCCTTGTCGACGATGGCGCATTCGATCGACTTGATCGTGACCGGCGCGTCATCAATGTTCAAAGTGCAGCTAGCCTCGCACGGAGCGGGACAGATGCGGCCGGTGAATTCGGGAAAGTTGTTGGTGCTGTGCAGCACCTCGAGCGCATTCTGCCAGTCACCTTCATAAACCAGATGGTTCCAGTCCGGGATGATGTTGTTCACCGGGCAGCCATTGTGGCAATAAGGGATGCCGCAGTTCATGCAGCGCGATGCTTGCGCCTTCAGCTTTTCCTCGGGCAGCGGCACCACAAATTCCTTGTAGTGCTTCAGCCGCTCCTTGGCGTCGGAATAGGTCCGGTCTTGCCGGTCGAGTTCGAGAAAGCCTGTTGCCTTGCCCACTTTAATACTCCGTGATCTTATTCAGCCGCGACATGGGCAGCGGCAAGCCGTTCGGCCTCCAACTGCTTCAGCGCGCGCTTGTAGTCCTTCGGCATGATCTTGACGAATTTGCCGAGTGCGTTGGGCCAATCATCAAGAATTGCGCGGGCGCGCTTGCTGCCGGTGTAGAGATGGTGGCGTTCGAGCAGGATGCGCAGGCGATCCGCCGAATGATAAAGCATGTCGCCCATGCCGAAATCATGCACGCTCGACGCACGCTGCGTCGGCGCTCCGGTGCTGTTTTCAGCTTCGGGGCCATCGGCCTCAATCGCTTCGACATCGACCATCGCCATGTTGCAACGCTCGCGGAAGCGGCCATCCTCGTCATAGACATAGGCGACCCCGCCCGACATGCCTGCCGCGAAATTGCGCCCGGTCTTGCCAAGGACAGCGACCACACCGCCGGTCATATATTCGCAGCCATGATCGCCGGTGCCTTCAACCACCGCGAGTGCGCCCGAATTGCGGACGGCAAAGCGTTCGCCAGCGACGCCGCTGAAATAGGCTTCGCCTGCAATCGCACCGTACAGCACAGTGTTGCCGACGATGATATTCTCGGTCGGCTCGCGGTTAACATGGGCTGGCTGCTTCACAATCACCCGCCCGCCCGACAGGCCTTTGCCGACATAGTCGTTGGCATCGCCGGTCAGATCGAGCGTGATGCCATGGGCGAGGAACGCGCCAAAGCTTTGCCCCGCAACACCGGTTAAGGCGATCTGGATGGTATTTTCAGGCAGGCCTGCATGGCCATATTTCTTGGCCACTTCTCCAGAAAGCATCGCCCCAACGGTGCGGTTGAGGCTCTTCACCTCGCGTTCGATGCGAACAGCCTCACCTTTTTCGAGAGCAGGGGTTGCGGCAGCGATCAGGTCCTGATCGAGTGCCTTGTCGAGCCCGTGATCCTGTGTCTCGGTCTGGTGCAGCGAACCGCCTTTGGTGTCGACGACGTGCAGCAAGCGAGACAGGTCAACGCCCTGCGCCTTCCAGTGGTGGATCGCCTTCTTCATGTCGATGCGGTCAACGCGGCCAACCATCTCGTCAATGGTGCGGAAGCCCATTTCGGCCATGATCGCGCGGAGTTCTTCGGCGACGAAGAAGAAATAGTTGATCACATGCTCGGGTTGGCCGGTGAAGCGCGCGCGCAACACCGGGTCTTGCGTTGCCACACCTACGGGGCAGGTGTTCAGATGGCATTTGCGCATCATGATGCAGCCTGCTGCAATCAGCGGGGCGGTTGCAAAGCCAAACTCGTCTGCGCCAAGAAGCGCACCAATCGCAACGTCGCGGCCGGTGCGCAGGCCGCCGTCGACCTGCACTGCAATGCGGCTGCGTAGATTGTTGAGCAGCAAGGTCTGCTGGGTTTCGGCAAGGCCGATTTCCCATGGCGAACCGGCATGGGTGAGCGAGGTGAGCGGCGAAGCGCCCGTCCCGCCTTCATAACCCGAAATCGTCACATGGTCGGCGCGTGCTTTCGATACGCCTGCGGCAACCGTGCCGACGCCGACTTCGGAAACCAGCTTCACCGAAATACGCGCACCGGTGTTGACGTTTTTAAGGTCGTGGATCAGCTGCGCCAGATCCTCGATCGAATAAATGTCATGGTGCGGCGGAGGCGAAATCAGGCCGACGCCCGGGGTCGAATGGCGGGTTGCGCCGATGGTCTTGTCGACCTTGTCGCCAGGCAACTGGCCGCCTTCACCAGGCTTTGCACCCTGCGCCATCTTGATCTGGATATCGTCAGCATTGACGAGATATTCCGCCGTTACGCCAAAGCGGCCTGATGCGACTTGCTTGATTGCCGAACGCATCGACGACCCATCGGGCAGCGGCTTGAAGCGCTTGGGATCTTCGCCGCCTTCGCCGGTGTTCGATTTGCCGCCGATGCGGTTCATCGCCAGCGCCAATGTGGTGTGCGCCTCCCACGAAATCGAGCCATAGCTCATCGCGCCGGTGGCGAAGCGCTTGACGATTTCGGACGCGGGTTCGACTTCGCTGATGTCGAGCGGCTTGTCCGCCGGTTTCAGGTCCATCAATCCGCGGATGGTCAGCAGGCGCTCGCTCTGTTCGTTGATCGAACGGGCAAACTCTTCATATTCCTTGGGATTGTTTCCGCGCACGGCATGCTGCAATTTGGAAACGCTGTTCGGCGTCCAGGCATGGTCTTCGCCGCGGATGCGGTATCCATAGATGCCGCCAACATCGAGCATGTTGCGATAGATCGGGTTGTCACCATAGGCCGCTGCATGGCGGCGGACGGTTTCCTCGGCGACCTGAGCAAGGCCGACACCTTCGATGGTGGTCGCGGTGCCAGTGAAATATTTGGCGATAAATTCGGATGACAGGCCGACGGCGTCGAAAATTTGCGCGCCGCAATAGGATTGGTAGGTCGAAATGCCCATCTTGGACATAACCTTGAGGATGCCCTTGCCGACCGCCTTGATGTAGTTTTTCTGCACCTCATAGGTCGAAAGCGAGAGCCCTTGGCGTACGCGGATTTCCTCCAGCGTTTCAAAGGCGACATAGGGGTTGATCGCTTCGGCACCATAGCCGGCAAGCACGCAGAAATGGTGCACTTCGCGGGCTTCGCCGGTTTCAACAACAAGGCCGGTCTGCATGCGCAGACCCTGACGGACAAGGTGGTGATGCACGGCGGCGGTCGCCAGCAATGCGGGCATCGCTATCCGGTCCGGCCCCTGCGCGCGGTCGGAAAGGATAAGGATGTTCTTGTCCTGCAGCACCGCCTCGGTTGCGGCCCAGCACATTTCCTTGATCGCCATTTCAAGACCGGCAGCGCCGCTGGCGGCATCCCAGGTCATGTCGATGGTTTCGGCACGGAAGGCCGCGTCGAGCGCCTGTTCGACCGAGCGGATCTTGGCAAGATCGGCGTTGGTGAGGATCGGCTGATCCACCTCAAGCCGCTTGTGCGTGCCGGCGTCATGGCCCAGCAGGTTCGGTCGTGGACCAATCATGCTGACAAGGCTCATCACCAATTCTTCGCGGATCGGGTCGATCGGCGGGTTGGTGACCTGCGCGAAATTCTGTTTGAAATAATCGTAGAGCAGGCGTGGCTTGTTCGACAGAACGGCAATCGGCGTGTCGGTGCCCATAGACCCCAGCGGGTCATCGCCGTTGGTGGCCATCGGTTCGAGGAATTTGCTGATATCTTCCTGCGTGTAGCCAAAGGCTTGCTGGCGATCGAGCAGCGCGCTGTGATCGTTGGCGAGTGCAGCATCGGCAACCTCTACCTCGTCCAAGTCCTTTAGCTTGTACTGCGCGGACTCAAGCCACTTGGCATAAGGCTCCTTGGTCGCAAGCTGCGCCTTGATTTCCTCATCCTCGATGATGCGACCCTGCTCCATATCGATGAGCAGCATTTTGCCCGGCTGGAGCCGCCATTTGCGGACGATATTGTCTTCCTTAATCGGCAATACGCCGCTTTCCGAAGCCATGATGACATGTTCGTCATCGGTGACGCAAAAACGCGCAGGACGCAGGCCGTTGCGATCAAGCGTCGCGCCAATCTGGCGGCCATCGGTGAAAGCGACAGCAGCGGGGCCGTCCCATGGTTCCATCAATGCGGCATGATATTCGTAAAATGCGCGGCGATTGGCATCCATCATCGGGTTGCCTGCCCATGCTTCGGGGATCAACATCATCACCGCATGGGCAAGGCTGTATCCACCCGCGAGCAGCAGTTCGAGCGCATTGTCGAGGCACGCCGTGTCTGACTGGCCGTGCGGAATGATCGGCCACATCTTGTCGAGATCGGGACCCATCAGATCCGATTCCATCGTACGCCTGCGCGCGTTCATCCAGTTCACATTGCCGCGAACCGTGTTGATTTCGCCATTATGCGCGACAAAGCGATAGGGGTGCGCCAGCTTCCAGCTGGGGAAGGTGTTGGTCGAGAATCGCTGGTGGACCAGCGCTAGTGCCGATTGGCACAGCGGGTTGCGCAAATCGTCGTAGAAGGAACCAACCTGTCCAGCGAGTAGCAGTCCCTTGTAGACCACCGTGCGGGTCGACATCGAGGGGATGTAAAAGCTCGAAAGACCGGGCAGTCCATGCTTCTCTTCGAGTGCCGCTAGCGGATTTTGCGCCTGCTTGCGGATGGCGAGCAGTTTGCGTTCAAACGCTGCTTCGTCGGCGCAATTCTCACCACGCCCGATGAAGAGCTGGCGGATCACCGGCATCTGTTCGATCACTGCCTTGCCGAGGCCGTCGAGCGTCGTCGGTACATCGCGCCAGCCGAGGATGGTCTGGCCTTCCTTGACGATGAAACTCTCAAAATTTGTGATACCGAATTCGCGCGCCGCCTCATCTTGCGGCAAGAAACACATGACGACGGCATAATCGCCCGGCGGCGGCAGGTTGACGCCCGCGCCCTTGGCCCAGTCACGGTACAGCGCGTCGGGAATCTGGATCAATATGCCCGCGCCATCGCCAAGCAACGGATCGGCACCCACGGCGCCGCGATGATCGAGGTTGACGAGTATCTGCAACCCACGCTCGATGGTTGAGTGGGTTTTGACGCCTTTTATATTCGCGATGAAGCCAACGCCGCATGCGTCATGCTCGTTGCGGGGGTCATACAGTCCCTGTGCCGGAGGAAATCCCATGGCGTACCCTTATTATCCGAATCTGGTGAAATTTTGAATCGCGGTAGCGACAGATTCGCGCAATTAAAAGACCTGAACGATGCAAGATAGGAAAGTAATCTTGCCCTATTCGAAAGTTTGCATTTCAGAGCAGGCTTAACTGGCGCACATCCCCCACATTAGTGGGCCTGTTCCGAGGGCGTTAGATGTCGAACCTGACACCCTGTGCCAGTGGCAGGTCGTTGCTGTAGTTGATGGTGTTGGTCGCCCGGCGCATATAGGCTTTCCATGCGTCGGAACCTGACTCGCGTCCACCACCGGTTTCTTTCTCCCCGCCAAACGCCCCGCCGATCTCCGCGCCCGAGGTACCGATATTGACGTTGGCGATGCCACAGTCGCTGCCTGACGCCGACAGGAACAACTCACACTCGCGCAGATCGAGCGAGAAGATCGACGAGGACAATCCCGCACCCACACTGTTCTGCAGCGCGATGGCATCTTCGAGCTTTGAATAGCGGAAGACATAGAGGATTGGTGCGAAAGTTTCACGCAAGCATGGCCCTTTATGCTCAGCCATTTCGACAATAGCGGGGCGAACATAGGCGCCAGACCGTTTGATCCGTTCGCTGCCATGTATCTGCGCACCCATTGCTTCAGCTTCATTCAAGGCGGCTTGCATCCGATCGAAGGCATCTTCATCAATCAGTGGTCCGGCCAGATTGCCACTATCCAGCGGATCCCCGACAGATATGCTTGCTGCAGCGGTTTTCAGCTTCTCTACAAAGCCATCATAAATGGCTTCATGCACGAACAGACGGCGCAGGCTGGTGCAGCGTTGGCCGCTAGTGCCAACCGCCGAGAACAATACGCCTCGCAAAGCAAGGTCGAGGTTGGCTTTGTCGCTAACAATCGCGGCATTGTTGCCACCGAGTTCAAGGATGGTTTTGGCGAAGCGCCCCGCAGCCACCTGCCCCACCGCGCGCCCCATCGCGGTACTACCGGTTGCAGAGACAAGCGCAATGCGCGGGTCGGCGACCAGGGTGGCACCGATATCGCGCGCGCCTATGACGACTTGTGAAAGACCTTCAGGCGCATCGTTAAAATCAGCCAAAACGCGGTCGAGCAGGGCCTGCACCGCCAATGCAGTCAAAGGCGTTTTCTCAGACGGCTTCCAGATGATACTGTTGCCGCACACCAAAGCCAGCGCGGCATTCCATGCCCAGACCGCGACGGGAAAGTTGAAAGCGCTGATAATCAGCACTGCCCCTAGCGGGTGCCATTGCTCCATCATCCGGTGGCCGGGCCGTTCGCTGGCGATGGTGAGGCCATGGAGCTGGCGCGACAAGCCGACCGCGAAGTCGCAGATGTCGATCATCTCCTGCACCTCGCCCTCGCTCTCGCTGATCGTCTTGCCGCATTCTATGGTGACGAGGCGGCCAAGATCGAGTTTATGCTCGCGCAGGGCGTTGCCGAAACGGCGGACGAGTTCGCCTCGACGGGGGGCGGGGACGGTGCGCCATGTTAGAAAGGCGCCCTGGCCGCGGGAAAGCGCTGTGTCTATGTCCTGAGATGTTGCTGTTGTGACAGAGCCAATCTGGCTGCCGTCTATGGGCGTGTGGACAGGGAGACCGCCCTTGGAAACGGGGCAACCAAGTTGACTAAGCAATAAATCGATGTCCGTCCGAATTGACATTGTTGCCCCCCCCAAGGCGTCATCCTGAACTTGTTTCAGGATTCATTTCGCCTTTCAAACTCCGTCTTTAGCTGCACGATGGACCCTGAAACAAGTTCAGGGTGACGGTTTCTGATGCAACTTGTTTCGTCCCGATGAAAAGTCTAGCGAGCCGAAAACGTAAATGGAGATTCCCATGGCCGAAATGGCAGCCTTTGACTGGTCAGATCCCTTTTTCCTCGATGATCAGCTTACCGAAGAGGAACGCATGATCCGCGACGCCGCGCATGGCTTTGCGCAGGACGAACTGCAGCCGCGCGTGATCGAGGCATTCCGCGAGGAGGTCGATGCCCCGGAACTTTTTCCGCTGATGGGTCAGGCCGGGCTGCTAGGCGCGACCATTGCGCCGGAATATGGCGGCGCTGGTGCGAGCTATGTCTCGTACGGCCTGATCGCGCGCGAAATCGAACGCGTCGATTCGGGCTATCGTTCGATGGCGTCGGTGCAATCGAGCCTCGTGATGCACCCGATCAATGCTTATGGTTCGGAAGAACAGCGTCGCAAATATCTGCCGGGCTTGGCAAGCGGCAAGTTGATCGGCTGCTTCGGCCTGACCGAACCTGATGCGGGTAGTGATCCGGCAGGAATGCGCACCGTCGCTAAAAAGGTCGATGGCGGCTACGTCCTCAACGGCAGCAAGACCTGGATTTCAAACGCGCCGTTCGCGGACGTCTTCGTCGTCTGGGCAAAGAGCGAGGCGCATGGTGGCGGCATCAAGGGCTTCATCCTTGAAAAGGGCATGAAGGGCCTGTCCGCACCCAAGATTGAGGGCAAGCTTTCCTTGCGCGCCTCGACCACCGGCATGATTATGATAGACAATGTCGAGGTCGGCGAAGACGCGCTACTGCCTGACGTACAAGGCCTGAAGGGGCCGTTCGGCTGCCTCAATCGTGCGCGCTATGGCATCAGCTGGGGTGCACTGGGAGCTGCCGAATTCTGCATGCAGGCAGCGCGTCAATATGGCCTCGACCGGCACCAGTTCGGCAAGCCGCTCGCGGCAAACCAGCTCTATCAAAAGAAACTCGCCGACATGATGACCGACATTGCGCTCGGCTTGCAGGCCTCGCTCCGCGTCGGTCGCTTGATGGACGAAGGTCGATTTGCGCCCGACATGATCTCGATCGTCAAGCGCAACAATGTCGGCAAGGCTTTGGACATCGCGCGGCAGGCGCGCGACATGCATGGCGGCAACGGTATCTCGGAAGAATATCAGGTCATCCGCCACATGGTGAATCTGGAGACCGTCAACACCTATGAAGGCGCGCATGATGTGCACGCACTGATCCTGGGACGTGCGATTACCGGGATTGCGGCTTTCTAGGATATGTTGGTGCTCACTGAACCGCAGTGCTGAGCCTGTCGAAGCACGTCTCTCAGCGTGGCGCCAACCTTGAGGCGCCCTTCGACAAGCTCAGGGCTACGGTATAGAAGCAGCCGATTGGCGTTTAGTCTGCCCTCCCACAGACAGGAGGGGAAGCACTACCGCCCCAACAAAGTCCGTGCCTGCCCGGCAATCTGCGCGAGCATGGCAGGAGTCGGCAGACCACCCCGGCGTGCGCGGTCGATCATCGAACGGAACATACCGACACGGTCACTGTGCTTGCCAAGCCAGGCGGTGACCGCGTCGGCATCGGCCACTTTTTGACGGCGCAGGAAATCGAGCCGCATCGCCTGGAAATCGCGTGCCAGACCCGCGACGAGCAAACGTTCCCAGGGATCCTTGGGGTCCATCTGCATCGCGCTGTTCTGCGCCCAGCCGAGGCCCAGAGCATCGCCCAAAAGCACAAATGCCTTGGTCAGCGCCTTGGCATCGGCCTTACGCTCGGTTGCCAATGCAGCGAGACCGATCGCGCCATCGAGTTGCGCGATACGGACCAGCTTTGCGACCAGCTTGGCAGGCGCTCCGCCAGCCGACAGCTTGTCACCATAGGCTTCGGTCTGCGCCGCGACATCGGGGGTCAGCAATTCCTTGCGCGCGGTCGAGAGCTCTTCGATCACTGGTGCATAATCACCAATGGCTGTTCCGACGGCGCGGCCTTCCTTGCCGTTGCGGATCATGTCGGCCATGTGTGCGCGGGTCTCGACTGCGATCTGTTGGAACAGCATGATGCGTGTCGCTTCGGGGATCTTTGCCTCATCGATTTCGGCCCACAGTGCAGGGAGATCGAACAGACGTTCGGCTATCGCAAAGGCTTCGACGACGATACCGAGCGTGCAGCCTTCCTCTTCGGCCAACTCAAACGGGTGCAGCATGCCCATGCGGTTGATCATGCGATTGGCCAGCTTGGTCGCAATGATTTGCGGACGCAGCCTGTGCGTCAGGATGGCTTGCGCGTGCGTCGCTGCCATCGGCTTGGGGAAGGCTGCGAGCAGTTCGCCATCCATCGCGCTGTCGGCGGCCAGCGGGCTATGTTCGGCCGCATCCTGAGCAGCCAGCTTGGCAGTCGACAGCAGCACGGCGAGTTCTGGCCGGGTCAGTCCATGGCCCTCGGCTTCGCGGCGCAGATATTCATCATTGCCTTCCAGCCCCTCAACCACACGGTCGAGTTTGCCCTGGCTTTCGAAGATTTCCATCAAACGGACATAGGCAGGCAAATCCCCTGCCCCGCCGCTTTCCGAAATCGAAAGCGCCAGCGTCTGCAGCCGGTTATCCTCCAACACCAGTTCGGCGACATCGTCAGTCATGCTGGCGAGAAGCGTATTGCGCGATTCAATTTTGAGTCGACCCGCCGCCATCTCTGCGTTCAGAGCAATCTTGATATTGACCTCATTGTCCGAGCAATCGACGCCAGCGCTGTTGTCGATAAAGTCGGTGTTGACCCGCCCACCCTTCAGGCCAAAGGCGATGCGCGCGGCTTGGGTGACACCCAGGTTCGCGCCTTCGCCGATCACCTTGGCGCGCAGATCCTGCGCGTTGATGCGGATGGCGTCGTTGGCGGGATCGCCCACCTCGACATTGGCTTCGCTGGCATCTTTCAAATAGGTGCCGATGCCGCCAAACCAGATCAGCCCGACTTCGGCTTTCAAGATTGCCTTCATCAACGCAGCCGGTTCCATCACACTGTCTTCGACGCCGAGCAGCGCACGCACCTCCGGCGAAAGCTTGATTTCCTTCTCGCTGCGCGCAAACACGCCGCCGCCTTTGGAAATCAGCTTCGCGTCATAATCGAGCCAGCTTGAGCGCGGCAGGTTGAACAGCCGCTGCCGCTCTTTCCAGCTGGCCGCCGGATCGGGATTGGGATCAAGGAAGATGTGGCGATGGTCGAATGCCGCGACCAACTTGATCGCCTTTGACAGCAGCATGCCGTTGCCGAACACGTCGCCCGACATGTCGCCGACGCCCGCAACCGTTACCGGTTCCTTCTGCACATCGATGCCCATTTCGGCAAAGTGCCGCTGGACCGAGACCCAACCGCCCTTGGCGGTGATCCCCATCGCCTTATGGTCATACCCAACCGAGCCGCCCGACGCGAAAGCATCGCCCAGCCAGAAACCGCGTTCGAGCGCGATGGCATTGGCCACGTCGGAGAAGGTTGCTGTGCCCTTGTCTGCGGCAACGACGAAATAGGGATCATCGCCATCGCGGATCACAACGCTGTCGGGGTGGACAACCTTGTTATCGACCAGATTGTCGGTGATCGACAACAGGGTGCGGATGAAGATGCGGTAGCTTTCGGTGCCCTCGGCAAGCCAAGTGTCGCGGTCCACGCGCGGATCGGGCAGGCGCTTTGGATAGAAACCGCCCTTCGCCCCGGTAGGCACGATTACCGCATTTTTCACGCGCTGCGCCTTCATCAGGCCCAGAATTTCGGTGCGGAAATCGTCGCGTCGGTCGGACCAGCGCAGCCCGCCACGCGCAACCGGCCCCGCGCGCAGGTGGATGCCTTCGACGCGGGGGCTGTAAACAAAGACTTCGCGCCAGGGGAGCGGTGCGGGCAGGCCCGGGACTTTGGCGCTGTCGAGCTTGAACGCCAGTGCCTCTTTCGAAGCTGGCGCAAAGGCGTTGGTGCGCAATGTGGCTTTCACCACAGCCTGCATCAGGCGTAGGATGCGGTCTTCGTCCGCCGCCGCAACCTTAGCCAAGCCCGCCTTGATTTCCTCATCGAGCTTGACGACAGCAGAGCCGCGATCACCGGTAAAGGCCGGATCGTGCAAAGCAGTGAACAGCGATATGATCGCACGCGCAATACCCGCATTATTGCCAAGCGCTGCGACGACGGTCGGAACGCCATAATTGAGGCCGGTCTGGCGCAGATAACGGTGCCAGGCGCGGAGCCAGACGACTGACTGCGGATCGAGCCCGGCAATCGTGATCAACTGGTTGAAAGCGTCATTCTCGGCTTTGCCGTCGATGACCTGAGTCAGTGCGGTTTCAACCACATCCTTGCGCGCAAACAAGGGCGCGGTCGAAGCCCCGCCGCGCAGGCCGAGGTGGAAATCGTGGATATAGGCAATATCGTCCAACGCGGTCGGCACCTGCTCGATCACGTTGAAGCCGAAATTTTCGAGCACCGGCACAATGTCAGACAACGGCATCGCCCCACCGGCATTGTACACTTTCAGGCTGAGCGTGCTGTCGTCCTTATCTTTATCGGATATCAGGCGCGAGACGCGGCTATGGTCGCGTTCCATCGCCAGCAGGCCGATCATGTCCTGCGCCGCTTCGGTAACCGGATAGGCCATGCGGTGCGATTGCGGGAAGGCAGCGGCGTAGCGTTCCATCAGCGCAGCGGCTCGCTTTTCGTCTGTTACGCGTGCCAGCTCCGCCTCTACGGCAGGCTCCCAACCGCGGACCATCAACTGGAGACGTCGGTCTAGCGCGGCCTCGTCGATATCAACATTGCGGTCTTCAAGGTCGAGCAGGTAACGCAACAGACCGATCCCGCCATCCTCAAGCCCAATCGACCAGCCGAGCACGCTTGCACCCTTGGTCTCGGTCAGCATCGCCTCAATGGCACGACGCAGCCCGGTCGAAATCTCGTCGCGCGGCAGCCAGACGAAAACAAACACATGCCGCCCTAACGCAGAACGCACCGCAAGCAGCTTGGGCCGAGGCCGGTCGGTCAGCGACATGGCAGTCAGCGTCACCCGCTCCAGATCGGCGCGGCTGAACGACACCAGCAGGTCGTGCGGCAGCGAGGTCAGTGCATGCGACATCGCCTTGCCCGCATGGCCCGACGGGTCAAACCCATATCGGGTGAGCAAATCGGAAAGCTGGGTGCGCAGCAGCGGAATACGCTCCGGCGGGGTCGCGAGCGCGTTGCTCGTCCACAGGCCACCGGTTACGCCCAGCCCCTTGATCTTGTCGCCATCGCGGACCGGCACGACCAAGATGTCGAGCTGTACCGCACGGTGGACGGTCGACACCCGGCTCGATTTCAGTATCAAAGGCGCCTGCCCGCCTTCCGCAAAATAGGCGCGGGCGCGGGTTATACTTTCCTCTGAAAGCAATGCGGTTTCGCTTGACCGGGCCAGCCCCAGACGCGCCTCTCGCACGCCGTCCCCGATAATGCGTTCATGTGCCAGCACAGTCATCGCGCCGTCCATGAACCAGCGCATCAACGCCGCCCCTTCGCCCTCGGGCAGGCTGTCGGCATCTTCAGACATCGCCCCCTGCATCTTGCGCCAGTCAGTCACCGCGCAGCGCACATCCTCCAGCACGGCAGCAAGACTGTCCGCCAACGCGCGCCGTTCCTTCGCATCGATGCGCGAAGTCTCGACATAGATGAAGCTCTCGCGCTTACCCGTCGATCCGCGCTGCTCGCTGAGCGCGGTCAGAGTGCCCGAGGCATCACGTTCGACATCGACCACCGGATGGATCAGCCGCTCAATGGCGACATTGGCCGAGGCGAGAGCAGCCGCAACCGAATCCACAAGGAAGGGCATGTCGTCATTGATCAGCGCCACACGCATCGCCAGACGACCGCTGGCATCGGCAAATGTGTCGACCGCGACTTTGGACTTGCCGCTTGTCCGTTTCGCCGCTGTCGCCAGCATGAATTCGACCGCCTGCGCCTGTGCATCCTTGCCGAAACCGTCAATCTCACCGGGCAAGGTACGCGCCAATATTGCTGCCAGCAGGGGTTTCGCCAATTTGGGGTCGGCACTTGCCATGTCTAATCGCTCCGCGTCGTTTCAGGGCTTTTCACCCTATTTGATTTTCCTTGCCTATGCCCCCGTTGGAACGGCCAAACAACCAGATAGTTGCGTTTGAAACGAAATTTACGCTGCGGAAACGGATGCGCTTGCCGTGCCGTTACCGCTCGGTTACCACAGCTAAAGAACAGACCAAGATTAAGGGGAAGCATAAATGGATCGCCGACTGACATGGTACATCCTTGCTGGGATGATCCTGGGCGTGGTTGTCGGCTATGCCGTTCATATCGGTATAGCGCAGGACAATGTCTGGTTCGAATATGCGACCAAGACATTCAAGCTGCTGTCGGATATCTTCCTCAACCTGATCAAGCTGCTCGTCGCGCCCTTGATCCTGTCGACCATCGTCGTCGGGATTGCGCATATGGGGGACAGTTCGGCGCTGGGCCGTATCGGTTTCCGCGCGATCAGCTGGTTCATTATCGCCAGCTTCATATCGATCGGCCTCGGCCTGTTGATGGTCAATGTCTTCCAGCCCGGCGTCGGTGCGCCAGTGGATACAGTCGCCGCAGCGGCGCAGAATATCGGCGAGGTGAAGAAGCTCGATTTCTGGGAATTCATACTCTCGATCTTCCCCAAAAACGCCTTCGAGGCGATGGCGACCAACAACATCCTTCAGATATTGGTGTTTTCACTTTTCGCAGGCGTCGCGCTGTCGGCGCTAGGCGAAAAGGGTGCGCCATTGGTCCGCGGTGCCGATGCGCTCGCCGAAATGATGTTGCAGATCACCCATTATGTGATGCGTTTTGCTCCGTTCGCCGTCTTTGGCGCTCTGGCCAAGGTGGTGGCAACCAGTGGCTTGGCCATCCTTGGCACTTATCTGGAACTGGTCGTCGAATTCTATCTGTCGCTGTCGATCCTGTGGGTCATCCTGCTGTCGCTCGGCGCGATTTTCCTGGGACGGCGGATATGGACGCTGATCCGCTATATCCGCGAACCGATGCTGATCGCTTTCTCGACAGCCTCGTCCGAGGCTGCCCTTCCCAAGCTGTTCGAACAGCTTGATCGCTTCGGCGTGCCGCGCCGGATTTCCGGCTTCATGCTGCCGCTGGGTTACAGCTTCAATCTCGACGGCTCGATGATGTATATGAGCTTTGCGACAATCTTCATCGCCCAAGCTTATGGCATGGACCTGTCAATCGGCACGCAGATCCTTATCCTGCTGACGCTGATGATTTCCTCCAAGGGCGTGGCCGCCGTGCCGCGCGCCTCGCTCGTCGTCATCACCGGCACGCTTGCCATGTTCGATTTGCCGGTCGAGGGCGTTGCCCTGATCCTTGCTATCGACCAATTCCTAGACATGGGCCGCACCGCGACCAATGTTGTCGGCAATGCGGTTGCGACCTCTGTTATCACCAAATGGGAGGGCATGCTGGAGGTCGAGGAACCCGAATTCATCGAACCACCCCATGCCCCGTCGCACACTGTCGCGGGTGGCAAGGCCGGCCTGGAATTGGCTGAAGATATGGTCGAGGATCAGCGGACGAAGACGTAATCAGATGCTTCGCAGGATATCGACCAACCGGTCCACATCCTGCGCATCCTGATAGATTCCGAAACCGATGCGCAGCACATCACCGCGCACGTCGGTGATGACATTATTTGCCTCCAGTTTGGCGTGCAAAGACGGTGCCCCTTGTCCGCGATAGGCGAGGAAGCGGGCATGTGGACCACTATCGAGCGGATTGAGCAATTCGAAACCGGACATTGCAGCAGCGCCAACAAAGCGAAGTTGCAACGCCTCGACATGAGCCGAGATTTTGCCCGTCGTCAGTTCTTCCGCATCGAGCGTCCGGCGCACGGCATTGAAGCGGTACAGCCCCGAGGCATCAAATGTACTGCCCAGAAACCGCCCGCCATCCTGCGCATAACCGACCGCGCCGGGCGGAAGAGCAAGATCTTCAAACGCGGCATACCAGCCCGTTACTACCGGCCTCGGTGCGAACCCGGGCGGTGCGTGGAGGAAGCATATCCCTTCCCCCGCCATCGCATATTTGTACCCGCCGGAGACATAGAAGATGCGGTTGGCGACGGCGGACAAATCGGTCTCGATCGCCATAAAGCCATGATAGCCATCAACCACCACCCACGGCCCGTCGGGCTTGGCCAGAGCTGCCAACCGTTCAAGGTCACCTATGATCGCGCCGGAGTTGAACAGCACCTGGCTGGCAAAAATCAGATCGACCCCGCCGGCCTCCGCCGTGGCAACCAGTTCATCTGCAGGCGCATTGACCAGCACCGCCTCCCCAGCCTCTACCCAGCGCGCCATCTGGCGGCGGAAGCTGTGGAACTCGCCATCGGTAGCGAGCACACGCACCGGTCGTTTCGAAATCGCGGAAAAAATGCGAACAAGGAAATCGTGCGTGTTGGGCGAAAAAGCGATGGTTGAGGGATCGGGCAGCTTCAGCTCACGGGCAATATGGCCCTGCGTTTCTTCCCACACCGGCCCCATGATGCGGCCCCATTTCAGATCGGCAAGCTGCGCTGCATCCTCCCAAGCCTCGACCTGCGCATCATAGCTGGCGTCTGGCCAGAGGTGGTGGCTGTGCGCAGCAAAATGCAGGCGGTCGGGATTGGCCGAAAGTGCGCGTGAGAAGAGGTGCTTGAAGCTCAAAGCTGCGTCCTCAGCGACCACAGCTCTGGAAAAGCGCGTTTTGCCAGAGTGGCTTGCAAATAGCTCACCCCCGCCGTGCCCCCGGTACCGCGCTTGCCGCCAATAACGCGTTCGACAGTAATCACGTGCTTGTGCCGCCAGGTGGCCATCGCATCGTCAAGATCGACCAGCTTCTCGGCGAGCTGGTACAATTCCCAATAGCGTTCCGGTTCGCGATAGACAGTCAGGAAAGCAGTCTCGACGGTGGGGTTTGCAACATAAGGCTGGCTGAAATCACGACCCAGCACTTCGCCCGGTATCGGCAATCCGGCACGCGCCGCAGCGGCAAGGGCATCGTCCCAGATACTCGGCGTTTGCAAGGCCTCACGCATCGCCGCCTGTGCTTCCGGACGATCCTCCTGATATTTCAGAAAACCGCCATCTTTCAGGCCCAGCATATATTCAACCGTGCGAAACTGGTCTGACTGGAAACCCGAACTGGGCCCCAGCACATGGCGGAACCGCGTATAGTCCGAGGGCGTCATTGTTGAGAGAACATCCCAGCTTAGCGTCATAACCGCCTGGATTCGACTGACCCTTGCCAGCGCCTTATAGGCTGGTACCAGCGCATCGGCCTGCACCTGCGCCTTGGCCAATTTCATCTCGCGAATGATCTGCTTTAGCCACAATTCCTTTGTCTGGTGGATGATGATGAACAGCATCTCGTCATCCAGTTCGGATTGTGGATGCTGGCAGGCGAGCAGATCGTCGAGTGCCAGATAGCGGGCATAAGTCATGTCGGTCATGCTCGACCGATACAGTTTCAATTGATACTAGGCTAGCCCAGTCAGCCTAGCAAAGCATCGAGCCATTTCTCGACCAGCACTCCCGCTTCCGCGCGGCTGAACGGGGCATCTCCCAAGCTGAGTTCCAGCCAAAGGCCGTCGACCAGCGCCGTCAGTGCAACCGCCGTCAACCGGTGGTCGCCCGGCTGGCAATCAGAAATCAGGGTTTCCAGATCAGCGCGATAATCGCGGTAGATTTGCCCATGCAGTTTCGAAATCTGCGCATCGGTCTTGGTAAGCGCCCAGAAGGCGAGCCAGGTGGCGAGCAGTTCGGGATCGGCGATCGGTGGGACGAAGCTGGCGGTGAGATAAGCGAGCAATCGATCGCGCGGGGTTTGCGGTGCGTCAGCAACAGCTTCGGCGAGCGCTGCCTGCACCCTATCGCCCGTCCAGCGATAGGTTGCGGCGATTAACGCATCGATGCCGTCATAATAATGGCGGAGCAGACCGGGGGACACCCCAGCTTCGGTACAGATCACACGAACCGACGTCCCCTGCACACCGTTTTTGGCGAGTGACGCAGCACAGGCTGCGATGAGCGCGTCGCGTCGGGTATCGGCACTTTCGCGTGTGAAGGGACTGCGGATGGCTTGCATATTGTTATACACTCGTATAACAACTGCTGCGTCATGGCAAGCATAAGCAAACTAACATCAGTTCAGGACCCTCTGGATGGCTGGAGCCTTCCGGCTTGGACCTATAACGACCCCGAGTTCGCGGCACTCGAAATCGACCGCATTTTCCGCCCCGGATGGCAAGTTGTCTGCCATGTCTCCGATGTGCCCAATGCAGGCGACTGGCACAGCCTCGATTATGTCGGCGAAAGCGTGATCGTGGTGCGCGGGGCGGACCAGCAACTGCGCGCCTTCACCAATGTCTGCCGTCACCGCGGCAGCCGCATCGTCGATGGATCGAGCGGCTGCGCGAAAAAGCTTGTCTGCCCGTACCATGCCTGGACCTATGACCTTGACGGCCGCCTGACGGGTGTTCCCGACAGCGCCTCCTACCCCACGCTCGACAAGAGCAAGGCGGGGCTGGTCCCGGTCGATATGGAAATCTGGCGCGGTTTCATCTTCGTCCGCCTCGAAAGCGGCGGCCCCTCGGTCGCGGAAATGATGGCGCCTTATGAAGATCAGGTCGCGCCCTACCGCTTCGAAGAATTAAAGGCACTGGGCCGCGTCACCATGCGCCCGCGCGACGTGAACTGGAAGAATGTCGGCGACAATTATTCGGATGGTCTGCACATCCCGGTCGCACATCCCGGCCTCACACGCCTGTTTGGCAAAAGCTATGGCGTGGAGGCCGAGCCCCACGTCGACCGCATGTGGGGCGACCTTGTGGACCGGCCATCAAACAACTGGTCCGAACGCGCTTATCAAAATCTGCTGCCTTCGGTGCCTCATTTGCCAGAGGCGAACCAAAAGCGCTGGCTCTATTTCAAACTATGGCCCTCGGTCGCGTTCGACATCTATCCCGATCAGGTCGATTTCATGCAGTGGCTGCCAACTGGGCCGACCACCTGCCTGATCCGTGAAATCAGCTATGTCTTTGACGACGATCGCCGCGAAATGAAGGCCGCGCGCTACCTCAACTGGCGCATCAACCGTCAGGTCAATGCTGAGGACACCGCGCTGATCACGCGCGTGCAAGAGGGCATGGCGAGCCGCACATTCTCGATGGGCCCGCTGTCTGACAAGGAAGTCTGCCTCAAAAGCTTTTGCGCGCGGATCCGTGACCTAATCCCTGAAGCCCGCCTCGAACAACGCCCCGCGCCGGGCTGGAGCAACAAATGACCCAAAAATATGATGCCGTAATCATTGGCGGCGGCCACAACGGCCTTGTCTGCGCATTCTATCTTGCCCGCGCGGGCATGAAAGTGCGCATCGTCGAGCGCCGCGATGTTGTCGGTGGCGCAGCGGTGACCGAGGAATTCCACCCCGGTTTCCGCAACAGCGTCGCAAGCTACACTGTCAGCCTGCTGCAGCCCAAGGTCATCGCCGACATGCGCCTCGCCGACCATGGTTATCGCGTGATCGAGCGCCCGATCAGCAACTTCCTGCCGCAGGAAGATGGTGGCTATCTAAAGCTGGGTGGCGGGCTTGAACGCACCCAGGCCGAATTTGCCCGTTTTTCCGAACATGACGCGGCTGTTCTGCCGGATTATTATGACATGCTCGAAGGCGTGGCCGATGTGCTGCGCGACCTGGCGCTCAAATCGCCGCCCAATGTCGGCGAAGGCCTGAAAACGCTGTTCGACGGTGCGCGGCAGGGCATGGGGCTCGCCCGCCTGACGCTGTCGCAGCAACGCGATGTGCTTGACCTGTTTGTCAAATCCGCCCGCACCTTCCTCGATAGCTGGTTCGAAAGCGAAGCGGTTAAAGCCGCGTTCGGATTCGATGCCGTAGTCGGCAACTATGCCAGCCCCGACACACCGGGCAGCGCCTATGTCCTCCTCCACCACGTCTTCGGCGAAGTGAATGGCAAGAAAGGTGCCTGGGGCCATAGCGTCGGCGGGATGGGTAAGATCACCCAGATCATGGCCAAGGTGTGCCGCGAACATGGCGTCGAAATCAGCCTTGAAAGCCCGGTCTCGCGCGTCTTGGCCGATGGCGGTAAGGTCGCTGGCGTGCGCCTGGAGAGCGGCGAGGAAGTGATTGCCGACCGTGTGATTTCGAATGTCGGGCCGAAACTGCTGTACGAACGGATGTTCGACGAGAGCGACCTGCAGCCGGAATTCAAACGCCGCATAAAGGGTTTCAAGGCAGGCAGCGGCACATTCCGCATGAATGTCGCTTTGTCCGAATTGCCCAAATTCACGTGCCTGCCCGAGGCTGGCGAGCATCACCAGTCGGGCATCATCATCGCGCCGACGCTCGATTATATGGACGAGGCGTTCCTCGATGCGAAACGCTATGGCTGGTCGAAAAAGCCGATTGTCGAGATGCTTATCCCATCCACCGTCGACGACAGTCTGGCCCCCGAAGGCCAGCATGTCGCGTCGCTGTTTTGCCAGCAATTTGCACCCGAACTGCCAAATGGTCGCGATTGGGATGCCGAGGAAGGCAAGGCCGCCGATACAATCATCGACACAGTCGAAGCCTATGCCCCCGGCTTCCGCGCCTCAATCCTCGGCCGCCAGATCCTCAGCCCCAAGGGGCTTGAGCGCAAATTCGGCCTTGTCGGTGGCGACATCATGCACGGCAATATGAGCCTCGACCAGCTCTGGTCGGCACGGCCTGTGCTGGGCAACGGCAGCTACCGCGGACCACTCAAGGGGCTGTATATGTGTGGCGCGGGAACGCATCCGGGCGGCGGTGTGACCGGTGCCCCGGGGCATAATTGCGCTCAGGAGGTGCTGGCAGACAGGTCGTTCTTGGGCAGGCTCCGCCGGGTCCACCAGTAAAGCGGCAGGCCAGCGAGCATCAGGACGATGCTCAAACCGCTGGCATCAACGCCCGCGCCCCACAGGCTCCAAACACCAAATACCAACCCGATCAGCGCGAAGGGCACGGCGATCTTACGCTTCAGCGCCACGGCTGCACAGGCGAGATAGAGCCAGAGCGTGACCGACGTGGTCACCAGCGCCATGAAGGTGAACAGGCCAGCCATCGATTGGCTGCTGTTCGCCAACACCAGAAGGCTTCCCAGCACCGTCGCCGACAGCAGGCCATTGATCGGCACACCATTGGCCGTCGTGCGGGCAAACCATTGCGGCATCATCTGTCGTTTGGCCATTTCCAGCGGGACTTCTGCTTGCACAAGCGTCCAGCCATTGACTGCACCAATCGCACTGATGGCGGCAAAGGCTGCCACAAATGACGCTGGCCCCGGCGACCAAAAGGTCGAGACAAACAGCTCAAATGGGGCGGGGGAAGCTGCGACTTTATCTGCGGGCAGCATCAAAGTGATTCCCGAGCAGACGATCAGATAGATAATACCCGAGAGTAGCGCGCCGTAAAATGTAGCGCGCGGGACATTGCGTTGCGGGTTATCGATCTTGTGCGATGCAGCGCAGGCCGCCTCAAAACCGATCATTGCCCACAGTGTCATCGCCGCTGCCGTATTGACCGAGGAGAGCGACAGCCCTTCGTCCGGGTAAGGCGCAAGTGTCGCTATGCCCTCGCGGCCGAAAATCATCCCGATCAGGATTGCCACGACAATCAACGGCGTCAGCTTGAGCAGGGTCGTTATCACCTGAAACGAGCCTGCAGATCGTACCCCGAGTAGGTTTACCGCCGTCATCGTCCAGATAACGCCAAGCGCGGTAAGCGATGGATGTTCGCCTAGCACAGGGAGGAAACTCGACATATACGACGTGGCCCCCACTGCGATGGTCACGCAACCGGTCCACACCGATACCCAAAAGGCAAAGCCTATCAGGAAGCCCGCCAATGGCCCGAAGCTTCGCTCGACCAGCTCAGCCGGGCCAATAGCACCTTCATGAGCAGCCGTTAGTTTGGCGAGCACATGGGCAAGGCATAGCGCACCCGCTATCGTGACTACCCAGCCGGCAATCGCGTTCCAGCCAAAAGGCGCAAGGCTCTGCGGAAGCAGAAATACGCCCGAGCCGATCATATTGCCCATGACCAGTGCCACGGACATGAAAAAGCCGAGCTTTTGGCCCGGCTTTTTCGTTTTATCGTTCATCAAAGCAGCGATCAGAAATCGCGGCTGAATTTGAGGCCTATGATACGTGGTTTGATCAGCGTGTCGTAGAAGGTGCCACCCAATGCAGTACCGCCACTGGGGTCGCCGCAGATGGTTTCAACGCACGAGACACCCGTGTTGATGACACCAATCTCATCGAACACATTGGTCGCGAAAGCCTCGATGCTCCACATATCGTTTTTCACGCCAAAGCTGAAATCGACCGTAGTGTAAGAGGCAAGGCCACCCTTGATAGCGGCCTGTGCCGGACGAAGATCGCTGCGGCGGCTACCTGTATGGTTTGCGGCCAACTGGACATGTCCGTTCCAATCCGAAACCGGAAACTCATAACGGGCAACGACATTGCCTTTGATCTTCGGCGTCACGGGCAGGCGCGATCCGGCTGGAGCCAGCAGGGCATTGCCAGGAGTGGTGCAATCAAATGCAGCATTTGCAACAAGGCAGAAATCGCGACGGATTTCAGCGTCGTTGTAGCTGAGACCAGCATTGATGCTGAATCCACCTTGACGATATCCAAGGTCAAGCTCGACGCCGCGGATCCTTGCAATACCTGCATTGCGGACTTCGCTGAGTCCGTTGGCGCCAAGGAACGACAGTTGGATATTGTTCCAGTCGAGTTGATAGACAGCACCGTTGAACCTGAAGCCACCGAAGGTCGTTTTCCAACCCAATTCATAATTGTCGAGTTCGTCCGGACCATAAGGCGGCAATGTACCACGACGGTTGACGCCGCCAGGACGGAAACCGCGCGACCATGTCGCATAAACCAACGCATCATCGTTGATCTTGTAGGTCGCATTCAGCTTGTAGATCGCATCGGTATCCGATGTGCTCTTGTCCACATTGGTGCACGGCGCGCCATTCAGGATCGGCGTGGCGAATGTGCCAGTCGGGTTATCGCGGAACAGTGCACCGGTCGTCGTGACACAACGCGCGACACCTGTGTTGCCGGAATAGCCGCGAGCAAATCCGAAAAAGCCGAATAGTGAGTTATCATATTTGTACAGGCGTGCACCGCCAGTCACCGTCAACTTGTCGGTGATGTCATAACTCAACTCTCCAAACGCAGCATAGTCACGGTCGGTACGCTGCTGCTTGGTCAGCCAGATATTGCTGTCAGTTCCCGGAACGGTGATGCGATCAGCGATATCGTCGATGATGTAGTTTTGCTCGATGTTATGCGACTGGCGCTGCCAGAACAGGCCGCCGATGAAACGCAATGGCGCATCCTGAGGCGAAGCCACACGGAATTCGGCAAAGCTTTTCCGATAGCGGTCAATGCCCTGAATATACTGGTTCGGGCTGACATAGTCGCCAGCATTATCGTACCAATAGGCGCCGTAACCGGACAGGGCATCATAGAAATAGCCATAGTCCGAATAGTCGCTTTCGGTATTGGTCTTGCGACGAAGGTGGCCACCGGTCAGCGTAAGATCCCAGTTGCCGATTTTGCCTTCGACGGTCATCGCAGCCTGGATCCATTTATCCTTGCTGCTTTCGGGGTTGTACTGGACAATCTGATAGTTGCCGCTGTTCTGGCCCGAACGCTCACGAGCATAGCTGCCTTCGGTGTTCTGGACCTGGCCCATCAGGGTCGGCTTGATAGTCCAGCTATCGTTCAGTTCGATGCCGAGCGCCAGACGTGCACCATAGGTTTCGGCGTCGTTATAGTTTTTTTCGACCAGGGCAGCGTTGTTCTGTGTGATGCCAGAGGTCGCATAAGTGCGCGAGCCCGGAATATTGTCGATATAGCCACCATCATCGCGGTACCAGCCGACAAGGCGCGCGGCAGCGCGCTCACCAAGCGGCACGTTAACAAAGCCTTCGAACACCGAACCAAAATCGCCATGCGCGACATTGTTGATTTCAACGCCTGCATTTCCATAGAAGCCTGATGTGTCCGGAGCATTGGTCACCAACTTAAGCGTACCCGCCATTGAGCTTGCGCCATAAAGCGTGCCCTGCGGACCGGCGAGTGCTTCGACGCGCGCAAGGTCATAGGCGTGGATGTCGAGCGCGCCCTGGATGGTCGTGATCGGCATTTCGTCCAGATAGGTGCCGACTGTCGGCAGCGAGGTGGAGTGGTTCGCGTTTTCGCCTGAAGCGACAGCACGGAAGAATATCTGCGCAAAACCCGGGCCGCCCTGCTGGATGGTCACCGACGGTAGAAACTTCACCACGTCGGCAAATTCATTCACCTGCAACTGGTCGAGCTTCTCGGTACCGATTGCGGTGATAGCGACAGGAACGTCCTGCAAATTCTGCTCGCGCTTCTGCGCGGTTACGACGATTTCGTCATTGTCGTCTTCGGCCGCCGCTTGGGCAAACGCGGGAACGGACATACCGATGGCACTGGAGGCCATCAAAGTAGCGACTGCTGTCCGGACATAGATATTGCTGTGTGTTTTGCGCATTGCGCACCCTCCATTATGTTGCAATGCCGCAATTCCACATATTTATGGAATCGTGGCAAGAATTTTTCGTCAAATGACGTGCGGTCGTTAATTTATTCCGAACGCTGTGGCATATGCGCAACGCTGGAAAGCCGAACTGCAACATTGCCGCAACGATGCACAGGCAAGACCTGCAGAGGAAAATCGCTTGCCAACGCAATGACGTGCGTTAGGGCAATGCCGAACACGGGCGGGGACCAGTCAATTTATGCAAACTTCGATGGCTTTGCTCAACAAGCGGCGTTTTTTGCCGCTGTTTGTCACCCAGTTACTCGGCGCCTTTAACGACAATCTGTTCAAAAATGCCATGGTGCTGTTCGTTGTTTACGGCGTTTACAACGATGAAAAGGCTGAAGCTTTGTTCAGCGCGGTAGCTACCGCGGTGTTTATTCTACCCTTTTTCCTGTTGTCAGCACTTGCGGGCCAATTGGCCGATACGCGTGACAAGGCGAAGATCATCCGCATCGTCAAATTCTGCGAAATCCTTATCATGCTGGTAGGCGGTGGAGGACTGGTTCTGGCGTGGCTCGACATCGCAGTAACATTGGTCGCCATCCCGCTGATGATGCTCGCGCTGTTCGCCATGGGCGTGCACTCGACCTTCTTTGGCCCCATCAAATACGCAATCTTGCCGCAGCATTTGAAAGACAATGAAGTGCTGGGCGGAACCGGCCTGGTTGAAGCTGGCACCTATATTGCCATTTTGGTGGGTACTATTTTAGCCGGCATCATACCGGTCGAATGGGCAGCGCTGGGCGTCGTGCTGACGGCAATGCTGGGTTACATGACGGGAAGGCAGGTTCCCCCTGCTCCGCCCGAGCATGAAGAAACCGGCATGGATTGGCACATCCTCCGCTCGTCCATCACGCTCGTCAAAGGCACCATGCATATCCGAAAGCTGTTTTTGGCCATCATGTCGATCAGCTTTTTCTGGACGATTGGGGCGGTGCTGTTCATCCAGTTCCCGCCGCTGGCAAAAAATGTTCTGGGCGCAGATCAGGAAGTCGCAAGTCTGTTCCTGGCCATATTCTCGATCGGTATCGCCATTGGATCGGTGGCGATCAACCGGCTGTTAAAAGGTCAGGTATCGGCTCGCTTCGCGCCAGCCAGCGTGATCGCTATGGGGCTGTTCGTTGTCGCGTTCCATTTTGTCTGCCGCAACTGGCAGATCAATGACGATGGTGCACTCTACACCATTGGCAGCTTCGTCAATCACGACGGTGCTTGGATGCTGTTGGGCACTCTGCTGGGTATCGCCGTAGCTGGCGGGATGTTCGTTGTCCCGCTTTACGCCTTTCTGACCACCACCGTTCCCAAGGATCAGACCGCGCGCACCGTGGCGGCGAACAACATCGTCAATTCAGGCGCAATGGTTATCGGGTCGCTGATCGCGCTTGGATTGAGCGCAGCCGGGATCAGCATGGTCAACCAACTTCTGCTGGGTGCCGCGATGTGTGTTGTTTCGGCCTGGCTCGCACAGTTGCTGCACAAAGCGTGCGACTGAAGCCTGACTGACGGCCTCAGGCGATAAAAGTGTAGAACGCCGTAAAGAAGGCGCCAAAGCTGACAACAAACAGATGCGCATCTTCCCGCTGCCACCATTTCAATGGCTTGGGTTTCCATTCAGCTGGAACGGCAAAAACATGCGGTGCCAGCGATTGCCGAAAAGGATGCCGTGCACCTTCGCTCGTCTGAACCAGTTTCCTCTGCATGATGCGCACCCCTTAATGGTTTCGTTACCGTGGACGTTAACGTTTCATTAGGGATGTTGGCGAGGGACAAAGGTGGTTAACAACGGTTCCATGCGGAACCGTATCATTTTGCTACAATATTTGTGGAGTGGTGCCCCTGGCCCGACTCGAACGGGCACATCTTTCGATACTCGATTTTGAGTAGGCCGAGACAACCTTAAGAATTTGATACTACAGAATAATTTTCGCGTCAAACAAATTTTGTGCAAGGTTTTGTGTAAGTGTGTAAGACTTGTGTAAGGCTTTCCCACAAAAAGTGGGGCGCGTCTGCAAAGCGCAAATTGACTCTATCGCACAGCTCAATTGCGATGGCTGACACACCCAAAGAAGATCGATCGTTTTACCTTGGCCACCTGCTGTGCAGGTCATCGATCATGTAATCATGCAACTGGCCAGCTTGCGTATGGGCCAAGCGATGTGGATGGCCTTCCGGCAGCTCGGGATGGTCATGCGCGATTATAGCCGGGTCTTGCCTCGGCCAGAGCAAGAGCGCGACAACTACCCCGATGAACGCGAGCGCCGCCAGAACGATGAAGGCCGTCTGCTGGCTCGCCTTCGCGCCGATTTGGCCCGCGAGCGGATAAGCCATCAGCCAGCAGGCATGACTCAGCGCGAACTGCGCCGCGAAGACAGCAGGGCGGTCTTCCGCCTGCGCCGAGCGGCGCAGCAGCAATCCCGACGGAGTGATACTCGCGGCATAGGCCATGCCCATCGTGAACCAGCCAGCCAGCAGCATCGGCCAGTATGCCGCCGTCATCCTGGCGGACGTCAGCCCGAGCAGTGCCAGCGCTCCGGTCAGGACGGCGGCACCGCCAAGCATCACTGTGCGGCCCGCCACCCTGTCAAGCACTCGCGGCAAGGCCAAAGCGGCGAGCATCGAGCCGCCGCCATAGGCCGCGAGGGTCAGCGCAACCTCGCGCTGTCCGAAGCCGAACAGCTCACGGACGATCACCACGGTGTTGACGATCACCATCGCGCTTGCCCCCGCAGCCGCGAGATTGACCGCCAGCAGCCCGCGCAGGCGCGGGGTTTTGAGGTAAATCCGCATCCCGCGCGTCGTGCGCGCGTAGATGCCGCCTTCGCGGGGTTTGGCGGGCGAGCGCGGCAGTGTCACCGAAAGCACCAGTGCAGCAGAGGCGAGAAAGCCGATCACGGTGCCGCCGAACAGCCAGTGGAAGCCGATCACGCTGAGCAGCGCCGCCGCGAGCATCGGGCTGAGCAGGCTTTCGAGGTCGTAAGCCAAACGGGACAGCGACAATGCGCGCGTATATTCGGCCTCGTCGGGCAGCACGTCGGGGATCGTCGCCTGAAAGGTCGGCGTGAATGCCGCCGAAGCCGATTGCAGCAGAAATATCAGTACATAGACCTGCCAAACCTGATCCACGAAGGGCAGCAGCAGCGCGACGGCGGCGCGCACCAGGTCCATCGCCACCAGAAATGCACGGCGCGGCAGCCGGTCGGCAAACGCCCCGACGATGGGGCCAATGCCGATATAGGCGATCATCTTGATTGCCAGCGCCGTCCCCAGAACCGCGCCTGCGTCGGCCCCGGCGATCTCGTAGGCAAGCAAGCCGAGCGCGACTGTGGCGAGCCCCGTTCCCACCAACGCGATCACCTGTGCGGCAAGCAGGTGTCGGTAGGTGCGATTGGCGAGAACGGCGAGCATCACGCAGTCGCTACGTCTGGCGCTGGCGGGGTCTTCGCTGACTTTGCGCCGTGAACGAGCCGATAGAGCGCGGGAAGCACCACAAGCGTCAGCAACGTCGATGAAATGATCCCGCCGATCACCACCGTTGCGAGCGGTCTTTGCACTTCCGAACCGAGGCCGACGTTGAGCGCCATCGGCACGAAGCCGAGGCTGGCAACCAGCGCAGTCATCAGCACCGGGCGGAGCCGGGTGAGCGCGCCCTCGCGGATCGCGTCCTCCAGGCTACGCCCCTCCTCGCGGAGCTGGTTGATGAATGTCAGCATCACCACCCCGTTCAGCACCGCGACGCCCGACAGTGCGATGAAACCGACACCTGCCGAGATCGAGAAGGGAATGCCGCGCAGCAGCAGCGCCGCGACACCGCCGGTCAATGCAAGCGGAACGCCCGAAAACACGATAGCGGAGTCTTTGGCCGAGCCGAACAGCATGATCAACAATCCGAATATCAAGAGCAGCGCGGCGGGCACCACGATCTTGAGCCGGGTCGAGGCCGACTGCAATTGCTCGAATGTGCCGCCGTAGTCGATCCAGTAGCCTGGCGGCAGTTCGACTTCTCGGTCGATCTTCTCGCGCAGCTCGCCGATGAACGAGCCAAGATCGCGCCCTCTCACATTGGTGGTCACCACCGCGCGGCGCTTGGCGTCCTCGCGGCTGATCTGGTTGGGGCCGGTAGTTCGCTCGATGCTCGCAACTTGCGAGAGCGGCACGGTGCCGCCGCCCGGCAGCGGGATCGGCAAGCGTTGTAGCACGAACGGGTCTTGGCGCAGGTCTTCGGGCAGGCGCACGACGATATCGAAACGGCGGTCACCTTCGAATATCTGCCCTGCCTCCTGCCCGCCGGTGGCAGCGGCCACCACCGTCTGCACGTCCGCGACATTGAGGCCGAGCCGGGCGAGATTGAACCGATCGGGAAGAATCTCGATAAAGGGCAATCCCGTCACCTGTTCCGCCTGTGCGTCCTGCGATCCTTCGACCGACGCGACGACGCCGGTAATCTGCCCGGCCAGACGGGCCAGCTCATCGAGGTCATCGCCATAGACGCGGACAGCAACATCCGAGCGAACGCCCGCAATCAGTTCGTTGAACCGCATCTGGATCGGCTGGATGAATTCATAACGCGAACCGGGGATTTGCTGCACCGCTGCGTTCATTTCCGCGACAAGCTTCGTCTTGGGCTTGCGCGGATCGGGCCACTCTGCGCGGGGCTTCATGATGATGAAGGTGTCTGCAACCGATGGCGGCACCGCATCGGTTGCGACGTCGGCCGTGCCGATCTTGGCAAAGACCTGCTGCACTTCGGGAAACTGCTTGATCCGCTTTTCCAGCGCCGACTGCATGGCAACCGCCTGCGTGAGACTGGTGCCAGGAATCCGCAGCGCGTGCATCGCAATGTCGCCCTCGTCGAGGTTCGGGATAAATTCCGATCCGAGGCGAGTTGCCGCAAGTCCGGTCAGCACCGTCAACGCAGCCGCGCCCGCCAGCACCGCCTTGCGCCAGGTCAAGGCCCAATCAAGCGTCGGTCGATACCAGCGGTGCGCCGCGCGCATCACCCGGTTTTCCTTTTCCTCGACCTTGCCGGTGACGAATGCCGCAACGGCAGCCGGAACGAAGGTGAGCGAGAGCAACAGCGCGGCCGTCAGCGCCAGCACGACGGTGAAGGCCATCGGATGGAAGGTTTTGCCTTCCACGCCTTCGAGCGCGAAGATCGGCAGATAGACGATCGTGATGATCGCGATACCGAACAGGCTAGGACGGATGACCTCCGCACTCGCGCTTGCGGCGGTGTCGAAGCGCTCCTCGCGGGTCAACAGGCGGCCCAGATTGTGTTGCGCCTCGCCAAATCGTCGCAGGCAGTTTTCAACGATGATCACCGCGCCATCGACGATCAGCCCGAAATCGAGCGCGCCAAGACTCATCAGGTTCCCCGAGGTATCCGAGGCGACCATGCCCGTGATCGTCATCAGGAAGGACAGCGGGATCACCGCCGCCGTGATCAGCGCCGCGCGGATATTGCCAAGCAGCAGGAACAGCACAACGATGACCAGCATCGCGCCTTCGGCCAGGTTCTTCTCGACCGTCCAGACGGTGGCTTCGACCAGCTTCGAGCGGTCATAGACGGTGTTGACCACCACTCCGCCAGGCAGTGACTTGTTCACTTCCTCCAGCCGCTCGGCGACTGCGACCGAAACCTCGCGCGCGTTTTCGCCGACCAGCATGAAAATGGTGCCCAGCACCACCTCGCGCCCGTCCTTGGTGGCGGCGCCGTTGCGGATCTCCGAGCCGATCTGAACATCGGCGACATCGGCGATGCGGATCGGGGTTCCCTGGCGGTAGTCGACGATTATCCCGGAAAGATCGGCCTCATTGGTCGCCTGCCCCGGCACCCGGATCAGAAATTGCGATCCCGATTGCTCGATATAGCCCGCACCGACATTGGCGTTGTTCTTGTCCAACGCGGTGACAATATCCTGCACGGATAGCCCGAAGCCCGAAAGGCGTTCGGGGACCGGTGCAACGACATATTCACGCCGGTAGCCGCCGACCGAATTCACCTCGGTAACGCCCTTGACCGTCCGCAATTGCGGTCGGATCACCCAATCGTGCAGCGTCCGCAAATCCTGAGCGGTGTAGAGCTTGCCTTTGTCGTTGACCGCACCGGGACGGGCCTCGACAGTGTACATGAAGATTTCGCCAAGCCCGGTGGCTATGGGACCGAGTTCGGGTTCGAGGTTCTCGGGGAGGCTGCTCCTCACCCCTTGGAGCCGCTGGTTGACCAGTTGCCGAGCGAAATAGATGTCGGTGCCGTCCTTGAACACCACCGTCACCTGGCTGAGCCCGTAGCGCGAAACCGAACGGGTGTATTCCAGCCCCGGCAGCCCCGCGATCGCGGTTTCAACCGGGAAGGTGATGCGCTGTTCGGCCTCCAACGGAGAGAACCCGGGAGCCGCCGTGTTGATCTGCACCTGGACATTGGTGATGTCCGGCACGGCGTCGATCTTGAGTTTCGAGAAGGCCCAGACGCCAAGCACGGCAAGCATCGCCGCGATGGTGAGGACTATGTAGCGCTGCCGGATCGACAGCCCGATGATGCGTTCGAGCATGGTTGTGCGATCCTCAGTGGTCGTGGCTGGCGCCGGACTTTTCGATGTCGGCCTTGATGATGTAACTGCCCTTGCGAGCGTAGATCGTGCCGGGCTTGATCCCGCTCAGCACCTCGGTCCATTCCGGGCCTTCCTTGCCGAGTTCGAGCATCCGAACCTCGTAGGTGTTGCCGATTTGGGCAAAGACTACCCGGAAGTCACGGAACTGCTGGATTGCCTCGGTCCGAACCGCCAGCGGCACCCGGCGACTTTCGACCGTCACGATCCCGCGCACTGCCATGCCGGGCCGCCAGAAGCCGCCGGGGTTGGGCAGCGGCACCCGCGCAGTGACAGTCTGGGTTTGCACCTCTGCGAGCGGCAGGAAATCGCGGATCACCGAGCCTTGGCTGCGCTCGCCTTCGAGCGGCCTGATCAGCACCGCCTGGCCCGGCCTGACTTTCTCGACATCGCGCGGGAACACCGGGAAGGTCGCCACGGTGCGCGACGGGTCGGAAATCACGAACATCGGCCCGTTGCCCGCAACATCGCCGACATTTGTAAGCCGCTGGCTGATGACGCCAGAAATAGGCGCATAGATCGAGTAAGTCTGAAGCGAATAGCTGCTCTCGACCCGCGCCAATAACGTGCCCTTGGCAACCCGATCGCCGACATTGCGGTAAACCGCCATGACCGGGCCTGGATACTTCGCGCCGACATTGGCGCTGCCAGTAGGATCGAGCTCGACCCTGCCGATCACTTCCAGCGTTTCGCTGACATCGGCGGGTCCGACTGCCTCGGTTTCCAGCCCTGCCGCCTTTGCCGCTTCGGGCGTGATCGTCGTCCGGCCTTCGTAGGAAGCGAATTTCCACTGATGGCGCTTACCGCCGACTGTCGCGCTCGCCGCCACATCGAAACTGTGCGGCTCGACCAGCGTGGCATCGCCGCGCAGAAAATCCTGTTCGGGCCGGAAGCCGAAGGTCGTCACCTCGCCGTCGAGCCGAGAGATCGTGATGCTGGCTTGCACCTCGCCGGGCGGCAGCGGTTTGTCGCCGCGGTAGGCGTAGAGCCGGTATTCGGGCGGAACGCCGTCTTCGAAGACGGTGATTTCCAGAGCAAAATCGCCTTCGCGCAGCATCCGACCGTTGTGCGGTCCACGTTCGTAATCGCCCGCAGCGGGGGCTTCGTGGCCCGTTTCGGCGGTTTCGCCGCTGCCATCAGGTGACCCGCAGGCAGCGAGCGGGACGGCGAGAAACATGGCAAGACAAAGAGCGCGCATCATTCGGTTTCCTGTATCAGTGTGGCGAAGCGACCAGTCAGGCGGTCGAACTCGACCCGCGCTTGGTGGTAGCGGGTTGCCGCGCGAACCAGCCGGGCATAGGCATCGTGAAGTGCGGTCTGCGCCATCGACACATCCATGAAGGTGAAGCCGCCGCGATTGTATCCGGCGCGAACTTCGGCCAGCGTGCGCTGCGCGCCGGGAACCACCCGGTCGCGGATCGCTTCAACTTCGTGTGCGGCTTCGGTCACTCTCTCCGCCGCTATCGCAACCTGCTGCCGCCATTCGAACAGCGCCACCGCGTAATCCGCTTCGACCTGCCGCCCGTCGGCCTCGGCTCGGGCGATGTTTGCCCGGTTGAGCGCGCCATTGGACAGCGGGAGCGAAAATCCCGCCACAAGCGCAACGTCACCGGTGCCGATGATACGGGGGCCGCCCGAGATTGTGGGATCGGTCCTTGCGTTGGCCCGCTGCAAGGCAAGTTCGGCCGATGCATGGCGGCGGCGCGCTTCGAAAACCGCAAGATCAACCGGCGATGGATCGGTGGGCAGCGAAGCTTCGGATACGGTCAGGAAGGCTCCGCTCGTGACGGAAACGCCGACCGGCGAGCCGCCCCAGAGCGATACCAGCCGCGAAAGCTTTGCATCGCGTTCATGCTCGGCGAGTTCGAGATCGACTTTGGCTTCGGCAAGCTGGGTGCGGGTCCGGGTTCCGGCGAACAGCGGATCACGGGCATCCGTCACGCGCCGCCCGACTTCGCGCGCAAGTTGCTCGGCAATCGTAACCCGCTCGCGGGCGATCTGGATCTGCGCCTCGGCAGCCTGGACATCGACATAAAGCAACTGCACTCGCGCGGCGATGTCGAGGCGCTTCACCAATGCTTCCGCCTGCGCCACTCCGATTTGAGCCTCGGCCACGCCGACCCGCGCCTCGCGCTTGCCGCCGCGTTCAATGCGCTGGCTGTAGGCGCCGGTAACCTGAATCTGCCGGTTGAGGTCTTGCCCGCCGATCCCGAAATTCTCCGCCGTAACGTCGATCGATGCTGCCGGGCGTGTGTCCGCCGCTGCCCGACCGGCTGCCAACGCATCCATCCGCGCGGCAGTGGCTCCTCCCAGGGGCGAGGCGGCAATCGCTCGCTTGATCGCCTCTTCCAGCGTGATTTGCTGGCTTTGCGGCGGCGCAGGCACAGATTGGGTTACGGACTGGGCATGCGCTGCTCCAGCGGATAGAGCGATCGGGCTTGCCAGCGTGGCGCAAGCAAGCATCGACAAGGTAAGTATGCGCGGGCGGCGCGCGGGTAACAGCGATTTCATGGCAGACTCCGGACGAACGAACAGCCGATCGCGCCCGCAAAGGCGCGATCCTCATTGTTCGATCAGCCGAGCCGTGGAGGTCGTCGAAGTCCGCTCGCGATATGGCTCTCAACACCGTGCGTCAGCGCCGGTGAAAAGGCCTCCCGCTCAATCGCAGGCATGGCGAGCGACACTGCGGAATCGGCAAGCGCGACCGCACCAAGCAGGATGCTCGGCATATGATCGTGTCCGCCATCGGGAGTATCCCCGTCGTCGTGATCGTGAACCGAAATTCCGCCATCGCTTTCATGATGGTGGTGTGCATCCACACTGACCTGCGTCGCACCATGCGATGCCTCGTGCATCGACCAGGCCGAGGCCGGAACGCTCATACCGAGCGCAAGCCAGACAAGAGCCAGCAGGTTCAACAAGGAGCGGACGGGGCGATTCACGATGTCCGGAACTAGGCGACGCCTGTTAGAACGGCAATCACAAAATCCAATCGGCCAGCTCACGGCCTAAAATCCATGCCCTCACAAACCAACGGTCCGTATTCACAATTTCGGTAAACGTCGCACGACTGTCGACGATTGAACGATCGCCGTATCGGTCGATGCAAACGGCAAGAAGCGATCAACCACTTCCTCCAATGCTTGGACATCGCAAACCGCTACTTTCGCCAGAAAGCAATCTTCGCCGGTAACGTGATCCGCTTCGACCACCTCTGGCGTGTCGAAGAGCATCTGTGCCACTCTTTTTACTTCGCCGGGTCTGGCGCGTATGCGCACATGCGCCGCGATACCGAGACCGAAAACCTTGGGATCGACCAACAATGTATAGCCCCGGATCGCACCCGCATCCTCCAGCTTGTGAATCCGCTCGGTCACGCTGGGGCTGGACATGCCGATCTTATCGGCAAGGTCGCGGATGGTCATACGGCCATCTTCGGTCAACGCCGTAATAATCTCTCGATCAATCGTATCGAGGCGCCGGGTTACATATCGGCTTCGGTTCATAATTGGCCCCTAGCTGGATGACACCAGCGGGGCCTTGTGATTGCGAAGGCGAATGTTCGATTTCGCCTTATTTTCGTGAACTTGTCTCAAGAATCGACTGTCGGCGAACCCACTCTGCGACGCGATGAACCCGGTCCGCAGGATCAAGATTGAAGGTTAAAGGCCGTTAGCGGTTCCGATTGCCAAGTCGAAACGACCGAAACGCCTTTCTGAATCCATAGCTGATCCATTTGTCCATTAGCTATCAATAGCTTGATAGTCGGACGGGATATTCTCTCCTGAAATCGGCAATTTAGGAGAGGTGGCAAATGAAGGACAAGACGCACCCAAGAACAGTTGTCCGCTTTGTCGGGATGCGCGACTGATGGCCTATTCTGCGGCAGCCATTCTTGCCTTGGCGTTGCAGTGCGCACCAAGTGTCGCACCTGAAACGGTGCTGGCCATCGTTCAGACAGAAAGCAGCGGTGATCCCTTCGCCCTCAATGTAAACGGCGGACGGCAGCCTGCACGGCAAAACAACGCCGCCGACGCCGCCGCAACTGCGCAGCGTTTCGTAGCGGCGGGATACTCGGTCGATCTCGGGCTCGGTCAAATCAACTCGCGCAACATGCGCTGGCTTGGCTTGACCTGGGAGACCGTATTCGACCCCTGCACCAATGTTGCGGCCTTGGCCCGTGTCCTCACCACCAACTACAATGCGGTGAGAGCCGGACGCGATCCGCAGACCGCCCTTCGGGTCGCACTCTCGATGTATAACACGGGAAGCCAGACGCGCGGATTTCGCAACGGCTATGTTGCCAAGGTTGTTGGCAACGCGGGTGTCGCAAACGCGCCCGCGCCCTACGCCTCGACCTTTCCAGCGCCTGCCAGCGCTGCACCGGCAACCGGCGATCTGCGGGAATTGCTGACCGAAGAAAACACGGCACTCCAGGCGCCAGCGGCCAGGCCCCGCCCTGCTCCGCCGCCCAAGTGGAACGTCTTTGAACGGGCCGCTTACGACCGCGAAACGGAAATCCTCGCTGGGAACGAGAGGAACAGCATATGAATGTCATCCTAAAATTCGGACGCGGCTTTGGAACCTGGCGAGCAAATCTGGCCGCCAAGTTCCAGGCCATGCCAAGAGGTCGGCAAAGCGCCATATTGTGGAGCGCGGCGTTGGTTGCGGCGGCGATCATTTCGTTCGCAAACCCCGATCCGGCCTACGCGCAAAATCTGGAGAGCTTCGCCAGCAAGGTGCGCGGCCTGCTCTCTTCGACGCTGCTTCGCACGCTCGCGGTTATTGCAGTAATCGTGACGGGCCTGCTTTGGTTCACAGGCCGTGCTTCGACTGCGGTGCTGGTCACGGTCATCATCGGGATCGCCATCGTCTTTTCGGCCGATGCCATTGTCGGCGCGATCGCCGGATAGCGCCGTGACCGACGACACCGAACCTCCGACCAAAAACACGCTGTTCCTTGCGGTGACACGCCCTGCGCTGTGGGCGGGGATTCCGATCGAGGCGGCGGTGTTGCTGCTCATTTCGAGCGCATCGGTGCTGATCTGGACCAACAGCCCGATCTATGCCGCGCTAGTCGTTGCCTTCGGCTATTCGATCTCGCGGCTGATTGTGCGGCACGATGTAAACGCCTTCCGGCTGCTGTTCCTGTGGGGGCGAACGAAGCTGGGAAACCGCAATCGTGCTTTCTGGGGTGGCAGCAGCTATTCGCCGCTGCCGCTGGCTGGCCTTCGCCGCAAAGGTTTTGGCCGTCATGGCTAGGCTGAACGCACCCAGCCTAAACGCTTTTGGGCAGGTGCCGCTGAAGGTGGCACAGCGCGAGGCGGACCCGGCCAAATTCCTGCCCTACGCGCGGCATATCAACGAGGACATGGTGGCGCTCGATTCCGGCGACATCATGCTGACCTTCGAGTTGCAGGGTCGCGCCTTCGAGACCGCCGATGTCCGTGATCTCAACGACTGGCACACCAAGCTAAACGGCCTGCTCCGCAACCTGCACGATGAGCGGCTGTCGGTCTGGACGCATCTGATCAGGATGCGGGTCGATCAATATCCTGGCGGCAAATTCAAATCGGGTTTCGCCGCCGATCTCGACCACGCCTATTTCGGGCGCATCAACCGGGAGCGGATGTTCATCAACCGCTTCTTTGTGACGCTCGTGATCCGCCCCGGCGCCACCGGCGGCGACAAGATCATCCAGTTGTTCAAGCGGCGCGTGTCCAAGGATGCGCCGCAAGGGCCGATACTCGACGAGGCGCTCGTCGAGCTGCTCGACGACAAAGCGCGCGATTTCGAGAAGCTGATGGCGCGCTGCGAGCCGCGCCGCTGCGCCATCTACGAGCATCGCGGGCTGATGTTTTCCGAAACGATGGAAGTGGCCGACATGGTGATGACCGGCCGCCATCGCCGCGTTCCGGTCGTGCGCGGCCATCTCGGCGGCGCGCTCTACCGCTCGCGCACGATCTTCGGCTCGGAAACCATCGAAGTGCGCGATGCCGATGCTTCCGCATTCGGCGGGATATTCGGCATCCGCGAATATCCCGCGCAAACCACGCCGCGCCAGTTCGAGGCGCTGCTGTCGGTCGATTTCGGGTTCGTGCTGACGCAGAGTTTCACCTTCCTCGGGCGCGCCGCCGCGACCGAAAAATTCCGGCTGCGGATGACGCAGATGGAAAACGCAGGCGACAGGGCCGTGAGCCAGGCCGACGCGCTGCTCGACGCCAGCGACGATCTGATGTCGAACCGCTTTGTGCTGGGCGATCACCACTTCACGCTCGCGGTCTATGCAGGCAGCATGAAGGGCCTGCGCGATCATATGTCGGTCGCACGGGCCGCGCTTGCCGATACCGGCATGGTCGCGGCGCGCGAAGGCGCGGCGCTTGAAGCGGCCTATTGGTCGCAGCTCGTCGGCAATTTCGCGTGGCGCGCACGGCCCGCGCCGATCACCTCGCTGAACTTCGCCGCCTTCTCGCCCTTCCATACTTTCCCCGCAGGAAGCGCCAGCGGCAACCATTGGGGCGATGCGATAGCCTTGCTGAAAACGAATGCCCGAAGCCCCTATTTCTTCAATTTCCACAAAGGCGATCTCGGTCATACCCTCATCATCGGGCCATCGGGCGGCGGCAAAACCGTGCTGCTCAACTTCCTGATGGCACAGACCGAGAAGACCGGCGCGCGGCAGATATTCATCGACAAGGATCGCGGCGCGCAAATCTTTGTGCAGGCAAGCGGCGGAACTTACCTGGCGCTGCACAATGGCGAACCGACCGGCTTCTCGCCATTGAAGGCGCTCGCCAACAAGGCTGAAGACAAGACATTCCTGTCGCTGTTCGTCCGCCAGCTCGTCCGCGCCGACGGAAAGCCGATCTCGGTCCAGGAAGAACGGCTGATCGAGGACGGCATCAACGCGGTGATGAAGCTCGACGTTACCGATCGCTCGCTGAGCGCGCTCCGCTCGATGCTCGGCATGAAGGATGCGAGCGGCGTCGGCGCGCGGCTGGAAAAGTGGACATCCGAGGGTTCGCTCGGCTGGGTGTTCGACAATCCGGCGGACTCGATGACGCTCGACGCCCGCTTCATCGGCTTCGACATGACCGACTTTCTCGACAATGCCGATATTCGCACGCCGGTCATGCTATATCTGTTCCACCGCATCGACCGGCTTCTGACCGGCGAGCGGATGGTGATCTGCATCGACGAATTCTGGAAGGCGCTTGGCGACGAGGCGTTCCGCCGCTTCGCCCAGGACGGACTCAAGACCTATCGCAAGCGCAACGCGGTGCTGGTGTTCGCTACGCAGTCACCAGCTGACGCGCTCAAGAGCGACATCAGCCATTCTATTCTCGAGCAAGTCGCCACCAAGATCATGCTGCCCAATCCGTTCGGCGCGCGGCGCGATTATGTCGAAGGGTTCGCGCTGTCAGAAGCCGAATACAAGCTCGTTCGCGAGGAGCTCGCGCCCGAGAGCCACAAGTTTCTGGTCAAGCAGGGCCATGACAGCGTGGTGGTCGAACTCGACCTTGCCGGGCTCGACGATGAATTGGCCGTGTTGTCAGGGCGCGCGGAAACCACCGCTGTTGCCGACGAAGTGATTGCCGAGGTGGGCAGCGATCCCGCCATCTGGCTCCCCCTCTTCCATCAACGGAGGCGTCCCAGCTGAACCGAGAGGAAGGCCAAGAGAAAGGAAACCCGATCATGAAACTGAGCAAAGCCAAAGTTGGGGCACTCTGTGCAACATTGCTGTTCGCGGCCCCGGTGCCTGCGCTCGCGCAGGGGATCGCGGTCCATGACAGCGCCAATCTGGTCCAGCAGATCAACGCCGTCAGGCAGGCAATCCAGGTGGTGGCGCAAGGCCGGCAGCAGATCGCGGAAGCGCAGAAGCTCTACCAGGATTTGAACAAGCTGACCGACATTCCGGCACTGGCGCAGCAGCTCAAATCCGATGCCCTGCGCGACCTCGACATTTCGGGCGGCTCGCTCGAAGGCTTCGGCAACGGCAATCTCGATGTCGTCGGCGCGGGCCGCGCAAAAGCCGATGCGGTTTATCGCGATCTGCTCGCGCAGTTGGGCCTTTCCGGGTCCGAGCAATCGCGCGCGGCCTATGACCTCAATGCCCGCAACATCGGCATCAACGCCGGCCTCGCCGAAAATATGGGTGCCGCCGTTACCTCGCGGGCGGAAGGACTCGACCAGCTTCGCAGCCGCTTGGGAAGCGCGGTGACCGCGAAGGAAGTGGCCGACCTGACCGCGCGGCTTCAGCTCGAATCCGCCGCCATGCAGAACGACCAGCTCCGCTTGCAGGCCATCGCGTTGCAGCAACAGGCGCAGGAGCGCCAGCGCGCGGCCGCGGGGCAAGCCGCCCTCGCCCAGAAGCTCGATGAAGCGAGCCGCTATTACAAGGGGCAGTGAGTTGCGGTTGGCGATCTTCTGCACGGTGTCGCTGCTGGCGGGGTGTGGCGAGCCCACACCCCAGGCCGACATGCCCGCGAGGGATTGGCGATACTATGTCGCCAATCCGGGCGAGATCGAGCCGATGCAGAAGATCTGCCGCGAATGGGCGGGCTCAAGCGCGCCTTCGGACACGCAGCCTGCCGTGGTCACGACCAACTGCCGCGCCGCAGCGTTCGCCAAATCGCAAATCGCCATGAAGCCCAAGGATTGAGCAACGCGCATGGATTTCAGCGATCATGTTTTTACCACGATGTTCGAGGCGCTCAACAATGCGCTGGCGGGCATTGTCGGCAAATATGCGGCGGTGATCGGCATCGTGGCTCCGGCGCTGCGGATCGGAATCGTGATCTATATCTCGCTGCTCGGCTACGCGATCATGCGCGGCGCGGTCCAATACCCTTTCCGCGAATACGCCTATCGCGGGTGCCAGCTCGCGTTTCTCTATTTCGCCGTCACGTCGCTCTACGGAAGCCAGATCGGCATGTTCGCGCTGGGCGGCCTCCCCGGCCAGTTCGCCAGCGCGTTGGGCGGCTCGGACGTCGGCGGTCTGGGCGGATATTATGACAAGCTCGCAGGCACAGGCTTCGAGACCGCGAACACGATGCGGAAAATCGCCGCCGACTACCAGCAAACCCAGGGAACGATTCCCGACATCGGCTATGCGGTCTTTTCCGGCTTCCTGGTGGTGATGGTGATCATCGCCACCCTGCTCTGCGCCGCCATCGGCTTCGTGATCAGCGCCTTCGGGCTGTTTGCGCTCGCCCTGCTGTCGGTGGTCGGGCCGCTGTTCGTGGCCGGGCTGCTGTTCGAGTCGACGCGCGGATATTTCTTCGCCTGGCTCGGCGCCTGCATCAACTATCTGATGCTGATCGTGTTTGCGCTCGTGCTGACGCTGTTCCTGACGCAAACCGGCGATGCGGTCATCGCGACGATCTCCGAGAACGATGAAATCGGCATGGCCGCGATCAAGGCGCTCGCGTTCTACGCGCTCGGTTTCTTCTTCTTCCTGCAAATTCCGATGCTGGCGGCCTCGCTCGGTGGCGGCGGTCCTGCGCTCGCCAACCAGTTCGCTTCGGCGATCGCAGCGGCGGGCGGCTTTGTCGCCGGGCGCGGCGCGACCGCCACACAGGCAACCAGCCGCGCCATCGAACGCGGCTTTGCGCGTGGGATCGCGCGGATGCGGACGTCAGGCTCGGTGAGCCGTGGGACACAGTAGAAGGGAACAGGTCATGGGTAAGCGTATTCTCAGGATGGCGATGGCATTGGCGCTGATAGCGCCGGGCTATGCGGCAAACGCAGCGCCAAAATCGCCGAAGCTGGCCAAGTGCGATGGCAAGCAGCGTCGTCCGGCCAATCCTTATGGCTCGATCCTGCCCAGCGTCGATCCGCTCGCCGGAACGTCAACCCCGGCAGCACCGGCACAGGGCCAGGAACAGGGGCGCAGAGGTGTCGAGGTCTTTCCCGAGAAAAGCCCGGCTGCACCAAAACCCGAAGAGCCGAATGGCAGGCCCGAAAACAGAGTGCCGCCTATCAGCAGCTTGTCGCCGCAAATTTCCAACCCGAGTTGCTGAACGTCATGGCCGGCGGCGTTTCCGACAGAGACGATCTCAAAGCCTATTTTGCGGAAGCCGCGAGCTGGGATCACGACCGATTCATCGCAGCCAACCGCTCCAAGCGGCTGGCCTGGACAGTCGCAGGGATTGCGAGCGGCCTTGCGATTGCCGGGGTTGCAGCGATAGCGATGCTGACGCCGCTCAAGACCGTCGCGCCCTATGTCATCACCGTCGATAAGGCGACCGGCGCGAGTGAAATAACATCGCCGATGTCGGTCGACCGGCAAATCACCTATAACGAGGCCGTCGCCAAATATTTCCTCGCCGATTACGTCCGCAACCGCGAGGGCTGGATTCCGCAGGCACGCCAGGAGTTCTTCGAGGGCGTGCTGGCGATGTCGTCGCGCGATGAACAAGCGCGCTGGACCGCCTTTTACAGCAAAGACAATCCCAAGTCGCCGCAATCGACCTTCACCGATCTCGACACGGTATTCGTCGCGGTCAAGTCCGTCACCTTCGTTTCCGCGAAGGTCGCACAGATACGCTTCACCAAGACGCTTCAGCGCGGGGCGACTGTCACCGACACCCCCGCCATTGCGACCGTGACTTACGACACCACCGATACCCCCACCACCGAACAGCAACGGTTCAAGAACCCACTGGGACTGGAGGTGCAGACCTACCGCGCCGACCTGGAGGTGACGCAATGAAACGAACGAGCTGCCTGACGGCAATCGCGATGCTGCTGGCCAGCACCCCGGCAAGCCCAAGTGAAACCCCGCGCCCGACCGCGCAGGACAATCGCATCCGCGAAGTGATCTACAGCGACACCCAGGTTTTCCGCATTGTCGGCGTGTTCCGCTCCGCAACGCAGATCGTGTTCTCCCCGGGCGAGCGCGTCGAGCATGTCGCACTTGGCGATACGGTATCGTGGGAAGTGGCCCCGGCAGAAAACTCGCTGTTCATCAAACCGCGCGAGTTGGCCGGATCGACCAACCTGATCGTCATCACCCGCTCCAGCACGGGCAATCGCACCTACACGTTCGAGCTGTCGGCGCGGCGCGGGGGCATCGGCGCGCGCTCCGCCGATACCTTCTTCAAGGTGGTGTTCCGCTATCCGCGCGAAGAGGCGGCGGCGGCACAGGCTGCGGCGACGCAGGCCGCTTACTCCCGCGCCGTCGCGCTGCAAGCAGGCGCGATCCGCTCGGCGCTCGACCTCGCCGTTCTCGAAGGCAAGCGGAACCTCCAATACAGCGTGCAGGGTTCGTCGGCGATCCAGCCCTCCGAAATCACCGACAATGGCCAGTTCACCGCGCTACGCTTTCCCAACCAGCGCGAACTTCCGGCCTTTTTTGCGGTCAATCCCGATGGCAGCGAGAGCATCGTTCCTTTCGATGTCCGCGACGAATTTGTCGTGATTCACGGCGTGTTCGCCCAGCTTCGCCTCCGGCGCGGTGGGCAAGTGCTGTGCGTGTTCAACGAAGCCCCGGACTTCTACGGGCGCGACCCGAAGACCGGCACGGCATCGAGCATCGTCGAACGGACGCAGGAGAGAAAGTGATGGCCGACATTCCTATGGGCGAACGCGCGACGGTCGATCAAACGCCGGACCCCGAAGACATCGACCGCGCCCCGGCGACCGAGCGCGCCAGCAAGATGCCGTCGATGCCCGGCACGGCAATGGACCCGAAAAAGATGATCGGGTTTGCCGCTGCTGCTGGCGCCATTATGTTCACTGTGCTGGCGCTGGGAACAGGATTGACCGGGAACTCCACCCTTCCCCCGGTCAAACCCCGGCCTGCGCTCGAACCCGCGCAATACGATCCGGCAACGGTCATTGCTCCTACGCTGGCGGGTGCGGCGACCGATCCAAACGCGCCGATCGCCGTAGGCGAACCGGTCGTTCCGGCGATTGGCACCCAACCGGCACCTCCACCGGGCGCGCAGCAGGCCCGCCAGCCGTCGCAAGCCGAAGTTCTACGCGAAGCCGCAAGGCGGTCTTCGCTGATTGCCTACGGCGGCGAACGCGACAGCGGCGGCGCGGGCGTCCGCACGGGTGACTACGGCGGCGCGCCGATTGCCGGTCGCCAGCCCTCGGCTCCCGCCACCAATCTCGACAATTTGCGCCAGGCATCGGCAATCGGACAGGCGCAAGCCCGAACGCTTCCCGACCGCAATTTCCTGATCACGGCAGGCAGCTTCATTCCCTGCGTGCTGCAATCCGCGATGGACTCAAGCCAGCCCGGCTATGTGAGCTGCATCGTCCCCCGCAACGTCTATTCCGACAATGGCCGGGTCGTGCTGATGGAAAAAGGCACGAAGATCCTCGGCGAATATCAGGGCGGCCTCGATCGCGGGCAATACCGGCTGTTCGTGCTGTGGACGCGCGCCGTCACCCCGCGCGGGATCGCGATAGATGTCGCTTCGCCGGCAACCGACGCGCTGGGTCGCGGCGGCATGGACGGGCGCGTCAACAACTTCTTCTGGCAGCGCTTCGGCACGGCCCTGCTGTTCAGCCTGGTCGAAGACGCAGCCACCGTGGGCGCGGAAGCGGTCGGCAACAGCGCCTCCAATACCACCCGCGTCCCCTCCGACGCGGCTTCGACGATCCTGCAACAGAACGGTCAGATCAAGCCGGTGCTGCGCAAAAACCAGGGAGAGGATGTCGGAATCACCGTGGCCCAGGATTTCGATTTCTCGACCGTTTACGGCCTCAGCCTCAAATAATGGCGGCACCGGGAAAAAATACCGCTGTGCTCGACAGCGTGACGGCCCCGTTGCGCAAATATCTCGACGACGAGTGCGTCACCGAACTGGTCATCAACCGCCCCGGCGAGGTCGGAATCGAACGGCGCGGCGGCTGGACATGGGAAAGCGAGCCCAGCCTCGATTTCAGGAACCTGACGGCGCTTGCGACCGCCGCTGCGGCATTCACCAGCCAGGACATCACCCGCGAAAACCCGATCGTCTCGACCATTTTCCCGACCGGCGAGCGGGTGCAAATCATCGTGCCGCCGGTTGTCCCCGATGAAACGGTGTCGATCACCGTGCGCAAACCCTCGACCGTCACGATGACGCTGGCCGATTTCGAGGCGACGGGGCTGTTCAAGGAAACGCGGATCGCCGAAAAGCAGGTGTCGGCCCAGGAACTGGACTTGCTCGCGCTGCTCAAGGCCGGCCGCCACGTGGAATTCTTCGACCGCGCGGTGAAGGCCCGGCTCAACATCCTGATCTCGGGGGCGACCGGCTCGGGCAAGACCACGCTGTCCAAGGGACTGATCCAACTCATCCCGCCCGAAGAACGGCTGTTGACGATCGAGGACACGCGCGAGCTGATCGTCCCGCATAAGAATGTCGTCCACATGCTTTACGCCAAGGACGGCCAGGGCACCGCCAACGTCACCGCAAAACACTTGCTCGAAAGCGCGCTCAGGATGCGGCCCGACCGCATCTTGCTCCAGGAACTGCGCGACGGGACGGCCTTCTTTTACCTGCGCAACGTCAACTCGGGGCATCCGGGCTCGATCACCACCATTCATGCGGACTCGGCGGAGCTGGCGTTCGAGCAACTGACTCTACTGGTCAAGGAAAGCGAAGGCGGCTCCGATCTGGCGCGCGGCGACATTCGCGCGCTGCTCAAGATGCTCGTCGATGTCGTCGTCCAGACCAAGAAAGTGGGCGGCGAGTTTCGCGTGACGGAGATCTATTATGATCCAGAGAGCAGGCACCTCACCTGACGGCGGGGCGGCACGGCTGCTGATCGGCGTGCCGCTCGGGCTGCTGATCGCGCTCGCCATCGCCAGCATGATCGGATGGGTGATCCTGGGGCTTCCGGTGGCAGCTTATGACCCGCTCAAAATGCCGCAATTCGTCTGGTATTATCGCGGCGACCCGCGCGTCGCGAAGGCGATGGCGGGCGGATTGGCGGGTGGACTCACCCTGCTCGCCGGACTGGTCTATGCGCTATGGGCGCGCGGCGCGCCGCTCCACGGGGCTGCACGGTTTGCCAGCGAACGCGAACTCAAGCGGCACGGCTTCCGCTCGGCCGCTGGCATCGTCGTCGGGCGCAAGGGCGGGCGTTTCCTGACCTTCGGCGGCAGCGAGCATGTCCTGGTCGAAGCGCCGACCCGTTCGGGCAAAGGCACCGGCGTCGTCATTCCCAATCTGCTGACATGGCAAGGCTCGGTCGTCGTCCTCGACGTCAAGCGCGAAAATTTCGATGCGAGCGCGGGATTCCGCGCGCACTACGGGCAGCAGGTTTTCCTGTTCAACCCGACCGACCGGCAGGCGCGCACCGCGCGATACAACCCGCTCGCCTATATCGACCGCGGCGACCCCGACGACGTAATCATCGAGCTGCAAAAGATCGCGACCATGCTGTTCGTCGTACCCGAACGCGGCGAAGCCTTTTGGGCGAACGGCGCGCGCACCGGCTTCGCCGGTGTCGGGGCCTGGCTCGCGGAAACCAGCGACGAACCGCTGACGATGGGCGCGATCTACCGTTACCTAACCGAAGGCGACGCGCGGAGCTTCTTCAAAAAGGAGTTGGCGAACCCCAGCCTCTGCCTGTCGGTGGGATGCCGGACGGCGCTCGCCGATTTCGCCGGTGGTTCGGATAACAGCTTCGCCGACATCAAGAAGACCATCACCAATGTCCTCGGCCTGTGGCTCAATCCGCTGGTCGATGCGGCAACCTCGGCGAGCGATTTCGACCTGCGCGACCTGCGTAAGCGTCATATCTCGATCTACCTCGGCGTATCGCCCGACGAACTCGACCGCATCGCCCCGCTCTATAATCTGCTGTTCCAGCAGCTCATTGACCTGAATGTCCGGGAATTGCCCGATGACACCAAGCCGGTTCCCGTGCTGGTCATCCTCGATGAGTTTGCCCGGCTTGGCCGCGCCTCGGTCATTGCCAGCGCCTTTGCCTATGTCGCGGGCTACGGTATCCGCCTGCTCCCGGTGATCCAGTCGCGCTCGCAATTGCGCGGTGTTTACGGCGAGCATGTCGCCGACGAAATCGTCGCCAACTGCGGGGTCGAAGTGGCCTTCACCCCCAAGGAACTGCGGGTCGCGAACGAGCTGTCGGATCGCATCGGCTATGTCGGGCAGGAGAGTGTCACTCGATCGCTCACGATCAACGGCCTGCTCGCCAACCGCTCGAAGTCCATTTCCGAACAGCGCCGCGCATTGTTGCTGCCGCAGGAGCTGATGCAGTTTCCAACGGACAGGCTGATCCTGCTGCGCGGTGGGATTCCGCCGATCATCGGTAGCAAGATATTCTACTTCAAAAGCCGCTTTTTCAAGAAACGGGCTTTCCCGCCGATCGTGGTTCCGCCCCTCGAAAAGCAAAAACGCCGGAATATTGCACCTTCACCGTTCCGCGACATGACCGACGATGAGGCGGTGGGAAACCCCGCCCATCCGCTGACGCAGGACGACATCCGCACCGAAGACTATCCGAGCTTCTTTGCCGATCTGCTGACGTTGGATCGCAACGGCCACGCAAGCATCATCATAGAGGAAGGCGACGAGCATGGCTGATGAACAGGAAGGAAGCGCGCCTTCGGGGCGCAGTCGGACTGAAAGGCCCAAGCCGGTCACGGCGAAGGCTGCCCCGGAAAAGCCCAGGCGCAAATCCGAACCGCCGACCGTCACCGACGATCTCACGGGCAAATTTCTGCGCGTCGGCAACAAGCTCTACCGCACCTCGGATGACAAGACGCCGATCGTGCGGATCGCGGGCGACCGTCTCAAGACCAGCAATATCGACGCCCTTCCCGACATCATACGGATCGCCAAGGCGAACGGCTGGACGTCGATCACGGTTAGCGGCGGCGACAAGTTCAAAAAGGCGGCCTATCTCGCCGCCGCAGCGCAAGGGCTGGCGGTCGAGAATTACAGCCCGTCCAAGGTAGTCGAGGCCGAAGCTGAGCGCCTACGGACAAGGCTCGCCGAACGCGAGAAGCGCCGCGAGGGGCCGAAGGCTGGAACAAGAACACTGCCGACCGGGGAATCGCTGAGCACGTTCAAGACCCTCTCCGAGCGGTTTCTGAGCCAGTCCCACGCCGAAAACGCGCGTGATCCGGACCTGCGCCGCGCGCAAAGTCTGGTGGCCCAAACCATCTCGATTGCCCGTGCGAAATATCCCGACGATCCGGTCAAGGCGTCAAAGGAGGTCGAGGCGAGAAGGCAGGAAGTCGCCATCCGCATCGCCAGGGGTGACAGGATCGCCGTGATCCAGGTGCGGAACCAGCAAGCACAAAGAGTGCGCGAAATCACGCAGGAACAGGTGTTGCAGCGGGACGGGCGATCCCGATAGGCAGCAAGAACAGCGTCAGGGTGCCGAGGCTTTCGCAAATCTGGTGTCCGCCGAAGTCCAGTTCACAGATCCCATGTAGGCATCCACATAGGCAGCGGCCTTTGCGCCATAGTCGATGGCATAGGCATGTTCATACATATCCAGCACGAGGATCGGCGTCGCGCCTGCCAGAGTCATGGTGTGATCGGCCGCCCATTGATTGACGAGACGCCTATCGCGGCTGCTGTAGTTGAGAACCACCCAGCCCGAACCGCCGCCAAGCGCCTTGCCCATTCCGACGAACTCACTGCGCCAGCGGGCCTCGCTGCCGAAGCTATGCTCGATCGCCGAAGCCAATGCGCCGCCGGGCCGGGTCGGTGCGCCAAGGCCGGCGAAATAGACCTCGTGCAGAATCATCGAATTCCAGGCGATCAGCTCTTCGCGCTTGAGGCCGTTCAGGGTGAAGTTCGGTGCCGTGGCCGGGTCGAGTGCGGCGAGCTGGTTTTCAATCGTTGCAAGCCGCTTCACTGCGCCAACGTAATTGTTGTCGTGGTGGCTCACGAGCAGCTTCTCCGACAGGCCGGCAATCGCCTTAGGATCGAACGGCAGGGGTAGCGGCTGCGGGGCGAAGGCCGGACCGTTTGCCGGTGCCGGGCCTGTTGCGATGGCGGCCTGCGCGGCGGCTCCGGTCGATCCGAGCATTGCTGCGCCCGCAGTCAGCAAGGCGCTGGCGCCCAGCAGGTCACGGCGGTCGATTGTGCGCTGGGTCACGGCAGATTCCTTTGGTTGGTTGGATGGAGTGGATTTGGTCATGCCAGCACTCCGGCAAAGTGGAGGGCAATGCCAGCAGCAGAAGCGCCGCCCAGCGTGGTAAAAATGCCCACCTTCATGCGGAACATGGCTACTATTGCGACCGCCGATATTGCCAGCGCCCAAAGATCGACGCTGGCTAGTTGCGGCAGGTCGAAATGGATCGGGCCTGCGCTGAACGGCTGCACCACGCGGAAGATCGTGTGGATTGCAAACCAGATGGCGAGATTGAGCACCACGCCGACCACGGCGGCGGTGATCGCCGATAGCGCACCCGATAGCGCCTTGTTGCCGCGCATCCGTTCAATGAACGGCGCGCCAAGGAAAATCCACAGGAAGCAGGGGATGAACGTGACCCAGGTAGCGAGCAGCCCACCCAGTGTGCCGGCGAGAAGCGGCGAGAGCATCCCGGGATTGCGAAAGGCCCCCATGAAGCCAACAAATTGCAGCACCATGATAAGCGGTCCCGGCGTGGTCTCCGCCATGCCGAGTCCGTCGAGCATCTCGCGCGCGGACAGCCAGTGATAATGCTCGACCGCCTGCTGGGCGACATAGGCCAGCACGGCATAGGCGCCGCCGAAGGTCACCACCGCCATCTTGGAGAAGAAGGTGGCGATCTGCGTGAACACGCTGCCCTCGCCCATCAGCACGAACAGGGCTGCGACCGGGGCAAGCCAGAGGACGAGCCATACCAGCGCCTGGCGCAGCGATTGCCCGATGGTCGGGTTGGCATGGGCAGGGAGCACTTCGCCCAAGAGCGTGTCGGCGTCGGCAACGATTTTCCCGCTCGCCGCACCGTGTCCGCCACCTACCTGGAACGCGGCGACGCCAGCGCGTCCGCCAAAGAAGCCGATCACGCCGGCAGCCAGCACGATCAGCGGAAATGGCACGTTGAAGAAGAAGATCAGCACGAATGCGGCCGCGGCCAGGCTCCGCATTACCGTGTTCTTGAGTGAGCGGCTGCCAATCCGGATGACCGCCTGAAGCACTACCGCAAGCACAGCGCACTTGAGGCCGAAGAACAGACCGGAGATTATGCCAACGTGGCCATAGAGCGCATAGATCCAGCTCAACGCCATGATCGCGATGGCACCGGGCAGAACAAACAATCCGCCAGCAACGAGGCCACCGCGCGTCTTGTGCATGAGCCATCCGATATAAGTGGCGAGCTGCTGGGCTTCGGGGCCAGGCAGCAACATGCAGTAGTTGAGCGCATGGAGGAAGCGATGCTCGCCGATCCACCGCTTCTCATCGACAAGGATGCGGTGCATCACCGCGATTTGTCCGGCGGGGCCGCCGAACGACAGCGCCGCGATTCTTAGCCAGACCCAGAATGCTTCGCCCAAGGAAACAGGAGCTGGAATGCTGGCAACGCGCGGCATGTCCACTACTGGCGCGGCGCTCATGGCGTCACCGCCTTGGCGCGCGAACCCTTGGGTTGGTGAGATACCCAGTCATGCGTTTCGCCGGTCGCATCGCGGCACCAGCGATAAAGCGCGTCATAGATCAGCATTCCGGCATCGAGCTGTTCGAGGTCATCGGCGAACATCCGGGACAAGCCAAGCGACAGGGCAACGAGGCCTGCGGCCTCGGGCACAATGTCGGGCCTCGCGGTATCCGCCCCACGCACGATCAGCGCGAGATGCGTCAGCGGCAGCAGTCCCGCGAGACCGAACCCTTCAACCATCACGTCGAATGTGCAGCGTTCTCCATCATGGCTCCAGACTATGCCGTCGCCCTCAACATCGAACGGCGTCGCACCAAAGCGTTCTGCCACGCCTGCGACCTCATTGGGGGCGACGAACAGAAACACCGCGCTGGGATCGACAAAACGCCGAATCAACCAAGGGCAGGCGATACGATCGACCTTGGGCCGTGCGCGTGTTACCCAGACCGTCCGACCTCGCGCATCGCGGGGCGGCAACGCGGATTCCGGCACCAGCGGGTGTCCAGCCTTCGCCCAGGCAGCCATTCCGCCGTCGAGGGCGTCGGCATCGGACCCTGCCTGACGCAGCCATGAAGCGGCCCCTTGGCTGAGGCTGTGGCCCGCACGGCAAACAGCGATAACATTCTGCCCGGCAAAGGAAGGTGCCCAATCGGCAATATCATCCACTGCCTTGCGGACAGCACCGGGAATCAAACGCGGGTCGGCAGCAAAATCTTCATTGGTGCGAACATCGAGAATGGCTGGCCCATTGGCAGTGCCAATCAGCCGGACAAGTTTTTCAATAGGAATTGTATTTAGAGCAGACATGCGGCGTCCTCGAATCGAGTAGGACGCGATACTTCAGCATGTCGCCTCATGGGGTGATCGCGGTCCCCATGCCTCTATAGAGCAAATTTCGCGCTTCGCTGTCAACGACATGTGTGCGGTAGCAATCAATTAGCGCCCTCGTCCTTGATCCTTGGGCGGTCGATTGGTTGAAGGCAACGGCGCCTTGCTTTGATCGGGCACCATCCTCCGCGCATGGTATGCCGCAAAAACTTCGGGGGTGGCATTCATGTCCTGATGCTTGTCGAGGAATTTACGAACATCGCTTGCAAGCTCCCGGTCGTCGGCTTGTCCGGTGGCGTCCAGCTCAGTGGCGGTTTGCTCATAGGCGCGGCGTATCTCTTGCCACCGGAACGTGCCTGCGGCGATGAACGGCGGCAATTGATCCTGACCCCGCGCAACCGCGATGGCCTGTTCATTGGTGCGGCGGTCTGCGTTCGTGATCCGGCGACTCCCCTCCGCCCGTAGCCGCGCCCGCAGCTTGACCAGGGCCATGCTCGATCCGGCGATACCCTTACCACGCGCACGTCTCGGCGTGGCTTCGGCGGCAACGCCAAGCGCGCGCAGTTCACGGGCAAAGCGTTCGCGGAAACGATTGAGCTGAACCGGACGGGGATTGAACCGGGTGCGATCAAGCCCCTCGGCCTGCACCGTCAGATGCACATGCGGGCGCGGCGTGTCGGTGTGGAGGGCTAAGACATAATCGTGGTTGTCGCTCAGCTCGGCATGGGCGAGCGCGCGGACGGCTCCCAAAACTTTGTCGGGGTCGGTGCCTTCGGGCATCGAGAAGATCAGCGACACCGATGATACCGTGGGCCGCGACCGCCATCGGAGCGTGTCACTCCACTCCGCCGCGCGTTCGGCGATGTCGTCCTTGCTGGTCAGGATTTCGCCATCACGGGTTTCGATGCCCAAGGCACCCTTGCGCCCGATATAGTCGAGATGGGCTTTTACATGGGTGCCGCCCCGCTGACGCCCCGTGACCTTGACCACAACCTCGGGCGCTTTGCGGACGATCCGCGCCAGCTTGGCCCGTGCGGTCGGGCCAGTCGCAACACCGTAGCTGGCATAGAGCGGGATATGCTGCGGGCCATTGGGATCATGGATGTAGCGCACCCGGAAGGCAGGGCGCGTCGCTTCCCACAGGGCGGATTCCAGACCCATCAATCGGCTACCGTCCAGTAGCTGACATCGCCGCGCATGGCATCGCCAACGGCTGTCACCTGTTCGGACACTTCCATCCGCATGTCGGCGATCCGGCGCAGCTCGGGTGCGATTCTCTTGTCGCCGGTTTCGAGCATGGCCGTGTTCGCCGCTTTCATCGCCTGGTTGAGATTGCGGCCGATGCGCAGCAACTGCATCCTGATCGGTGCGAGTTCGGCGAGCAGCCCGTCATCGACCCGCGATTTCAGGGCCAGGTGACGGCGCACCAATGCCTTGATCCAGCCTGCGCGATCGGTCGAACGTTGCGCCGCCCGGACCTCGATCACGGCGATCTCGACATCGGTAAAGCGCACCGAAACCCGATTGCGCGCCGCGCCCTCGGGACGGTCGATGAGGGGGCAATGATCGCTCTCGCGCAGCGTCTGTTCGATCATCTGCCGGACCAGCGCGCTGCGTCCGCCACGCCCCACCGCCACCCTGTCGAACGCCGCGAGCGCATCGGCGTCGAGCCGGATGCTGAGCATCGCCGTGTTCGGAAGATGATTTGTCGCCATCAAACATGCCTGTGAGAAACACGGGCAATGTATGACAACACGCGCCGCTAGGCATATCCTGCATTAAAGACAAATCAGACAAACCCCCTAAGACAAGCGCACCCAAAGCGGGCTTTTGTTTCGGACAATAAGGGGCTTCGGGTGCGCTTGGGGGTTTGAGGTTTCAGGCTGGATGGGAAGCGCGGCTTCCCATGCGGGCCGAAGATCGCCGGACGATTTCCTGCTGACGGCTGGCGGTCGCGCGTCCCCATTCGGCGATCTCGCCGATTGTGCGACCGCAGCCGGTGCAGACGCTGGAACTGGCGTCCAGCGTGCATATCTGTTGGCAGGGGGATGGCGGGCGAAAAGTCATCCGCGCTCAGAAATGGCGCCGCTCTCGTGCGCGTCACCTTCCGGCAGCTTTCGGTTCCAGGGTGCGAAGGAGCGAAAGGGCGCGACATTCTTGCCGATCACATCCCGGTTGGCTTCGACGAACGCGTCGAGGCCGCCATCTGTCGTCGCCCAGAACCGCTGCGAAGAAGATGCCAACGTCGAGCGGTTGACGCTCGGGATCAATTGATCAGCAGGCATCGTTCCAAGGATCTGCTCGGTCTCAGCCGAGGCGGTTCCGAAAAAGATGCGATCCGGGCCAATCGGCAACTGGATGAAGAAGCCCGGCTGATTGAACCCGCCTTCCCAATGAATGGGCAAATCCGACAGCAACAACCTCGGCGCGTCGGCCTCGAACTCGCGGCACCACCAATGCAAGCCGCCGAACCGATCGGCGACGTCGTCGTGCAGAATCATGCGTGGCAGCCACGAGGTAAGAGTCGCCGCATCAATGCCGCCTGGGAAGTGACGGTTGAACCACTGCTCGGTGTTCGGAATACCGGCCGGCAATGTCTCGTTGTCCAGGCGCGCCAGTATCTCTGCGTGATGCTGCTTGCCCTCGGTTCGCAAGAATTCGAGAACATCGGGTTGGCGCACTCGCAAAGAGCAAAGGAAGAACGTCCAAGCGATATGGTCATCTTCGGTCAGAACTGCGCGCCGCTCAATCTTGTCCAAGGCCACGGCAGCATCATTGTCAATCGGGCCGAACAGCCGCTTCTCCAGATGATCTTCGGGAAACCCCAACACCCCGGCGACTAGCGCATAAAGCCCGTTCTCGTAGCCTGTGTATTTCGGCCCCATGTCCTTTTGCATCAGGCGACCACCGCGCATCGTGTAGGTGCGCAGCTTCCCGGCTGCGTCTGTCCAGCGGCGGAGAAGGAATTGCGGAACGTAGTGATGCCGCATCCGAGCCTCCTATCAGAACAGTTCGCAGCAGGACATGCACAACTCTTGGCGCCAGGCCCGAATGCTTGACCGCATGAATCGAATAAGCACGCCAAAGCCCCGCCCGGCAGCGCCGGACGGGGCTTGGGTGCAGCGGTCAGTTGCCGTTCGAGGTGCGGGCGCGCGACCAGATCAGATTGAAGGTCTTGCCGTCTTCGTCGGCGAACAGGCTGGCGAAGATCGGGGCGGTGAAGCTGGGATCGTCGAGCTTGATCGAGAGATAGTCGCGGCCTTCCTTGGAGGTCTTCTGCCAGCAGGCGCCGATCTCGGCCTTGGCCACGAACACCCGGTGCGAGGGGGCGTTTTCGTTCTCGCTCGGTTCCTCGGCGACGATGGTGACGTTCTTCTTCTGCAAGCTCATCGTGACAATCTCGCCGGTGTAGTTGGTGTCGCCGGACTTCTTGAAGGTGCCGATGTTTGCCATGATGCTTCTCCTTGGGTTGGTCGAACCCCGCGCTCATTCGCGGCCTCGATGGCTGGTTTGAGGCAGGGGCTTGAACCGCTGCACCCGGAGGGCCGCAACGTAGTGGAGGACGGGGCAGACCGGGCTTTCTTGTCCCGCGAGGAATGGGCGCAGCCCAGGGGAAGAAAGTTCGGGCTGCCCCGTTGCAGCAAGGGGCAAGAGGCGCAGCCGTCCGCTGCCAACCAAAGCCATTGACGAGGCCGTGGGTGAGCGCGGATTCTGGCCTTCGCGCGCAAGGAGTTGTGGCAAGGATCGGTCGGCGCGTTCAATGTCCGGCTGACGCATCCGCTGGCGGAACTGGATGATGGGCTTGCCGGTTGGAGCTGCGGCATCCTGCCGAGAGGGCAGGGAATGAGAATGCCCCGTCGCACCGGGCTTCGGCGACTGACGTTGACGGGGCCGCTGACGCAGACCGCAGGGAGGTGGCGACGGGTTCGGCCAGGCCAGCATCCCGCCCCGCCCCGATCCGCCCGCCTGTTCGCGGGCGGAGTCCGGCATGGGCATCATCCGCTCGGATTCGTGCCGAACCGCAACCCAACTGACCATGCGCTCAAGCCCCGCCCGGCGCTGCCGGGCGGGGCTTTGTGGCGCTGGCGGTGCGGACAAGAGCGGGCGGCACATTGCCGCCCGCTCCCCGCTCACGCCGCAAGGCGTTGCTCGTCGAACTCCTCCAGCGCATCTTCGCTTCCGGTATCGCCGCCCTCCACCTCGTCCGCCGCATCTG